>JBHHVX010000097.1:0-14960 GCA_046754505.1 Phycisphaerae bacterium | reverse complement strand
GATCAACAACGCGATGATCGAAATGACCACCAGCAACTCGATCAACGTGAACCCGAACCGCTTTCGATTGGCGTACCTCATCACTCTTGACTCCTTTAGGCTCGTTATCCTACGGGCCGATCAGACTGTCGGCATAACCCTAGAGGCACACCGCATCGCGCGGTATCCCCCTCTTGTCTTTGTCTGCTGCCGGCTCCGGTCCTCTGTTACCGAGCGAAACACGAATGCTTCCTGTGGCAACTCGCCAACAACGTACTATAAGCAGCTTCGGCTGATTCTGACACCCTCCCCCAGATTCGGCCAAGACCGAACCGGCCAGAACGCCTTGTCGGGATTGTCGTCGATGTCCGCCAAGCCGCCACCTCAGTTCCTCTTTCACACAGCGAGGCTCGCCACGCCGTCCGTGAAAGAGGATTCTCTTGGGGGGGCGGCATTAGCCGACACCTGCCTCGCCGTTCATTATAAGCCACCCGCCGCCCGGAACGCAAGCCCAAAACCGGCGGCGCGGCGGGGGGGGGCCCAACGAGCCGTAGATTTCAGGCGGGAATCAGGGACCGTGGCAGTGGATTCGCGGGTGCGGATCGGTTATCGTAGTGCTGGACGGGGATTGGGACGCTGAAGGAGACGCACGGAGAGGGCGGCAGATTCTGCGGGTTCCGGCGACGGACTTTCGATCAAGCCGCTCGCCGGTGAGGCCGAAACCTTGGTGGTCTCCGACTGGGTGTGCGGGGTGCCGTGTGATCCGCCGAGGGTGCAGACCCCTCCTAGTACTGTGACCCCGCTGAGGCCGATCCTGATGGATTCGATTCCAGACATAAAAAAGAATCAACAAGCTGAGTCTCCGGTCCAGCCGCAGGCGGATCAGCCGCCGGCTGGCGGTCTGGGGGGCGGGTCCGGTACGCCTCTGTCCGCTCCTTCGGCGGACACGGCGGTCCCGCGACCCTCGGCGGTCCGCCCGCCCGAACCTGAGAACGATATTGCCGCGGCGCTGCGTGAGGCGGACGGGGACGATCTTGACGCGGCGGTCGAGGATGCGATGAAGGGCGTCTCGGCGGCAGAGATCGCCGATTCGACCAGGGCGGCCGAGGTGGTCACCGACGAAGTTTCGGTGGGCGCGATCGTCTCCGGACGCATCGCGAATATCGGGACCGAGGACATCCTGGTCGATTTTGGCGCGAAGTCTCTCGGCGCGATGCCGCTGGCAGATTTCCGTCGCGATGAGTCGTATAACCTCGGAGATACGATCGAGGTCTGTGTCGTCGGCGCGGACCCTCGAGGCGGGCTGCTCAAGGTCTCCATGCGTGAAGCGAGGCGCATGAAGCTCATGGACGGGATGCGGGTCGGTCTCGTCGTCGAGGGCAAAGTGACCGGAATGAACAAGGGGGGGCTGGACATGGACGTGGAGGGCGTGCGGGCCTTCGTCCCGGCCAGCCAGGTCGACCTCCATTTCATGAAGGACATTTCCGATCTGATTGGCCAGGTGATCCGGGCCGAGGTCACCAAATTCGAGGCTGACGCCGGCGACTTGGTCGTCTCGCGCCGGAAGTGCCTCCTTCACGAGCAGGCCGAACGAAAGCAACAACTGTTCACGGAACTCGAAGTCGGTCAAGTCCGCAGAGGCAAGGTCCGCAGTTTGACGGATTACGGCGCGTTCGTGGACATCGGCGGTATTGACGGGTTGCTCCACATCAGCGACATGAGCTGGGGCCGCCTCGGCAAACCCGAGGACCTGCTCAAAGTCGGCGACGAACTGGATGTGAAGGTTCTAAAACTGAACTCCGAGAAGCGGAAGATATCGCTCGGACTCAAGCAGATCACGACCAATCCGTGGGAGACGGCGGAAACGCGCTATGTTCCCGGAGCGACGATCAAGGGCCGCGTCGTGCGACTGGCGAGTTTTGGTGCCTTCGTCGAGTTGGAGCCGGGTCTGGATGCCTTGTTGCCCATCAGCGAGATGAGTTGGACCCGGCGTGTTCGCCATCCATCCGAAGTCGTGAAGGAGGGCGACATCGTCGATGTCGGCGTCGTCAGCGTCGATACGAAGTCCCAGCGCATCGCCTTGAGCCTCAAGCAGTTGCGCGACGATCCCTGGTCCAACGTCGAGAGCAAGTACCCCGCGAACAACACGGTGAAGGGCAAGGTGGTCCGCACGACGGACTTCGGGGCGTTCGTGGAACTGGAAGAGGGCGTCGACGGGCTGATCCACATCTCCGAATTGGCGAACGAACGGGTCCGATCCGTGACCGACAAGGTCAAGCCGGGTCAGGAGGTCGAGGTTCGTGTGCTAGGGGTGGACAGCGAGGCCCGGCGTATTTCGCTGTCGATGCGGCCTCGGCCGGCCGAGTTGTCCGCGGAGGCGGCTGCGGCCGGGACTTCGTCGAGCGACGCTCCGGCGAAAAAGCGGCCGAGCAAACCGCGCCGCGGCGGCTTGACGTTCGGCTGGGACAGTCAGGGACTCGGGCAAATCAATCTGTCGCAACTCGGCGACTGAATCCGGTGTAGACACTCTCCTGCCGGGCCGGCCGGGCGTGGTTCGCGAGGCTTGCCGATCCTCCCGACCTATGTCAAAGTGTGCTCGCAGTCGACCGTGGGTGCGGCCTAGACGGAGTGACCGGAGGATGCGCCATGTTAACACGAGTAGCGTTGGGCTGGGGGGTCGTTGGAATCCTTACCGCCGCTGCCGTAGCGGCGGATGGGCCGACGGTTCAGGTGCGCGGCACGGGCCGGCAGCGGTTTCAGCCGACCCTCGTTCGCGTCCGGTGGCGCGTCTATGCCTATGGCAAGTCCGCCCGGTCGGCGTTGAAGAAACTGAAGGCCTGCCGGTCGGAACTGGAGAAGCGGATGGCCGGGTTGGATGAGCCGCGTCCCGCGCATCGATTCGGCGAGGCCGTCGAGCACCAGCCCAGCGAGGGGCGGATGGCGCAGATGCAGGCGCAGATGATGCGAGCGGCGATGGGGCAGGGCGGCGGCGACGACGACAAGCCGAAGGACCGTGTTCGTCTGGCCATGCCGGTGCTGCTGGAATGGAACCTCGCCGGCCGGCACCCGGAGGATCAGCAACGTGAAATAGACGCAATCCGGGACCAGCTTCGCGACATGGAGGTGCTCAAAACGGGCGACGAGGATGAAGACGACAGCGCGGACGACGAAGAGGATGACACAGACGATGGCGGATCGAACGACGCCGACCCCGTTGGCCCAAGGCGGCCCAGAATTCGGATCGAGGACGGACCGACGTTTTATTACGTCCGGCGGCTTACCGACGATGACATGAATGCGGTCGCTCGGCTGGCGTTTGAGAACGCCCGCAGCCAGGCCGCACGACTGGCCTGGTCCGCCGGGCGATCGCTGGGGACGTTGCAACGCATCTCCGATTCGATCGTGTCGAACGTGAACGAGCGTCAGCGTGTAGCGAATGAGATGGTGGCCGTGTTCGGCCGCCAGCGGCCCAGGTTTGACGACGAGGAGGACCGGCCGGAAGCCGAACTGGTGTCCGACAAGCTCAAACCCATAGCATACCACATGGAGGTGACCGCCACATTTACACTGAAGGGGCTAGAAACACAACCATGAACGAAATGACGCCTCGCGAGATCGTCGCGGCCCTCGATCGTCACATCATCGGCCAGGACGAAGCGAAACGCGCCGTGGCCATCGCGATCCGAAACCGTTGGCGACGTCAGCAATTGCCGGATGAGATGCGAGAGGAAGTTGGCCCGAAGAACATCCTGATGATCGGTCCGACGGGTGTGGGGAAGACCGAGATCGCGCGGCGTCTGGCGATCTTGGTCAACGCGCCCTTTCTGAAGGTCGAGGCCACCAAGTTTACGGAAGTCGGCTATATGGGCCGCGACGTCGATTCGATGATCCGCGACCTGCTCGAACTGGCCATCGCCATGGTTCAGAAAGAGCAGACCGAAGTCGTCCGAGAGCGAGCCGACACCCTGACCGAGGAACGCATCCTAGACGAGCTTCTTCCGGCGGCCGATGCGACCGTGGGTGCGGAGGAGGTCGACAGCGATTCCGAGTCGCGCCGGCTCCGAACCCGCGAGAAGCTCCGCCACCAGCTTCGTGAGGGGGAACTCGAGGATCGCCTCGTCGAGCTTCGCGTCGAGTCGAAGGTCCCCCCTATGGGTATGCTCGCGACCACGATTGGTCCGGATCAACTCGGACCCGAAATGCAGGAGCTGATGGAACGTCTGATGCCGAGTCAGCCGAAGGATCGCAAGGTCACGATCCGCGAGGCGCGCAAAGTCATCTTCAATCAGGAATGCGGGAAGCTCATCGATCGTGACAAGACCACGGAGATGGCGATTCAGCGCACCGAGAGTGCCGGCATCGTCTTCATCGATGAGATGGACAAGTTGTGCGGCGAGCGGTCGGCGCACGGCCCCGACGTGAGCCGGCAGGGGGTGCAGCGGGACCTGCTGCCGATCATCGAGGGGTCCACAATCAACACGCGGCATGGCACGGTTCGTACGGATCATATCCTGTTCGTCGCCGCGGGGGCCTTTCACAACGCGCCGCCCAGCGAGCTGATGCCGGAGTTGCAGGGTCGCCTGCCGATCCGCGTTGAACTCAACGATTTGACCAAGGACGATTTCATCCGGATCCTGACCGAGCCGCAAAACGCCCTGATCAAACAGCAGCGTGCGATGTTGGGGACCGAGGGTCTGACCGTACAGTTTACCGATGACGCGGTGGATGAGATTGCATCGATTGCCGGCCAGGTCAACCGGACCGCCCAGAACATCGGCGCGAGGCGGCTTCACACGATCATGGAAAAGGTTGTGGAGGAGTTGTCGTTTGAGGCTCCGGAGTTGTCGTGCAAGACCCGACGCATCGACGCGGCCTACGTCCGCGAGCGTCTGAACGAGATCGTGGAAGACGAGGACCTGAGCAAATTCATACTGTAGTATAACTTCGATTGCCCGCGTGCGAACCTCGAGGCGCCGGCGTCGGTGGCCCGGCCGTCTCGCGGCTGCCGATACGACGAGAATGAATGTCAATACACAGGAAACCCCATGCACGATTCACGCCTCGCGAAGCTTGCTGACGTCCTGGTGAATTACTCGGTGGAGGTCCGGCGCGGTGACCTGGTCCGCATCGCTGCCTCTACGGTTGCCGAACCGTTGATGGTTGAGCTGTACAAGGCCGTTCTGAAGGCCGGCGGACATCCCTATGTACAACTGTCGCCGGACGAGTGCGCTGAGCAGTTCCTCAAGCTGGCGAAGAAGCACCAACTCGATCACGTCAACCCCGTCACCCGCTATGAAATGAAGACCATTGACTGCATGATCACCGCCTGGGGCGGATCCAACACGAAACACCTCAGCCATGTCGCCCCGAAGGCCCAGGCGCGGGCCAGCGCCGCCCGGAAGCCGATCGTCAACATCTTCATGAAACGCCTTGCCCTGCCCAAGAGCCGCAAGGACCGGCTGCGGTGGGTGGGCACGCAGTTTCCCTGCCAGTCCGCGGCCCAGGATGCCGAGATGTCGCTCTCGGATTTCGCCGCGTTTGTCTTTGATGCGGGCCTTCTGAACCAGCCGAATCCCGCCGCCGAATGGCGGAAAATCAGCACGCGGCAGCAGCGCGTCTGCGCCTATCTCAACCGTGCTCGCGAGGTCCGGTTCCGCAACGACGAGGGCACCGACCTCCGCGTCGGCGTCCGAGGCCGCCGCTGGATCAACTGTGACGGCCATGCCAACTTTCCCGACGGCGAGGTGTTCACCGGACCGATCGAGGACGCCACCGAGGGCGTCGTGTGCTACAACTTCCCGGCGGTCCACGGCGGTCGGGAAGTCCACGACATCCGCCTGACGTTCAAGGCAGGCAGGGTCGTCGACTGCTCGGCCAGCAAGAACGAGGACTTCCTCATCAGCATGCTCGACCAGGACAAGGGCGCCCGCATCCTCGGCGAAATCGCCATCGGCACGAACTACCGCATCCGGCGTTACATGAAGAACACGCTGTTTGACGAGAAGATCGGCGGTACGTTTCACGCGGCGGTCGGCGCTTCCATCACCGAGAGCGGCGGCAAGAACAAGAGCGGCCTCCACTGGGACATGGTCTGCGACCTCCGCCGCGGCGGCACGATCGAGGCCGACGGCAAGATCATCAGCCGCAACGGACGATTCACCCGGACCAACTGGCCCCAACCGACTTGAGTCGCTCGGGTGCTGCAAGACCCATCCGGTAACGGCGGTGCGGATCGAGTCGATTGGCATGGCGGTCATATTGTATTTTTTGACCGGCGGACTTCGACGAGGCATTGCCGCAGGGCGATCTCAAGCTCCGCGACCGTCCGGCAGTCGAGGACTACGTCTTTGCGGCGGTGATCGAGGGATCGGCCCGCCGTCTGTTCCGCCCAGCCGCCGGATGGGCGGAGGGCGAGGATCGGCCGGTCGTACATCCAGGCAAAGGCGATCTCGCTCAGCGTGCCGGCCGCTCCGCCGAGCACGACGATCACGTCGCCGGCGATGCCTGTGATGACGTTTCGGGCCCAGCCCAGGCCGGTCGGGATGACGAAATGGGCGTACCCGTTGGCCTCGTCCATGCTGGTGCCGGGGACGACGGCGATGACCGTGCCGCCGGCCTCGGCGCAGCCCTTCGACGCCGCCTCCATGATGCCCTCGCGTCCGCCGGTGACGAGGGCGGCACCCAACTCGGCGACGATCCTCCCGATTTGCTCGGCCAGGCTCATCAACGCTTCGTCGGCCTCACTCGATCCGATGATGGCGACCTGGGGTCGACGGTTGCTCGTTGGGTTCGTCATGTGGCGTCATTCCTCCTGGGTCTATGAACCCTCATTGGATGTATCAACAATCACATGCCTCTCCATTTCCCCGCCGCGTCACCCACACGGAGTGGTGCGTCACCCACAAGAGGCGGTGCTACGGGTTCGACATTCGTCCGAGTTTCTGTTCGATCATCTTTCCGGCGAGGCGGGGGTCGGCCTTGCCCTTGGAGAGTTTCATCACCTGGCCGCGGAGAAAACCGACGGCGGCGTGGGCCTTTTTCGGGTTCTTCATCGCGTCGTCGACGGCGTGGGGATGGTTGGCGAAGGCCTCGTCGACCCAGGCCTGGAGGGCCGATTCGTCGCGTTCCTGGATCAGGCCGAAACCGCGCGCGATGTCGATCGCGCTGCGGGTCGGGTCGTCTTTGGTTTTGTATGTTTCATCGGCGATTTGGGCGGCGGCCGTGGCGCTGACCACGCCTTGAGCGACGATCTTCGCCAGATCAGCCACGCGCTCCGCATCGACGCCCAGTCTGCCGACCGACGTCTGGCTTGCCGACGCGAGGCGATTCCAGATACCCACAAACTGCTTGGTCAGCGTTCCCGCGTCGGCCCCCGCCGCGACCGCCTCGTCATAGAGGTCGCCCGTTTCCCGGTCCGCCAGGATCACATCGCAGTCTCCTTCGCTCATGCCGTGGTCCGACATGAATCGCCGCCGTCGCGTGACGGGCAACTCGCCGATCTGACCTCGGAGGGCATCGATCCACGCTGCGTCCGGCCGCATGGGCACGAGGTCCGGATCGGGAAAATAGCGGTAGTCGTGCGATTCCTCCTTGGCGCGCTGAAACTCGGTTACTTCGCGTTCATCGTCCCAGCCCAGATTGATCTTGCCACGGGTGTCGAGCGTGTAGGTGTGGTCGGCCTCCCATTCGCGGACCTGTCGCTCGACCTCATAGCGGATCGCGCCGCGGACGCTGCGGAAACTGTTGAGGTTCTTGATCTCGCTGATGGGCGTGCGGTATTCGACGCCGTCGCAGGTGATCGCCACATTGACGTTTGGCTCGAAGCGCATGTGTCCCTTCTGCATGTCGGCTTCGGAGATGCCCAGATAGCGCACCAGCCGCTGAAGCTCGACGCAGAAGGTGTATGTCGCGTCGGCGTTGTCCAGGTCGGGCCTCGTGACGATCTCCAGCAGCGGCGTGCCCGCGCGATTCAGATCGACTCGTGTATGATTCAGCCCCTCGTGCAGGCTCTTGCCGGCGTCCTCCTCCAGGTGGGCGCGAATGATCCCGACGGGTTTCAGCGAGCCATCGGGCAGGGGGATCTCGAAGCGGCCGTCGTGCGACAGGGGCAGATCGTATTGACTGATCTGATAGTTCTTGGGCATGTCCGGGTAGTAGTAGCTCTTGCGATCCCACTTGGTGAAGTCCGCGACACGACACCCCAGGGCCAGACCGGCCTTGACGGCCAGCTCGCAGGCCCGCCGGTTGATGACCGGCAGCGTGCCCGGCAGGCCGAGACAGACGGGGCAGACGCGGCTGTTTGGCTGGGCGGCGAACTCGACGGGACAGCCGCAGAACATCTTCGTCCGCGTGGCCAGTTGGACGTGGATTTCGAGGCCGATGATAGGACGAATGTCCATTTCTGCGGCGATCATTCGAGTGATCCTCCCGTCCGCCGGGCTATCGAGCGAGGCGGCGGCCCGCGCCGCTTCGGCTTGACCCCTCGTCGACCCGCGCTCAGGATACGAACCGCCGGAGTCGCGTGCGAGCGCAACGCAGCGTGCCGACACCCTCGTCGAGCTTACCCGCGAGGCGGCTCGGGCGGTAGTTTTCTGAGCAGGGCGACATCGCGTCGCGGAGATTCTTATGTCCGATCCCGCTCCACCGGACGGCGCGGCGTCCGCCCCGTCGCCGCGGGCTTTCTGTCAGGCCACCGGCGTGGTCTTTCAGGTCGTTGGCGCGATCCTGGTGGTGGCGACGTGCTGCTGGGGCGGCGTCAATCTCTTTACCGAAACGCCGATCAAGCCTCATGATCCTCAACGTCGGGTCGTGAGCATTCTCGAGGACAGCGAACCGTACCAACTCTGGTCGATGGCCGCGGTGTGCGTGTGCTTCACCGGTGGGCTGGCGGCGGGCGCCATCGGGCTGGGTCTCCAGCACGAACGACCGCGCAGCGGCCGAACCGCGATGCTGTTGACGGGTGTTGTGGCGGGCTTCTTCTGGTGCTACCTAGTGTTCGGCGTCATGCACCCGTCGACGGGGCGGCTTCTGGTCGCCGGCGCCTCGGCCGCGGCGTGGACGGTGTTGTTCCTGCTGGCCGGGCACTCGGCGGAGCTTCTCAAGCGGTTTCCGCCGCCTGCGGAAGCTCCCTGGACCGAACGCGATGAGGATGATCTGCGAAGAGCCGCTTCGCTTCGGCCACCAGATAGAACGAACCCGTAATGCAGATCAGATCTTCTCGGGAGACGGCCTTTTCCGCGATGACCAGAGCCTCGGCCAGAGTCGGCGCGACCTGGGCCATGCGGCCCTTGGTGATTTCCGCGAAGGTCTGAGCCAGCTCACTCGGGTCGGCGGCCCGCGGTGAGACGAGGCGGGTGAAGATCATCTTGTCGGCGCCGAGCAGGACGTGCTTCATCATGCCCTCGATGTCTTTGTCGACGCAGCAGCCGAAGATGACCACCATCGAGTCATAGGGCACGTTCTGACCGATGGCCCGCATCAGCGCCTTGATGCTGGCCGCGTTGTGCGCACCGTCGGCGAGCACCCGCGGGTCGTCGCAGAGCATCTCCATCCGACCGGGCAGCTTGACCTTCGCCAGGCCGTTGACCGCGGCCTCATCGTCGATGGCGAAGCCCCGGTTCTTCAAAGCGTCCAGCAGACCGATCGCGACGCCGCAGTTGATGGCCTGATGCTCGCCATAGAGCGGAACGGCCAGGTGGTCGTAGCGGCTCGTGGGCGTTGCCACCCCGATCCGTGCCAGCGGCCCACTGATCGGCGAGGACTCGAAGCGATACGTAAACTCGATTTCGTCGCCGACGAACAGCAGTGGAGCGCTGGACTGTCGTGCGGCGGTCTTCAGGGTCTGCTTGACGTCATCGGGCTGCTTGGCGCTGATGACGGTGACGCCCTTTTTGAAGACGCCGGCCTTTTCGCCGGCGATCTCCGGCAGGGTCGTGCCCAATTGCGGGACGTGGTCATAGCTGATGCTCGTGATGCCGCAGACCTCCGGCGCGATGACGTTGGTGGAGTCCAGCCGCCCGCCGAGGCCCGCCTCGACGACCGCGATGTCCACCTCTTGGTCGGCGAAGTAGCGAAATGCGATCGCCGTGAGGATGTCGAAGTAAGTCGGGAGACTCGCTTTGTAGCCCTGCACGATTTCTGCGACGGTTCGCATCAGCCGGGTGAAGGCGATCTCGGGAATCAGCTCGGACCCGATTCGGATCCGCTCGCGGACATCGAGAATGTGCGGCGAGGTGTACAGCCCGACCTTGTGGCCGTTGCTCTCGAGCATCTTGGTCAGCATGACCGCCGTGGACCCCTTGCCCTTGCTCCCGACGATGTGAACCGTTCGGAGGGCCTTCTGAGGGTTCCGAAGGTCACTGAGGAGCCGGGCCACGCGGGTCACGCCGAAGCTCTGTCTCTTGCGCGCCAGCCGCGACAGCCGCTCGTAATTGACTTGAGCCGATAAAAAGGCCAGTGCCTGCCGATAGGTCCGGACTCCGCCTCGGCTGCGGCCTCCAGCAGGGTTTCGCCGCGCAGTCTTGGCACCGGATGTCGCCCTGCTCCCCGATCGTCCGGATGGTCGTCTTGTCATTGTTGCTGATCGTCCCATAGTGCCACCATACTAACGACCGGTCCGCTATTCGTCAAGCGGACAGGTGTTTCAAGGCCCCCTTATCGCCCCCATTTACATGGCGCAATATTCTGTTATACATGAAGTTATGTGTTTCTGGAAAGCTTGATTGCAACACGAATACTTTGCTAACAAATGGCGTGGTTTCCTGGCCGTGCCTCCGCCCGGTCATTCACGGCCTGCTGTCGTCGCCCGGCCCGCCGGCGCCCCTGCTCCCCCAGCCGTAAACGAGCCGAAAGCGGCAATATCACCCCAATTCATGCCCCATGACACTAAGACGCTCGGGAGGGCCGCTCGGTTCGCGCGATCGCAACGGATTCCACGAGGTTCCCCAACGATTGCCACAAGCGTTGACCTGCGGCCGCCAAACGATGCGGTTTCAGCGGGATCGCGGGTACAATGGAAGCCGCTGGCAGCCCGTACGCAGGAACTGGACCATGAACACCGTCGAGGCCTCGACCATCCACACCATCCAACCGCCGGGATTGCCGTATCCGATCGTCGTCGGCATCGGCGCTCTTGCGGGCGTCGGGCGCCGGTTGCGCGTCGCCGCACCGGCCGATCGCTCGGTCGTTGTGACGGACGAGACCGTCGGGCTGCTGTATGGCGATGTGCTGGAGCGGGCACTGAAAGACGCAGGTTTTGACTCGCTGGTTATCACGGTCCCTCCCGGAGACGCCTCCAAATCCCTGTCACAGGCAGGCCTGCTTTATGACGACCTCGCTGAGCGAGGCCACGGGCGGGACGAACCGATCATCGCCTTAGGAGGTGGAGTTGTCGGCGACCTCGCGGGGTTCGTTGCAGCGACGTGGCATCGAGGCGTGCCCTTCGTCCAATGTCCGACCACGCTCGAGGCCGACATCGACGCCAGCATCGGCGGAAAGACGGCGATCAACCACGAGGCCGGCAAGAATCTCATCGGCGCCTTTCACCGGCCCGTGCTCGTGTGCATCGACGTTGCCTGCCTGCGAACGTTGTCCGTCCGAGATTACGCCGCGGCTCTGGCGGAGTCCGTCAAGCACGCCATCATCCGCGACGCCGCCTTCTTCGAATGGCACGAGCAGAATGCGGAGGCAATCGTCCGCCGCGACGGGGCGGTTCTGGACGAACTGATCGTCCGAAACTGTCGGCACAAGGCGGAGGTCGTCGTGACTGACGAGCGGGAGACCGCCAGCGACGGCGTCGGCCGTGCCGCGCTCAATTTCGGCCACACCCTCGGTCATGCCATCGAGGCCCACTTTCGTTATCGCCTCCGGCACGGCGAGGCCGTGGCCTTGGGCATGGTCGCCGCGCTCGATCTAGCCGTGAGACGCTGCGGCCTGCCGGCTTCGGACCGCGACCGAGCGGAGGCGCTGCTCAGCCGTCTCGGCCTGAGGCTCCGGCTTCCGGAGGCGGTCGAGCCGGAGCACATCCTGCGGCGGCTCGTGTCGGACAAGAAGGTTCGGTCACAGACGGTCAGGATGATCCTGCCGACGCGGATTGGTGACGTGCGGTGGTTCGAGTCGCCGGCCGACGCAGACCTCTTGGACGCCCTCGGGCGGATCGCCCCATCCTGAGCATGCGATGCGCGCTGCCATGCGCCAGTGCGGCATGCCAGTCTGGCAGGCCGACGTGGGATCGCAGCCGTCGTTTCATTGTAACCATTTGCAATTACGTTAGTTATCGTTTCCGTTGTGCGAGATTCTCTTCCTGGCATTCTCGTTGCATAGGGATCGCCGGGCGGCGGCGTGCGCGAATCGCGCACGCGGAAACCCGTCTGATTGGAAAGAATGGAGAACTCTTCTATGTCCAAAATCATCGGTATCGATTTGGGGACGACTAACTCGGTTGTGGCGGTCATTGAGGGCGACACGCCGAAGGTTCTGACGAACGCCCAGGGTTCGCGGACGACGCCCTCGGTCGTGGCCTTCACCGAGAAGGGCGAACGCCTCGTCGGCCAGATCGCGAAGCACCAGCAGGTGACGAACCCGACCAACACGATCTACAGCATCAAGCGCTTCATGGGCCGCCGGCACAGCGAGGTCGGCGCGGAGGAAAAGATCGTCCCCTATGACGTCGTCGGAGGCGCGGACGAGCTGGTCAAGGTGAACGCGCACGGCAAGACCTACACGCCTCCGGAGGTTTCCGCGATGGTCCTTCAAGACCTCAAGAAGACGGCGGAGGACTATCTGGGTGAGAAGGTCGAGGCCGCCGTGGTCACCGTGCCGGCCTACTTCAACGACTCGCAGCGCAAGGCCACGCAGGAGGCCGGCATCATCGCCGGATTCGACGTCAAGCGCGTCCTGCCCGAGCCGACCGCTGCGGCCCTCGCCTACGGCATGGAGCAGAACAAGGGCGGAAAGATCGCCGTCTTCGATCTGGGTGGCGGCACGTTTGACATCTCCATCCTCGATGTCGGCGAGGGTGTCTTCGAGACGCTCTCGATCAACGGTGATACGCACCTCGGCGGCGACGACTACGACGAGACCCTGATCAACTATGTTGCGGAAGAGTTTCGCAAGCAGTACGGGATCGACCTCCGCGAAGACCCGATGGCCCATCAGCGGCTCAAGGAGGCCTGCGAGAAGGCCAAGTGCGAGTTGTCCACGAGCATGGAGACGTCCATCAACCTGCCCTTCGTCACCGCCGACGCCTCCGGGCCCAAGCACCTGACCCAAACGCTGACGCGGACGAAGTTTGAGCAACTCACCGACGGCCTGACGGCGCGGTGTCGCGGGCCGGTGCTCAAGGCCCTCGAAGACGCCAAGCTGGCGCCGAGCGACATCTCCGAGTGCATCCTCGTCGGCGGTTCGACCCGGATCCCCGCCGTCCAGAACCTCTGCAAGGAGATCTTCGGCAAGGAGCCGAACAAGAGCGTCAACCCGGACGAGGCGGTGGGCATCGGGGCCGCCATCCAGGCCGGCATCATCGGTGGCGACGTCAAGGACATCCTCGTTCTCGATGTGACGCCGCTGTCTCTCGGCGTCGAGACGCTCGGCGGCGTGATGACGACGATGATTGCCAAGAACACCACGATCCCCACCAGCAAGAAGGAGACCTACTCCACCGCCGCCGATGCCCAGAGCGAGGTCACGATCCACGTGCTCCAGGGCGAGCGACAGATGGCCGGCGACAACCGCACGCTCGGCCGCTTCAACCTGGCGGGCATCCCGCCGGCTCCGCGCGGCGTGCCGCAGATCGAGGTCAACTTTGACATCGACGCCAACGGGATTCTCAACGTGTCGGCCAAGGACCTCGGTACCGGCAAGGCCCAGGAGATCAAGATCGAAGGCTCCAGCGGGTTGAGCGAGGCGGAGGTCGAGCGGATGCGCCAGGACGCCGAGGCCCACGCCGAAGAAGACAAAAAGAAACGCGAACTGATCGACGCGAAAAACCAAGCCGACCAGACCGTCTATCAGACCGAGAAGACGCTCAAGGAGCACGGTGAGAAGGTGCCCGCCGACGAGCGCGGCAAGGTCGAGTCCGCGATCGGCAATCTGAAAGACGTGATGAAGGGTGACGATGCCGGCGCCATCAAGAAGGCCGTCGAAAACGTCATGACCGCCAGCCAGGCCCTCGGCAAGATCATCTACGAAGAGGCCGCCAAGGCGGGGGCCGCCGCCGGACCCGCAGGCGGCAGCGCAGCCGGTGACGCGTCGGCCGCCGGTTCCGCCGAAAAGGAAACCGCCGGCGCCGCCGCCGGCAAAAAAGACGACGACGTGATCGACGCCGAGTTTGAGGTGAAGGAATAGCGGCCAACAACAACACCCGGCGGAAGCCGGGGGGTTATCCGGTAGGGCGGGCACTGTCCGCCGATCGGTGTGACGAGAATCGCAAGTGCCGACAATTGCCCGTATCGGTCCCTATCGCATATACTTTGTCAGTCACGATATGGGAGAACCGCCGCACGTCCATGTGGACCGCGACGCACAGTCGGGAAAGTTCTGGTTGTCCCCCGTGGCCCTGGCCCGCAACCTCGGATTCAGCCCGAAAGAGCTGCGTGCCATCGAGCGAATCGTTCACGAGCATCGGCAGAACTTCTTGGGTGCCTGGAATGAATTCTTCGGACATTAGACCCGGCGAGCGCATCAAGCACGTCTCCTTCACGGACGACACCCTGAGCGTGGATCTCGAAGACGGCCGGACGATCACGGTGCCGCTGGCCTGGTATCCTCGGCTGCTCCACGCCACGCCCGAGCAACGGACCGACTGGCAGATCGCCGGCGGCGGCTTCGGCATCCACTGGCCACAGATCGACGAGGACCTGAGCACCGAAGGCCTCCTCCGCGGCGCCCCGGCCCCGAGGCAGGACGCCCCCGCGCCGCGCTGAGCGGCCCACCGCCGGCAAAAAAGACGACGACGTGATCGACGCCGAGTTTGAGGTGAAGGA
>JBHHVX010000096.1:0-15074 GCA_046754505.1 Phycisphaerae bacterium | reverse complement strand
GTGTGACCGAGCATCAAGGTGATGTCATGACACGCTCCGGGTCATCCGGCCGGCCACAACTCGCCGATCAGTCCGCGGGACATCTCGTGGACTATGCGCGCCGGCAGGCCGCCCGCGCCTGGAAGGACGGTCGGGCGTCGGTCGGACGGTCCCTGTCGGAAGACGCCATTCCCGGTTATCGGATCGTCCGCGAGGCGTTTCGCGGCGGTCAGGGCATCGTCTACGACGCGACACAGGTTGCGACGAATCGCCGGGTGGCCATCAAGGTCCTCCGCGACGGCCCGTTGGCCGGTCCGGCGGTGGCGGCGCGATTCGAGCGCGAGATCCACATCCTGGCGCGGCTGCGACACCCGAACATCGTGACGATCCACGACGGTGGCGTGGCGGGCGGACGTTGCTACTACGTTATGGATTTCATCAGCGGACGGCGGCTGAGCGCGTTCGTGCGTGACGCCGCTCCGACGATCCGAGAGTCGCTGACCCTTTTCGCGAAGATTTGCCGTGCCGTCCACGCTGCCCACCTGCGCGGCGTCGTCCATCGCGATCTGAAGCCCGGCAACATCCTGGTCGACGACGACGGCGAGCCGCGCGTGCTCGACTTCGGTCTGGCGAAGACGCTGGCCGTCGGTGCAGACGGCACGCCGCGTGACGCCTCGGTGACGATGACCGGGCAGTTCATCGGCTCGCTGCCGTGGGCGACGCCGGAGCAGGCAGCGGGCGACGCCGACCGGATCGACATCCGCTCCGACGTCTACGCCCTTGGGTTGATCCTGTTCCACATGCTCACCGGCGGGTTTCCCTATGCGGTGAGCGGGCCGATGCGGGACGTGCTGGACAACATCCTGCATGCCGAGCCGGCGCGGCCCAGTGCCCACCGTCGCGACCTCGACGCCGATCTCGACACGATCGTTCTGAAGTGTTTGAGCAAAGAGCCGGACCGCCGCTATCAGAGCGCCGGCGACCTGGCCCTCGATGTCCAGCGCCATTTGGACGGCCGGCCGATCGAGGCCCGGCGAGACAGTGCGTGGTATGTCGCGTCGAAGACGCTGCGGCGTCATCGTGCCGTGGCGGCGGGTCTGGTGGTCATGCTCGTTGTCAGTGTTGCGTATGCCGTAACGGTGACGTTCCTGTATAGGCGGACGGCCGCTTCGCAGGCGCGCGAGGCGGTCCAGGCGGCCGACGCACGCGAGAAATACGGCATGGCCCGCGACACCGTCGCGTTTCTGGTCCGCGAGGTGTCCGACCGGCTGGCCGACATGCCGAGGGCGCGGGAGACGCGCCGGGCGGTCCTCGAAGGGGCGTTCGACCGGCTGGAACGCCTGACGCACGAGCACAGCGACGACCCGGCGCTGCGGGCGGACCTGGCACGGACCCATCATCAACTCGGCGACATCGCTTTCACGCTCGGGCGAACCGATCAGGCGGAAGCCAAGTTTGAGACGGCAGTCGATATCTGGTCCGATCTGCTCACGAACGATCTCAACAACGCCGACTATCAGGCGGCCCTGTCGATCAGCGTTGTTCGGCTGGGCGACGTGGCGCGCGGCCGCGGCGACCTGCCGGCCATGTTCGAGGCCTACACGCGCGCGATGGAAATCGATCAGGGTCTGGTACGGCGGAATCCGAACGACGTCCGCATGCTCGACAATCTGTGCTGGAGTTACGAACGGCTCGGATGGGTCGCCATGCAGCAGGGCGACATGGATCTCGCCGAGACCTATCAATCGAAGCGGATGAAGCTCTGTGAGCGGCTGGTCGCGCTGGAGCCGGATGAGCCGCTGCGGGTGTACGGTCTTGGCAGCGCCTACGGCCAATTGGCCGAGCGCGCCGAACGATCATGCGATTGGTCCGCCGCCGAAGCCGCTTGCAGGCGGGCCGTCGAGCTTGGCGAACGGGCCATCGCGCTGGCGCCGGACAACTCGATGATCCGGCAATGGCTCGCCGACCGCTACGCGATACTCAGCCTGATTGTTCGCTGGCTCGGGCGACCGCAGCAGGAAAGCCGCCAATACCTGGTCCGCGCCATCCGGCACCGCGAGCAAATCCTCCGGTTGGACGGGAACCAGTTCGACAACGCGAACCACCTCGCCGACCTGCTCTTCGACCTCGGGCGTCGACAGACTGAGGCCCATGAATACGCAGAGGCCCGGCGCTCGCTGTCGCGGGCCTTGGAGTTGCGGCGGCAGGTTGAACAGCTCTTTCCCGATCGTTCGATCGTATCGATCAGCTCGGGTCAGATGCTCGCGGAACTCGGCTCGCTGGCCTACCGGCAAGGGCGAGCGGACGAGGCCCGCGCCTACTTCGAGAAGGCGGACGAGTCCGCCCGGACCGCTCTGGAGGACGTGCCGGACGACTTAGACCGGCTGCTGTTTTTTTCCGGATTCCTGTGTACGGTGGAGTTCCCCGATCTGCGCAGGCCAGCGGAGGCCGTCGCCCTCGCCGCCCGGGCCGCCGAATTGGCCGAGGGCCGGGATGCGAGCGTCTTTCTGATGCTGGGTCGGGCCTATCTGGCCAATTCGGAGCCGGCGCTCGCCCGTGACGCATTCAAGCAGGGCCTGCACCTGGACTTTCCCTGCGAATTGGCCGACCTTCGGGACGACCTCTCCACCGCGCTGGCGTCCTGTCCTGCGAAAGGAGGGGGCTGAGCCCGCCAAGCTCATCGCGCGTGTCGGCGCCGCAGGGTCCGCTGTGCGGACCACCGAGGACAAACCGGCACCGGGTCCGAACAGCGGATCCAATAGGAACCTCGTCAAACGATGGGTACATGTGCAAGTGGGGGCAAACGATGCAAAGCATGATCACCGCAGCGATCTTGATCTTCTCCGGCCTGGTGGCCCATGACTCTCCGGCGGCCCTCGACCGGCCGCACGAAGGCCACGCCGCCGCCGACCGAACCGTCTCTCGACGGCCCGCTCCGCCGCCGGCGGCGCAACGCGGCGTGAACCCGTGCGAGTTTGGCGACTTCAACGGCGACGGCATCCTGTTCGGCCTTGCCGACGTGCCCGGCTTCGTCGATGCGCTGATGGGCAATAATCCCGACCCGATCTGCGGCGACATCAACGTCGACGGCCTCGTCGACGGAAATGACCTGCAGCCCTTTATCAACAACGTGCTGGGGCCATAGTCGGAAAGCACCGATCTGCACGGCGGACTCTACAGGATCTCGGCCAGCTTCCGTCGGATCATGGTCCTTGCATAATAGAAATCGAATTCTATCCTGCAAGCTCGCCGGGGCGTTGTGACCACATCGGGTGGCGGTTCACCGATCAGTGGGTCATCGCCCAGCGGATGGCGTCGACCAGCCAGGACTGCTCGTCGCGGCTCAGGGCCGTGCCGACGGTGCACGTGCGATCATCGCTTCGGAGGATGAGGCCACCGGTCCGCAGGCCCAACGGCGGGAGCGTACGGACGTCGCGGACGATCAACTCTTCCAGTGCGTCCGAGGCGATGCTCACGCGCCGGCAGAACGGACCGAGCTGCCGGACCACCGAGATCCGCTTCGGCCCGACTCGGACGCACTCCCGACTCGCCGAATACCAAAGCACGAGGCAACCCATCACCGCGAACGGTGCGAGCATGAACGGCAGGACGAACATTCCGTGTCGCGCCAGCGCGCCCGCATCGAACCCGTTGTCCGACGCCAGAAGCCAGAGCGGCACGCCGAGTCCCGGGAGCATCGCGGCGGCCAGCACGGCCCTCGGTCCTGTCAGTCCGGCTCGCGGCAAGTCTACCACCAGCTCCGTTCCGTCCTGCCGCACGCCAAGACGGCTGTCGGCCGGGAGATCGGGATGCTGCGCCGGCACACCCTCTTTCCGCCAGTCTTCCACGACAGGGCGGTCCAGCTCGTCCGGTTGACGAATGGACATGTTCTTCGAGCTGTGGTCCGCCATCGGGAGCCGGACGTAGGCTGACACCCGCTCGGCCTCGCGCCGGGCCTGCCGGTAGCGCGAAGCCGTCATCAGCGAGCAGGTCGGACCGGTGGGCGAGACGAGGCTCACGCGGTATCGCTTGCGCGCCGCCCCCTGTCCGTTCGATACATAGAAGATGTCCAGTCGGACCTGGTTGAATCCATCAAGCGGCAGGGTCTTGTGCCAAAACGGCACCGCGATCCCGCGAAACACGTCGACCGTTCCGCGCTCGCGGTGGATGACGCGGCGTGACACGTGCAAAAGCAGCCCCAGCCCCATCAGCAGGAACACCGCCCCGATCACGGCGACCGCCGGGTGTACGGCTGTTGGCCCGTTGGCCCGGAGTGCCAACCATACGGCGACCCCGCCGAACAGGGCAAACGGGGCGCCCGCCAATCGCATCGCCGCGCTCGCCGGATGGGTGACCACCAATTGCGGATCGCCGAATGCGACTCGACCAATTCCCTCGATCGTTGACATGGCTTCCTCCCGGATGGACGGTCTTGTCCTATCGGAACATGTTACGGAGGCACGGCTGCCCGACTTCAAGTTTACGAAACATGCTCGGTCGGGGTCGGAAGTCGATCGTGCATCGCGGGCCGATAGCTGCGCAGACCGTTTCGAACGCGCCGAGGCAGGCGGCGTGGCGGAGCCGTGCGGAGTATGATGGCGGCATGACGGAGACGGAGACGATTACTGCAAGGGCCTATACGTCGATCGCCAACCTCGGATGGGGGCTGGATGCGTTCGGCGTGTGCGTGGACGCAGCGTCCGATGTCGTGGAGGTCCGCACGGGCGGGTCCGGGCTGGAGATCGAGGTGACGGGTCCGGCCGTCGCAGGGATTCCGACGGAGCCGGAGCGGAACACGGCGGGTCGGGCCGTGGCGGCGCTGATGCGGGCGCACGACGTTCGTCGGCCGGTGCGGATGCGCATCCGCAAGGGCACGCGGCCGGGCAGCGGGTTGGGGTCGAGCGCGGCCAGCGCGGCCGCGGCGGTCGTGGCGACCGACGCGTTGTTCGGTCTGAACCTGCCACGCGAGGCACTGGTCGGGTTTGCGGCCGAGGGCGAGCGGGCCGCGGCCGGAGCCGCTCACGCCGACAACGTCGCGGCCTCGATCTGCGGCGGTTTCACCATCGTCAGCGACGGCCGGCCGCCGCGCCTCGTCACGCTGGAGCCGCCGGCGTCGCTGCGCTTCGTCGTGGTGACGCCGCACGTGGAGGTGCGGACGAGCCGGGCGCGGGCGGCGCTGCCGGAGACTGTCGCCATCGCCGACTATGCCCGCGGCGGGGCGCGGTGTGGCGCGATTGTCGCGGCGATCCTGAGCGGCGACGCCGCCGCGCTGGGGCGGGCCATCGATGGATCGTTTGTCGATGCCTGTCGAGCGCCGTTCATTCCGGGTTACGATCGCGTCTGTGCGGCCGCCCGGGAGGCTGGCGCGACAGGCGTCGTGATCAGCGGAGCGGGACCGACGCTCGCGGCCGTGGTCGGATTGGAGACGGATGTCGACGGTGTGGTCCAAGCCATGACGGAGGCGTTCGCCGCCGCGGGGGTGGCGTCTGACGGTCGTGTCGCCCGGGTGGCCGGCGGGGCCAGGATCGTGGAGGAACGGGCGTGATTCAGCGTTGTTTCGGTTGTGATGCCCAGTTTCCGCTCGATCAGATCATCTATACGTGCGATCGCTGCGGGTCGGTTTTGGAGGTCGCCCTGGATGCGGACGAGCTTCGCGGCCCGCGGTTTTCGGGACGGGGCGTCTGGCG
Organism: Phycisphaerae bacterium; assembly: GCA_046754505.1. Classification (GTDB taxonomy): domain Bacteria; phylum Planctomycetota; class Phycisphaerae; order UBA1845; family UTPLA1; genus JAPULF01. The sequence continues at coordinate 9,408 of JBHHVX010000096.1, read as the reverse complement.
CTATGCGCCGCTGCTGCCGGGCGAGGCGGACAGCGCGGTCACGATGGACGAGGGCGCCACGGGCCTGCACCGCTGCGACCGACTCGGCGCGGCGTTGGGCATTCCAGAGCTATTTGTCAAGAACGAAGGCGAGAATCCGACCGGGTCTTTCAAAGACCGCGGCATGACGGTGGGACTGACACGGGCGGTGGCGCTGGGCGCCGAGGCCGTGGCTTGCGCGTCCACCGGGAACACGTCGGCGTCGATGGCGGCGTATGCGGCGCGGCGGGGGCTTCGGGCGATCGTGCTGATTCCCGGCGGCAAGGTCGCCAAGGGCAAGCTGGCCCAGGCGGTCGCCCACGGTGCGGACATCGTTCAGATCGACGGCAATTTCGATGACGCCATGCGGCTGGTTCACGAGTTGTCCGTGACGCGAGGGGAAATCTATCTGCTCAACTCGATCAATCCGTTCCGGCTCGAAGGACAAAAGACGCTGGCCTACGAGGTGTGCGAGTCGCTCGGGCGGTGCCCCGACGCGGTGGTCCTGCCGATGGGCAACGCGGGCAACATCAGCGCGATCTGGAAGGGATTCAACGAGTTCCGCCGGGCCGGTCTGATCGATCGTCTGCCGCGGATGATCGGTGTGCAGGCGGAAGGGGCGGCGCCGATCGTGAAACACCTAGCCGGCGATTGCGACGCCTGTCGTGTCGAGCACCCGGAGACGGTCGCTACGGCGATTCGTATCGGGGCGCCGGTGAACTGGCCGAAGGCGGTGGCGGCGATTCGGGAGTCGGGCGGGACGGCGGGCACGGTCTCCGACGACGAGATTCTGGCCGCCCAGAGCGACCTGGCGCGGTTCGAGGGTCGATTCGTGGAGCCGGCGTCGGCCGCTCCGATCGCCTATTTGCGGAAACACGGGCTTGCCAACACGGAGGCGGTCGTCTGCGTCGCGACCGGCCACGGCCTGAAAGACCCGGACGCCGTGCTGCGGACCACGCCTGACATGCCGCGCGCCCGCCCGACGCTGGACGCGTTGCGGGAGGCATTGCGACTGGGATGAGGCTGTTTCTGGTGGGTTTCGGCGTGGTGGGGCAGGCGTTCGTGCGCCTGCTCGATGAGCGAGGCGGGGCGCTCTATCGGGCCTGCGGCATGGCGCCGCGGTTGGTGGGCGTTCGGGATTCGGGCGGAGCAGCGGTCTCGGAGCGCGGTCTGTCGCCCACCGAGCTGCTGGTCGCCAAGCGGGAGCACGGCACGGTCGCCGCGGTCGGCGGCTACGGTGACACGACGACAAGCGTCGACGATTTGATCGGTGAGAGCGACGCGGACGCCCTGATCGAGTCGACGCCGAGCCGGCTGTCCGCACCGCAAGCGGCCATCGACCACATCCGGTTTGCGTTTCGGTCCGGCAAGCACGTCGTGACCGTCAACAAGGCCCCGCTGGCGGTGGCGATGCCGGCGCTGTTCGAATTGGCCCGATACAACCGCGTGCAATTCCGGTTCAGCGGGACCGTCGGCGGCGGCACGCCCATGCTCGCCCTTGCCCGCGAGTGCGCCCGCGGTGACGAGATCACCGGTGTTCGAGCGATCCTGAACGGCACGACCAATTTCATCCTGTGGCGGATGCACGAATCGGGCGAGGCCTTTGACGACGCCCTCGCCGAGGCGATCCGGCTGGGCTATGCCGAAACCGACCCCAGCGCCGACATCGACGGCATCGACGCCGCCACCAAGGCGGTGATCCTGTCAAACTGGGTGCTCGGCCGTCCGGCGACGCTGGACGACGTGGCCGTCGAGGGGATCCGCGGTATCAAGCGGGAACGGATCGCGGCGGCGGCGAAGGACGGGCGTCGGGTCAAGCTCATCGCCGAGATCGGCGAGCGGATCGCCGTGGGGCTGCGGGAGGTGCCTGTTGGCAGCCCGCTGAACGTGCCGAAGAACCTGAATGCCATGACCGTGTCGATGCGGTCCAGCGGCGATGTGACGCTGGTCGGACGCGGCGCCGGTGGCGACGAGACCGCGACGGCGATCCTGCGCGACGTGCTGGATATCTGGCAGACGATGGGCGGACAAGCATGAAGATCGTGATGAAATTTGGCGGGACGTCAATGGCCGACGCCGCCACGATCCGGAAGTGTGCCGACCAGGTCCGGGCCTGCGAATGCGACGGCCACACGGTCGTGACCGTCGTCTCGGCGATGTCGGGCGTGACGGACACGCTGCTGGAGCTGGCGGACGCGGCGGCGGCCGGCAACCGCGCCGCCAAACACACGCTGCTGGGCAACCTCCGCGCCCGGCACGAGGAGGCCGCTCGGGCGCTCGAGGCCGGTGACTGCGTCCACCCGATCCTGGATCGCATGGAGACGCTTGTCTCAGGAATTGCGGCGGTGGGCGAACTGACGCCCCGCTCACGCGACGCGGTGGCGGCCTATGGCGAGTGGCTGTCGGCGCCGCTGATGGCGGCGGCGATCGACGGCCGGGCGGTGTCCGGCGCCGAGGCCGGGATCACGACCGACGAGCGCTTCGGCGAGGCCGAGCCGCTGATGAATCTCTCGCTCTTTCAGGTGAAGGGCGCGATCGGGGCTCGGCTTGCCCGCGGCGAGCGGGTCGTCGTGACCGGGTTCAATGCCGCCACGCAGCACGGCGTGGTCACAACGATCGGCCGCGGCGGCTCCGACTATACCGCCACCCTTCTCGGCGCCGCCCTCGGTGCGGACGAAATCTGGATCTGGAGCGACGTAGACGGACTGATGACGACCGACCCCCGCATCGTGCCCGAGGCGAGGCTTCTGGAGTCGATCACGTTTGCCGAGGCCCTCGAGATGGGACAGTTCGGGGCCAAGTCGATGCATCCCCGCGCCCTCGAGCCGGCGGCCGAGCACCGGATTCCGGTCCGGATGAGAAACACGTTCAACCCCGACTGTGCCGGCACACGCATCGCCGACGGAGCGTTCGCCGGCGGAACGGCCCGGGCCGTGCTGCTGGTGCGCGATTCGGCATTGGTGACGGTGGCCGGGGCGGCGATGATCGGGCGGCCCGGCACGGCGGCCGGCGTCTTCCAGGCCCTCGCGGACGAGTCGATCAACATCCGGATGATCTCTCAGAGTGTGTCGGAGGCCGGCATTTCGTTTGCCATCGCCGGTTCGCAGCTTGACCGCGCCCGAGCGGCCCTCGACCGCAGGCTGCTTCGGACGGGGCTGGCGCGTCACGTCAACATCGAGGAGGACACGGCGGTGGTGGCGATCGTGGGTTCCGGGATGCGCGGGACGCCGGGAGTGGCCGCCCGCGTCTTCGGGGCCGTCTCGGCCGGCGGCATCAATGTGGTCGCCATCGCGCAGGGGTCCTCCGAACTGAGCGTCTGCTTTGTCGTCCGGGGCGACGCGGGCGCGGACGCCGTCCGTGCCCTGCACGAAGAGTTCCGGCTGAGTGATCCGGCGCAGACCCATTCAGACGCCTGACGCTTTCTCGCGCTGCATCGGCGCGGGCTGAAGCCCGCGGCTCTTGTTCCTAATATATCGACAGCGGATATATTGAACCAACAGCGGCCTTCTGAGCATCCGACAGTCGACGTGCATCACTCGGCATCGTGTCCTTCACACGGCTACGAAGCCCGGCGCGCACTGCCGGCGACGAGCGCGTCGTCGTGACGGCACTTCCAGCGTGCGAGCTACGCGCCGAATGCGGGCGGCTTCTTGAGCATGCGCCGGTTGATGGACAGTTGTCCGAAGTGCCAGAACGGATGGGTGCCGAGCAGGCCGAGCACGTGGCCGACCTTTTGGCACATCGGCGGGACATCCGGTGGGGCGGGGTTGTCGAGACGGGCGTCGTCGAAGCTCTTGACGAAGTCGACGGCCCGTTTGTGCGTTTCGGTGTAGATCTTCCAGGCCTCGGCCCGCGTCATCCCGTCGTCGGCGCGGCACTGCGAGCCGCCGCCATAGTTCTTGTGCAGGTCGTCGGAGAGCTTCTTCGGCGTGTCGCCGAGGAGGCTGATCAACCAGTCCGCAGTTGTCGCGAGATGGACGAGCATCCAGTTGAGGTGGTTGCCGCCCTCAAACGGCTGAAACGCCGCGTCTTCGTTGCTGAAGTCCTGGGTGAATTTTTCGAACAGCCACAGGCTGGCCTCCATTTGACTGACAAGCAAATCCTTCGGGGTCATCGGACGCGTCTCCTGGTCTTAGGCTCGCCGGGGTGTAGTTGTCTATGGTCTCGAGAAAGGGAGGGCAGCCCACGGTCTGTGTGGGACAGGCCGGTCGCCTGCCCCACACACCGGGGTTCGTTGCTACATTCCCATGCCGCCGCCGGGCATGGCCGGCGTCTTTTTGTCTTCCTTGATCTCGCTAACGAGCGCGTCGGTTGTCAGCAGGAGCGTGGCGACCGAGGCGGCGTTTTGGAGGGCAACCCGCTCGACCTTGGCCGGCACGAGCACACCCATCTCAATCATGTTGCCATATTGGTTGGTGAGGGCGTTGTAGCCGAAATGCGGAGTCTTGGACTCGAAGACCTTCTGAGCCACGATCGATCCGTCGACGCCGGCATTCGCGGCGATGCACTTGATCGGCGCCCAGAGGGCACGGCGGACAATGTCGACTCCGGTCTTTTGGTCGCCGCGGAGTTTTTTCTCTTCCTTGTCCAGAACGTTCGCCAAGGCCCGCAGGGGCGCGACGCCGCCGCCGGGCAGGATGCCCTCTTCCACCGCGGCGCGGCAGGCGTGGAGAGCGTCCTCGACGCGGGCCTTCTTTTCCTTCATCTCGACCTCGGTGGCTGCGCCGACCTTGATCTGTGCGACGCCGCCGGAGAGCTTGGCCAGCCGTTCCTCGAGCTTCTCCTTGTCGTAGTCACTGGTCGACTTGGAAATCTCGGTCTTGATCTGCTCGATCCGGCCCTTGATGTCGCTCGTGCTGCCGGCGCCCTGGATGATCGTCGTGTTCTCCTTGTCGATCACCACGCGCTTTGCCTGGCCGAGGTCCTTCAGGTCGATGGAGTCGATACTGATGCCGAGGTCCTCGAAGAGGGCGCGGCCGCCGGTCATGGTGGCCATGTCTTCGAGCATCGCCTTGCGTCGGTCGCCGAAGCCGGGGGCCTTGACCGCACAGCACTGGAGTGTGCCTCGGAGCTTGTTCACCACGAGCGTGGCCAGGGCCTCGCCCTCGATGTCCTCGGCGACGATCAGAAGCGGGCGGCCTGACTTGGCGCATTTTTCCAGGAGCGGGATCAGGTCCTTGATGTTCGCGAGTTTCTTTTCGTGGATGAGGATGTAGGGTTTGTCGAGCCGGACTTCCATGTCTTCCGGGTTAGTCACGAAGTGGGGCGACAGGAAGCCCTTGTCGAACTGCATTCCCTCGACCAGCTCCACCACGGTGTCCAGCGTCTGGCCTTCCTCGACCGAGATGACGCCGTCCTTGCCGACCTTGTCCATGGCCTCCGCGATCTTCTTGCCGATCTCGGCGTCGTGGTTAGCGGCGCAGGTGCCGACCTGGGCGATCTGCTTCGACTCTTTGACGGGCCGGCTCATCCGCTCGTACTCGGCGACGATAGCCGCCACGCCCGCGTTGATGCCGCGTTTCAGTTCCATCGCGGCCGCGCCGGCGGTGACGTTCTTCAGGCCCTCGTTGAAGATCGACTCGACGAAGACGGTGGCGGTGGTGGTGCCGTCGCCGGCGTCGGCCGAGGTCTTGCTGGCGACCTCCTTCACCATCTGAGCGCCCATGTTCTCGTAGGCGTCCTCCAGCTCGATCTCCTTCGCAACCGTGACGCCGTCCTTGGTCACCGTCGGAGAGCCGAAGGATTTCTCCAGCACGACGTTTCGGCCGCAGGGGCCGAGCGTGCTTTTTACGGCTCGGGCGAGCTGGTTCACGCCCGAGCGAATCGCCTCCCGGGCCTCCATTTCAAACGCAATCTTTTTCGCTGCCATCGCTCAATTCTCCGTATCTTGTTTTTCGCATGGCCGACAGCCCCGGCGTCGCGCGAGGCGGTTGGCCGGGCGTGTGTCAGTCGGGCTCATCGCCCATGCCGGCGTAGGGTTCGTCTTTCCAGACGACGCCGGTTTGTTTGACCTGTAGCTCCACAGTTTCAATCACGTCCGCGTTGACGAACACGACGTCGTCGACGACCTCGACATCGTCATATTGCGAGACGCGGATCTCAATCCTGAACCCATCGGCTCCGATCCGGTTGTATGTCAGCGGATGGATGTGCAGCGTGTCCTCGTTTCCGGGAAACGTCAGCACAAGCCGCGCCCGCGGCCCGAATTTGAGCGACTCGTCAAGGGCCGCATGGAAGAGGTCCGCTTGCATAAACCTTCCGCAGCAATCAGTCGATCGTGGCGAGGATGTCGGATTCGTCCATGATCAGCACTTCTTCGCCGTTGATCTTGAGTTCGGTGCCGGCGTAGCTGGTGAACAGAACCTCGTCACCTTTCTTGAGCTGCGGCTTCGAGCGCTCGCCGGTATCGAGCAGCTTGCCGTCCCCGACAGCCTGCACGCGGCCGCGCTTGGGCTTTTCCTTCGCGGACTCGGGCAGGATGATTCCTCCGGCCGTCATGGCATCGGCCTCGATGCGCTTGACCAGCACCTTGTCACCCAGGGGTCTCACCTTGATCTTTGTCACCGCCATCTCCTGGCTCCTTCTTGTTCTGAACGCCGAATCAGACCACCTGTTCGGCAACCCTCAGTTAACACTTTCCTGATCCGGCCATTCCAGGTGGTACACCTGACGCCCGATCTGTACGACGATGTCCGCGATCGAACGCCGACACGACCCGGCACGAAGCACGCTGTACACCTGCAGGCTAAGGGCGTCCTGCAACTCACGCTGACTCGGCTGGTCGCAGACCAGCAGGCAGGGCAGGTCCAGGCCGATTCGCCGTATCCGTCGCACAAAATCCAACCCGCCGTCGGCGGGCAGGCCGTCGTCCACCACGCCGAGATGAACGTTTCCTCCCGTCGCCATTCCCAAGGCCTCATCGCTGCTGCCGGACCACCGGACCTCGACCGGCAGGCGGGCAAGCGAGGCGGCCGCCTCCTCGGCCCACGAACAGCCGGCCGCTCGCGCAATCATCACGGTCAGCGGCGTCGAACTCATGGATAGGGCCATGGACTGGAATCCCGTCGTATCAGTGGACGCCGTGCGCGGTCATCACTTCGTCCGCAAACGCGGGCTTGCAAGCGTCGTGCCAATCTGCGAGCTTGTGGGGGGCACGGCCAGTTCGAACGTAACTCGTTCTGGTATATGGAGTTGAGGAAACTCAAGAAACAAGGGGTTCGTCCACCGGATGGAGACTGCGAATCCGTGGATGGCAGGTCGGCGACGGGGGGTACCGCGTCGACTGTCAATTTGGCACGCCGAGATCGATCTGCGATCAGTCTGTCGTCCGCCCGCCGGCTACGGCACGGCGGATCTCCGCCAGGCTTTCCAGCGGCTTCGGGTGGGCGAAGATGCCCGATGAGACGACGAGGACGTCGGCGCCGGCTTCCACGAGGCGGCGGGCGTTGTCGGCCTTGACGCCGCCGTCGACCGTGATGGTGGTGGCGGTGCCAGCATTCTCGATGACCTGCCGCAGCTTGGTGATGCGGACGAACGTCGAGTCGAGCATCTTCTGTCCGGCGAAGCCCGGGGCGATGCCCATCAGGCAGACGTTGTCGAGGTAGGGCACCATCGGCGCGACAGCGATGACGGGCGTTTCGGGATTGACCGCGACGCCGGGTTTCATGCCGGCGGCGGCGATCGTCTGGACCAATCCCATGGCCCGGTGGCTGGCCTCGACGTGAAACAGCATCCGCTCCAGGCCGAAGCCGGCCATTCGAGCGACCCAGTCCTCCGGCCGGCTGACCATCAGGTGAACCTCGACAGGAGTCTTGGCAATCCGGCAGGTCCGCCGGACCACTTCCTCGCCGAAGCTGATGGTCGGCACGAAATGGCCGTCGGCCACATCGAGTTGCAGGAGGTCGGCGCCGGCCTGCTCGCACGTCCGGATCGCCTCACCGAGATTCAACAGGTCGCCGGCGAGAATCGAACCGGCCAATCGGACGTTTGCGTTGCCTGCCATGTCATGCTCCGGGCACCGGGCGCGGCGCCAGATCGTCACCCCTTTTCGCGACCATCCTACCCCGGGCCGCGCCGATGTGAAGGCCCCGTCCGTCTCGGCCGTGGATCGAGCGCCTCGCATCGACCGGGCGATTGGACTTCGTGACGGGGTACGCCGATAGGACGGATATGGCCGGACGGCATGTCGACAGCACGATTCGCGACGGCGGCGATTGCGGCCGCGTCGATTCAGCCAAACACGTTCGACCGTGGATCGGCGTGCACTTCGAATGCTGCAATTGCTACACACGCATCTACCGGCGTCCGGACGTCGCCCGATACTCGGGGCGGTGCCCTCGATGCGGGCGGACCATTACCGTCGAAGTCGGGCCGGAAGGCGTCAGCACACGCATCTTTCGGGCAACGCCGGGATCGTAGATCGCCAACCCGGTCCGTGCCGGGCGACGGGTGTCGACAAAAAATGGGCGGGTCCGCCTCGCACTCGGACCCGCCCGCTACACAACCGACCCATTTCTGGGCCTGGCACGTTTGTGAACCGGGCGGCGAGAACCGGCGAGCCGCCCGGGGAACTTCTTCAACCGTCAGGGTCTCGACGTGGGTCTGTCGAATCGCCGTGACGTCGGTGAGTGAAAGGGCAACCGGTGTGCCAGCGGACTTGTGGTTGCCGATCCCAACGGGTGGCTCTTCCTGTAACTGTCTCACAGACAAGGTCTTACGCTCGATACTGCATGCTTGGCCCCGTCCGATAGAGGGATGGCCGGCGCCGGTGGTCCGACAAAGTGGGAACTGGGTCCCTGAATCGCGCGGTGGAAGTGGGGACTGACTCCCCACCGACCGCAGCCGGGGTAGTCTGGCCTGCCCGTTCTTCGGACGCAGGCGTGCGCAGGACTTTCGTCGCCCGGCGTGCGTAGAATCGTGTGGTGGGCCGATTCCGAACGGGGGGGAATGGCCATGTCAGGGTCGACGCGGAGGGGATATCCGCCAGTCAAGAGGCATCTCATGAACAGACGAATCACTATCGTCACCGCGCTGTGCGCGCTCGCGGCGGCGTCGGGAATGACGACGCAAGGGTGCCGGGGCATCGACGTGCCGGGCCTGGGGCCGAATCCGCCGGCGATCGTTGTCGAGGACGTTGTCGTGGCGACGTTGACGCGTACGCTCTCGGTCGATCTCCGAAAGTTTCCGCAGGCGCGGCGCGTCACGTGGGCCTTCGGTGACGGCATCGTGATCGTCGATCTGCCGGTCGCCGACGGCCGGACCGTCGTCCATACCTTCGATGAAGACGGGACGTTCGTCGTCGAGGTCCACCTGTTTACCGGCGTCGATCCGCTGACGCGCGAGCGGTCGCTGCTGGCGACGGGGCGGCTGCCCATCGACGTCATCGGCCCG
>JBHHVX010000095.1:0-15099 GCA_046754505.1 Phycisphaerae bacterium | reverse complement strand
CATCGTTACCATTCGACGCCGAGGATCAGGCAATTCAAACCGCTGCCGATGCCGCAGCAGGCCACGCGGTGGCCCTTTTTCAGAACGCCCCGTTCTTCGGCGATCGCCGCCGTGATCGGGAGGCTGACGGTGCCGATGTTTCCGAGGTGTTCGTAGGTCTGAAAGTCGTGCTCGGGGGAGACGCCGAGGGCCTTCAAGACGGTGTCGCGATGGGCGGCGCCGACCTGATGGCAGATTGTGCGATCGACCTGATCGACCGACCATTCCATCTCCTCGAGGAATTTGCGCCACGTCTCGGTTCCGAGGGTCACGCCGTGCTCCAACACGCCGGTGGCGTCGGTCACCATCTGCATGGGCGCCGTCGAGGGAAGGCCGGTGTCGGGACCCCAGCGGCACAGCCGGTGGTGAGCGGTGTTACTGCGGATGCATCCGCCCAAGAGGGGATGGCCTTCCGGCGCGAGGGACTCGTGGGCCACCACGACGCCGATCGCTCCGGAACCACCGGTCAGGGTAGCGAGCGAGAGACGGAAGTCCTCCATATCGCAGCCGGCCCGCATCCGCTCGATGGTCATGTCGACGATCTGCCGGGCGCTTTCGCACGAGACGGCCAAGCCGGCGCGGACGTGCCCGAGGGCGATGGCGTTGGCGATGTGGACGATCGCGTTGATGATGCCGAGGCAGGCGTTGGACAGATCGTAGATCTGTGCGTCACCGCTGACGCCGAGGCCGTCGCCGACGGCGCAGGCGGTCGCGGGTTCGAGGTTGTCACGACAGACGCCGGCGTAGATCAACACCCCGACCGCTTCGGCCGGGAGGCCGGCGGCGTCGAGCGCCTTGCGACCGGCCGCCGCGGCGCCGTCCGCCATGCGCCTGCCCGGTTTCCAGTATCGCCGTTCACGGATTCCGGTCAGGGCTTCGAGCTGGCCGGGTTGCACGTGGAGATGCTTGTAGACGGGCGCGAGGCGCTCCTCGAGTTCGCGCGACGTGACGACCTGCGGCGGGAGTTCATAGCCGATTGAAGCGATGCGGACGTGATCGTAGTGCATAGAGCGCGTCGGTCCCCTGTCTGCCATGCCTCTCCGCCGCGCCGACGGCGGTCCCGGGTGAGGCCTGCGCCAAACGGACGATCCGTCGCGGAGGGACGATGCCCTTTTAACCGTTGCGGTCGGCGGCGTCGACAGCACGGGTCGATGGAAAACCGAAACGCCGAAAGCCGAAATGTCGATGTTCGGGAGCGCATTGGCAATTAAGGGGGCGTTCTGGTGGGTGGCACGGCCACGCTTGCGTGGCCGTGGCACGCGGCGCACGAGGCGGTGACGGGCGCTTGGAGGTCAGTCGGCGTCGTCGCGGAGCGCGAGGTATGGGTCGGCCTTGTCGGGCGCGCCGGAGGATTCGTAGAAGCGGACGATTCGATTGAGGGCCGCCTGCGTGCGGTCGTGCTGCGGGCCGAGCTTGTCGTGGAGGCGTGGATAGCTCTCGACGAGCAACGGTTCGGCCTCATCGAGGCGGCCGAGATCGGTGAGGCATTGGCCGAGAACGCTACGAGCGTCGTCGACGAGGTAGTGATCGGGGCCGAGCGCGGTTTCCGCCATGTCGGCGGCCTGTCGCAAGAGCGGCTCGGCACTGGCGGCGTCGCCCCGCGCGACGCGGATCGATCCGAGCAACACGAGGGCCTCGGCGATACGGCGGTGTCCGGCGGGGAGGGCTTCGCGGAAGATGGCGAGGGCGTCGCCGCAGTTGCGTTCGGCGGCGGGGGCGTCATCCTGAGCGAGGGCGAGTTCGGCGCGGTAGAGCAAGGAAATGGCAACAGTGGGATGGCGGGGGTTGGGCAGGCGAGTCTTGACGGCGAGGGCTTCGTCCAGGAGCGTCGCGGCCTCGTCGAACCGGCCGAGCCGGGTCAGGCAGCGGGCGAGGGCGGTCTTGACCTTGGCGGTCTGGAGGTGGTCGGGAGCGAGGCGATCCTGGTGGATCGCGAGTGATTCTCGATAGAGTTTTTCGGCTTCGTCGTAACGGCCCTGTTCGCGGAGCCAGGTGGCGAGATTCATGCGCGGGGCGATCTTCGTGGGATCATCGATCTCGGGGGATTGACGGCGAACCGCGATCGCGTCACGGAACATCCGCTCGGCCTCGGCGAACCGGCCCTGGCGCTGGCGGACGGTGGCGAGATTGTTGTAGCTCTCGGAGAGATCGGCGGGCGCGTCCAGCTCGCGGCTCATCTCGAGGGCCTCGGTGTAGAGCCGTTCGGCGGCGGGGTAGTCGCCGAGTTTGTAGACGGCGGAGCCGAGATCGTTGAGGTTTCGAACCAGCTCGATGCCCGGCTCGTCGTGGAGACGGCGCCGGACTTCGAGGGCGCGGGCCAGTTGGATCCGGGCCTTGGCATACTGGCCGTTTTCCTTGTAGGATTTGCCGATGGCGTGGCGGATGCGGGCCTCGGCCTCGGGCTGGGCCGGCGGGGCCTGGCGCAAGGCGTCGACGTCCTCATCGAGCATGGCGACAACCGTGAAATCCGATTCGGCTGTCTCGGCCGGATTGGCCCGTTCGATCATGCGGACGAAGTGCTCGGTCGTGCTGCGGGCGATGTCGCGTTCGCGTGCCACGGCGCTGGCGTGATAGGCGAGGAAGCCGACGATCAGCATGATGAACCCGGCCGCGACGGAGACCGGCACCTTGTGCCGGCGGACGGTCTTCTGCATGACGTACCAGGTGCTGTCGCGCTTGGCGTCGATGGGTTCACCGGCGAGGTAGTGCTCGATGTCCTGGCGGAAGTGCTCGACGGTCTGGTAACGCCGCTCCTTCTCCTTGGCCAGCGCTTTCAAGACGATGGTCTCGATTTCATCGTTCACGCGGCAGGGCGCGCAAGCGGCCGGGGCGTTCTCGGTTCCGAGGCGGCGATACCAGGAGCTGGGCGGCTCGGGATCGGATTCGGCGATGGCGCGGAGGGCTTCGGCCAACGGCCCCGAAACGGCATAGGGAAGGTGGCCGGTGAGCATCTCGTAGAGGATGACGCCGAGGGCGTAGACGTCGGACCGCACGTCGATGAGGGCGGGGTCGCCGCGGGTCTGTTCGGGTGAGGCGTAGGCGAGGGTGCCCATGAACTCGCCGGTCATCGTCATTTTCGAGGATGGCCCGTCGCCGGTCGGCCGCGCCAGTCCGAAATCGAGCACGTGAGGCTCGCCCGCGTCGTCGACGCAGACGTTGGCGGGCTTGAGGTCGCGGTGAATGACGCCGTGCTGATGAGCATAGGCGACCGCGTCACAAATCCTGGAGAAGAGGCGGAGCGTGTCGTCGACGGACCTGCGACTACGGCGGGATTCGGCATCCCGACGAGATCGCATGTATTCGTCGAGCCGCCGGCCGTCGATGAACTCCATGGCGAAATATAGACTGTCGTCGGACGAGACGCCGCTGTCATAGAGCGTGACGATGTTGGCATGGCGGAGGCCGGCGACGAGGTCGACCTCGCGTTCGAAGCGGCGTTGCTGGCGGACGCTGGCGAAGCCGCCCCGGAGCAGCACCTTCAACGCGACGGTTCGTCTTGTCGCGGTTTGGACGGCTCGGAAGACGATTCCCTGACCCCCGCGGTGGATTTCGGAGACGATCTCGTAGCCGGGAACGACCGGCGGCGTCGTGGACACGGGCCGGCCGTCCGCGTCCTGGTCGTCAAAGGGAGGCGCCGCGTGGGCGTCGGCCAGCGCCGCCACGAGGTCGTCATCCTGTCGAAACCGCTCCGTCCTGGCCCGACACCGCGGGCATGATTCGATATGCCGCGACAGGGCGGAACGCTCCGCCCGGTCCGCATCCGGCGGTGAGACGCTTGAACTCAGGAAGTCGTGCAGGGCGTGATCGCCCGGACAGTTGTCGTGTGGCGGGATGGGTTCAGACATGGGTCATCCTCCGTCAGACAGTTCGTAGGCCGCGTTCAGGCGAAGCAGGATTGTCCGGAGCTGGGCGAGACAGCGCTGCCTGGCCTTGTAGACGGCGTCGATGTTCATTCCCAATTCGTCGGCGATTTCGGCGGGCGTGCGCTCTTCGAACGCCTGACGCTTGAAAGCCGTGATCGTGCGTTCGTCGAGTAGGGTGGTTTCGTTGAGTTCGTTCATGGCGCGCCGCAGGACCTCGCGCCGGCACTCCTCGTCCCAGAGGGACGTGAGCCGGTCCTCATCCTCGACGAAAGCGAGCACGGACTCGCCCCGCCACTCGCGGCGGCGTGCCTTTGCCCGGGCGATATCGGCGATGCGGTAGCGGGCGATGGCCACGATCCACGAGCGGAGTCGTCCGCGCTCGCGGTTGTACTTCCCGGCGCGATACTCCTGGAAGAATCGGACGAGCGTCTCCTGGGCCACGTCGGCGGCGTCCTCGGCGCCCAGCCCGATCCGCCGCGCAACCGCGAGGATGATGGGCCGGTACCGCTCGTGGAAGGTCTCCCACACGGTCTGATTGTGTGGATCGAACAGCCCTTCGAGCAGGGTCGTGGTTGTGGGTAGATCCGAGGACATGGTTTCAGCCGCCTGGTTTTCCTTCGCATATCATACCACATATCGGGGTCGGAGACCTTCGTCGGGCTACGGTCGGTCTTTGCTGGCTCCCCGCTCCCTCACGGTCGCAGCTCTGAGCGGACGCCAGGGTGCCACGGCGGGCAAGCCGCCAGTGGCACCCTGCGTTCGGACGCATCAAACCGCCGGCCCCTCGTAGGACCGGCGGTTCGAGGCGGACGATCGATCGGACCGGGGTGCCGGGGCTGCGAAAGGCTCCGGCACAGTCCGCTCGCCATGCTACGGCCGGCCGACGCTCAGACCGGATGTGCCGTCCTGCGAGCCGGGGCTGAACCACGAACCGCCATTACCCGCGTCGTCGATGACCACGCCGTTAGGCCCCTGCACGTTGCCGGACCGGCCGCTGTGGGTGGCGGGTTCAACCGGCGGCATTGGAAGTTGACCACAATCGATAAAGGGGTTGCCGTCCACGGCCGGATCGAAGACATCGCCCTGATCCACCGTCGCGGTGAAGGTGAAACCCTGATTCGCCTGTTGGGCTTCGATCGGACCGCCCTGGATCAGTTGCACGTCGTCGATGGAGACCGCGACGTAGGCTGTTGGGGCCGGGCCTGTGCCGGTGCTTCCGACGGCCAGGTCCAGGGTGAAGGTGACCTCGAGGAGATCGTTCGGCTGGGGCGTGATGTTGGCGGCGACCAACATGCTCTCCTGCCAGCCGGTGAGTCCGTCCAGGGACATCGTGTGGTCGCAGGGCCAGTCGGTCTGGTACTGGCTGATGATCTGAGAGGTGCTCGCTCCAGTCGAGAGGTCGTTCAACTCCATCGTCACGGTGAATCCCGCGTAACTCTGGGGCGTGAGGGTCAGTCCGAAGGCGACCGTCGCGGACGTGGCCAGGAGGTGGCCGTCGGCGTATCGGAACTGCTGGCTGGCCGAGAGGCGGGCGGTCGTTCCTCCGGCACCGACGCCGGTCGGTGCAAGCCCGGTCGAACCGCCTGATGCCTGAGCGCCCGCGATGCCGGTCGGACCCGCGCCACCGGCGGGATCGGGAAGGAACGTACCGCTCTGGGGGGTCGCGGAGACGGCCAACCGGAGGACGTGGTTCGCCGCCGGCGGCAGGGTCGGCGCGGGCGAGAAAGATGGGATCGCGAGCGTTGGGCTGTTGCCGGCCCCGCCGGTCGAAGCGTCGTCGGTGATCACCTCGGCCTGGCCGACCGCGACGATCTGTCCCCAACTGTCGTCGGTGAAGCCGCCGGTCCAGGGGTAAAACCCGTCTTCAAAGTCGCCGTTGCTAATGCCCGTGGCGTAGCCGAAGTCGGTGCCGGCGCCTGCCGGACCGGGCAGTATCTGGATGCCGCGATCCGAACCCGCACCGCCTGTCTGGTTGTCGGCAACTGCGATGCCGAAGGAAAGCCCCAGAGCCAACATGCCGGTAACCGTGATTTGTCCAACCTTGTACATCGTCAGTCTCCTCAGGATTGGGTGCCATGCCGACTCTCATGTGGCCGGCTTCACCCACTCTCCGTGGTTCGGCGGGCGGATTGGACAGTGAATCCGGAAAGATTCCGTTGCCGGCGACGGGGGCGGAAAAGTCAAAACGTCAAAAAAATCAAAAAGTCAAAGCAGGGGGGGAGCGCCGAAACGCCGAAAACCGAAATGTTGGTGTTCGGGAGCGGGTCGGCGATGGGGGGGCTTGCAACGGACGGGGCACGCGTTATAGTACGGCGTTTTGAACGAGACGCGGCAACGACCGCCGCCGCAAGGAGTTGCATGCGATGATGAAGTGGTTACGAAAGCACACCAAGAAGATCATGGTGGTGGTGGTGCTGTTTGCCATGTTCTCGTTTGTGGCCGGAGCGGCTCTCCAGTCGATGTTCAGCCCGAACCCGGGGGCCGTGGAATTCGCGGTCATCTTCGGAGAACAGGTCACGAACGCGGACCTGAATTCCGCCCAAGCCGACACGATCATCCTCGATCGGCTGATGCCGACCTGGAAGCAGTTTTTTAACGCCAAGCTCCGCCTCGAGCACTGGTACATGCTGACGCACGAGGCGGTGGACACCGGGATCGTCATTCCGGATGAGCAGGTTGACGGGCAGCTCCAGAAGATGGGTCTAACGCCGGAGCGTCTGGCTGGTTTCAAGCCTCGGGGTCTGTTCGTCTATCCGGTCGTCCGAGGCGCGTTCGCCCGTTTTCTGGCGGTGCAGCAATTGGCCCAGCGTGTGATGAGCACGGCCATGCCGTCGCGGATTCAGGTGCGACATTATGTCCACGACACCGAGGAAAAGATACGAATCCGGTATGCGGCCCTCGATGCCGGGCGCTTCATCGATCCGAACGAGGTGATCGACGAGGCGGAACTGCAAGAGCAATTTGAGACGCACAAGGATGTCTTCACCGAGGAGAGCGAGGACGGCGTGGGTTACAAGTTTCCGCGGCGCGTTCGGGTTCAGTACTTCGGCGTCGTCATCACTCAGATCGAGCCGCAGATGGATGTCAGCTTTGACGAGGTCAAGACCTACTGGCGGCGGAACCGGTCGCAGTACAAGACGACCGACACGTCGGATCCTGCAGCGAGCCAGCCCGTCGAGCGCGAGATGCTGTTCAGCGAAGCGCGGATGCAGGTGGAGCGTGAACTCCGCCAGCGCAAGGCCCTCCAGCAGTCGCAACAGGTCATGCGGGAGGCGGCGGCCGAGCTGCTCAAGCCTTGGCAGGACCAGGTGATCGATCCGAAAACGGGATACAAGGAGATCATTCCGGAGGTCGTCCGCGACCCGATGTACATGAAGAACGTGGCGGACCGCATGTCGGCGAAGTTCGGCATTCCGCTGGAGTATCGTGAGACGGACTTGCTGTCGCAGAAGACACTGGATCTTCAGCCGAACGTGGGGCGGTCGCGCGTGGCGATCAGCCGGACGCAGCAGTTGCCCCTGTCGGAGTACGCATTTCGCGTGCCGCTGTTCTTTAAGAAGTCCGCGGGGAGCGAGACGACGCTCAGCCTCCAGCTCTTCCAGACGCCCGACACGCCGCTCGTGACGACGACCATCAACATGCAGAAACGTCGCTATGATCCGAAGGCGTGGTATCTCTTCCGGGTGGTCGAGGCGCGGGAAGCCGAGGCTCCCGCTTTGCTGGCCGAGGTTCGCGATCGTGTCGAGAAAGATGTCCGCAAGCAACACGCTTTCGAGCGGATGGAGACCGATGCCAAAGAGCTATACGCCGTCGCGCAACACTTGGGTCTGGAGGCCGCGCTCGAGCGGATGACGGCCCTTCGCACGCGCGCGGCGCTGCGAAGCCCGGTCACGCCAACGCCCTTTGCCCGCCGCTCGGCTCGGACGCTGGCGATCCCGACGGTTGCGGGTCTCGGCGCCCCTTCGGAGGCGTTCATCGACGCATGTTTCGAGATGGCGGCTTCGGATTGGACTCCGTCGGAGATGGAGCTTCCGACGACGCCGATCGTCGCGGAGGCCACGACCCAACCGGCCGCAGAGCCGGCGCCGAAGATCAGACTGGTGTCGCTGCCCAAGCTGAAGAAGCAGATAGTGGTCGAGTTTGTCGGGCTGGATCCCGTCCGGCAAGACAAGTATGAAAGCGAGTTACGCGATCAGGCCTTCAGCACGCTTCGTGCCGGGCAGGCCCGAGCGATCTGGACGGCGTGGTACGACCTGTCGGCGATCGAGAAGCGGTGCGGCTTCAAACGGTCGACGGACGACGAAGAACCCGCCCCCCCGGAAGGGGCCACCGCCAAGGGGTGACCGCTTCCGAAAAGCCAAAACGCCGAAACGTCAAAATGGCGCGTGCGGTCAGGAGCGAGAGGCGACTACGTGAGGCCTCATGATGGGTAATTCGTAGGCTGCCCGGTTTATCTGGCGGATGGCGGCTTCGACGCGGCCGGGCTGCTGGCGGCGGATGTGGTCTTCGAACTCGTCGCGGAACTTTTCAACGATGGTGCGAATCGGAAAAGCGGCACCATCCGGCAGGCCGCAGATGCTCATGCCACCCATCATGCCCATGTTGCGGGTGACCTCGATGAGGAGGTCGAGGTCGGCGATGCGTCCGGCGCCGCGGGCGATGCGTGTGGCGATCTTGTACATCCAGTTGGTTCCTTCGCGGCACTGGGTGCACTGGCCGCAGCTTTCGGACGAATAGAACCGGGCGATGTTGAAGAGGACGTTCCGGATGTCGGCGTCGCGAGGGATGACGATCGCGCCGGCGGTGCCCAGTCCGAGGAGGCCATAGTTTCGCACGTCGTTGAAGTCCAGCTTGCAGTCGAGTTCGTCCTCGGTCAGGACACCGACACTCAGCCCGCCGGGGATGCAGCCCTTGACCTGCCGGCCGTCGATCATGCCGCGGCCGAAGTCGTCGCCGAAGATGAGGTCGCGGCAGGAGAGGCCAAGCGGTGCTTCGTAACACCCCGGCCGCTTGACCGGCCCGCTGACGGTGTAGAGCTTGGGGCCGGCCGAACCGGGTGTGCCGAGCGACTGAAACCACTCCACACCGCGTTCGACGATATGGGGCAGACAGCAGAGGGTTTCGACGTTATTGACGACGGTCGGCTTGTGGAACAACCCCTCGACGGCCGGGAACGGCGGCTTAATGCGTGGCCAGCCGCGCTTTCCTTCGAGGCTTTCGATCAGGCCGGTTTCCTCGCCGCACACATAGGCGCCGGCGCCGCGATGGATGCGGCAGTCCATCGAGAACTCCGTGCCGAAGAGGGCCTTGCCGAACAGTCCGGCGGCATAGGCCTCATCGAGCGCGGTCTGAAGGATGTGAAACTGTTCGTGAAACTCTACTCGCATGTAGACATACGCCACGGTCGTCCGCGTTGCATGGCCGGCGATCAGGATCCCTTCGAGGAGCTGGTGGGGGTCGTTTTCGAGCAGGACACGATTGCAGAAGGTTCCGGGTTCGGACTCGTCGGCGTTGACGCAGAGATAAGTCACCTTTCGGTCAGATGGGAGGAAGGACCACTTCATGCCGGCCGGGAATCCGGCGCCGCCGCGACCGCGTAGTCCGCTGGACTTGACGAACTCGACGGTCGTTTCAGCAGTCCATTCGCGGATGACTTTTTCGGCGGACTGGTATCCGCCCCGTGCGCGATAGACCTTCAGCGTGCGGCTGCCCTCGACCCCGACATTTCTGGTGAGCACCGGCTCAAACGACATTGAAAATCCTCATATCTGCACGGCGTCCAACATCTGGAAGTAGACCACGCTCCACGCGGCGCACGCCATCGTCCACCCGCGCCATCGATCGAAGACAAGCGCGGGGGCCGCCACCATCAGCCACACCGGCAGGTAGTCGAGACCGAACCGATAGCAGCCGTTGGAATGAAAACCGGGTGCATGGTACATCAGAATGCCCAGGATGACAGGCGCGGTGGCCAGCATCATCGCCCGCCGCCGGCGATCGTGCCACCAGGTGGGGGCGGTCGCGAAGACCAGCAGGACGAGGGGCGTGCTGAATACGAGGCTGTTTCCTTCGGCGTGACCGCTGAGGGCCAGCCCCTGGTGGGAGAGGGCGACCCGCGGCAGCCGCCAAACCATGTACCGAAGGTTGTCGGGAATCCACTGGAGGGCGAACAGGCCCTGTCGTGCCCGGAGGGCGAGGGGGTCGTTTCGGCCAGCGTAGATCAGGCGGTATCCGCTCTCGAACGGCGATCCGAACTTCAGCTGGTTCAGGAGCATGAGGCCGCCGATGGCGAGCACGACAGCGGTGGTGGCGATGGTAAGGTCGTGGCGACGCCGGGGGCCGGTCCACGCGATCCAGAGCATGGGCGCCGTGTAGAAGAGCGTCATCTGACGGCTCCAGACGGCGAGGATCAGGCCGATGGCGGCCGGCCAGATTCTTCGGCGGCCCATGACGTCGGCTGCGATCAGCAGGATGCCGACCTGCGACAGGAGGTGGTTGACGTAGCCGACGTTGCCGCCCTGGCTGCGGGCCATCATGGGATAGACCGCCGTGCCGACGAGCCAGGCCAGCGTCAGGAATGCCGCCCACCTTGGATCACGGACCTGGGTCCGGAAGGCCCAATATCCCACGAGCAGCAGCGGCCCGACGACGATCGTGGCGAACACGAACGGCCCGAGCACGCCCGACGCCTGGCCGAGCCATGCCGATTCGATCGCCATCGCGACGAAGCAAACAAGGGTCATCAGGGGTGGAACGACGTTGTAGACTCGGCCGGTCTTCGCGTCCCATGCCGTGTCGTGCATGCGGTCGATCCGTGTGTCTCGGCCCTCGTGCGGCAGGTCCAGCCGGCCGTCCAGCCACGCCATCGCCTCGGTCATCGAGGCATTGTTGTCGGCAGTGACCATCCATTGACTGAGGGCCACGCGCGGACCGGCCAAGCCGTACCACGCCGCCAGCATGAGGACGAAGCAGGCCGCCACGCGCCAACGCCGTTGGCGGGCGCTGCGGTTGCCTTCCATGGTCTTGGGCGGTTCTTGGCTCATGTCGTTCACGGAGTCACGAATCGTTCGGGGAACCTTATCGCACGCGCGGCGAGTATAGTTGCGCGGTGGTGACGCGGACAAGCGGCGGAAAAGTCAAGAAGTCAAAACGGAAAGCCTGTTTATTTCCCAGATGCGACGGGCTACGGCACGAGACGAAAGTACAGCGCGCTGTACGCCAGGCACGCGGGTGTGATCCACTTCCATCGGCCCTCGCAGATATAGGGGGCGACCACGACGAGCCAGATCGGAATGAAATCGAGGGCGTAGCGGTAGTAGCCGGCTTGGTTGGCGCCGGTGGTGTGGTAGCCCATCAGGCCGAGGATGACCGGCAGGGTTCCGAGCATGAGGACGCGGGCCGGGCGGTCCGACCACCAGCGGCGGCACGTGACGAATACGGCAAAGAGGAGCGGACAGGTCAGCCAGATGCTCGCCCCGTTCGTGTCGCTGCAATCGAGATATAGACTGCCACCCCGGATGTCCATGCGTGGAAAGTTGATGTTCATCGCCCGCGCATGGACGGGAATGTAACGAGGCCCGTAGAAACACATCTGCGCCCGTCGGGCGATCGGGTCGGTGCGTCCCTCGTACAGACGTTGATAGCCGGTGTCGAACGGATTGCCGAACTTGAGGGTGTTCAGGGTCATGGGCACGGCGGCGATAACGACGACGGCGGCCGCTGCGATAACCCACGGACGCCCGAGCCTTGGGCGTCGTGAGGCATTGTTGTCTGGGTGCGGTCGGGGCGCTTCATCGCCGCCTCGGCGCCGGCCGTGCCGCCATGCGATCCATAGAAACGGCAGGGCATAAAGACAGGTCATCTGGCGCGACCAGACGGCCAGGCACAGGCCGATGGCGGCGAGCCAGGCCGGGCGACGCCCCAGGAGTGCGGCGGTGAAGATGAGCAGGCCGTCGACCGCGAGGACGTGGTTGATGTAGTAGACGCCGCCGCTCCGGCAGATCTGCAGGATCGGCGTCAGGCAGGTTCCCGCGACGACGTACGCCGCGAGGACGGCGGCCCACGCCGAGGATTTCACGCGTGTCTTGAATGCCCAGAAGGCCAGCAGGGGCAGGGCCAGGGCGATGCACGCGACGTAGTAGGGCGTGTAGAAGGTCCCGGGCAGGGCGCCGGCCCATTCGCTCAACATGGTCCCCACGACGGAGATCAGGACGAACGAGAGACCGACGACGTTGTAGACATGATCGCCGGCGCGGGCGGTTTCGTAGGTTCGATAGTCGGCGGGGAGCGCCAAGCGGCCGCGTCTCCATTGGAGGGCCTCGGTCAGGGCCATGTTGGTTTTCGGATGGACGCTCCATCGCGAGAGCCGGATTCGCGGTCCGACGACGAGATAGAGTCCGGCGAGGAGCAGTCCGAGGCACGCGTATACCTTCCATCGGGGTTCGTCAGGGGCGAGATCGGGCATGTTTCCTCCATGACGACGAGGCCATGGGCGGGGCGTCAGCCGAGGCACAACAGGCGGATCGAGAACGCGCTCCTCGTCGGGTCGCGGCTAAACCGTTGCAGCTTTGGCGTTTGCGTCACGCGATCATCTGAAAATACAGCACGCTCCACGCGAGGCACGCCAGGGTGACCTGACGATGTCGCCCGCGTAACGTCCAAGGGGCGATGATGACCAGCCAGACGGGCAGAAAATCCAAGGCGTAGATAAAGTATCCCTTGTTTTGCGCCCCGGTGGCGTGGTACATGAGGAACGTACCGATCACGACCGCCGAAGCCAACACCAAGAGCCGGGCCGTCCGGTTCCGCCACCATTGCCGGAGGTCCAGAAACGCCGCGAGCAAGAGCGGCGAGGTCATCCAGATCGCCACGCCGTCCTTGGTGTTGTCCGGCTGGATCAGGGCAGGCGACGTGCGAAAACGCGGCGGGGCCAGGTTCATGCACCAGAGGTTATGAGGCAGGAAATGGGGAGAAAACACGCCGTAGGTAGAGACACCCTTGGCAAGCGCGGTGTCTTGCCGATAGTCGTAAATATACCGGTAGCCCGTTTCCAAGGGACTGCCGAACTTCACCCAGTCCAGGGCCATCAGTGTTCCTGCGGAGAGGCCCAGCCCGGCGACGGCCAGGGCGATCTTTTGTCTCCGTCGCCGGTCGGTCTTGGCAAGCCACGCGACTCCGATCACGGCGAGTCCAAAGAAGACCATGTGAGGCCGACTCCAAACGGAGATCACCACGCCGATGGCGGCGGGCCAGAACCGCTTGCGTCCGAGGAGATCGCCCGCGATGAGCATCAGTCCCATCCCGTTCAAGACGTGGTTCAGGGCGTTGATCGAACCGCACTGGCAGTCTACCAGGGCGGGGAACATCGGGGTTCCCAGCAGCCAGTAGGCGGTTAGGACGGCCGACCACTCGGCCCGGCGCAGGACCTGTTGAAACGCCCAGAAACCTATGAAAGGCAGGGGCAGGGCGACCATCATGACGTACCAGGGCGTGTAGAATGTGCCCTCCGGCACCCCTTGCCAACCGCCAAGCGCCGTAGCGGTCATGGTCAGCAGCGCGAACAACGGGGGATGGACGCTGTAGACGCGACCCTTATACAACGCCGTGTCAATCGTGCGTTGTGGCAGGGTGAGGCTTCCATGCCGCCAGGCCAGTCCTTCCTGAAAGGCGGGATTCTGGTTTCGGATGACATGCCATTTCCACAACCCGACCTTGGGTTCGGCCACCAGATGCAAGCCGATCAGCATCAGGACGAAACAGCCGGCTACATGCCAACGGGATTGCCCCGCGGCTGCCGGCACCGGATGCTCACGCCCCACGGAGGGGCCGTCCGAGACCTCGGGCCGGTGTGGGCGATCGGCCACCTCAAGCCTCCTTCATCTCCTGGACATCGGAGGTGGTGCCGACCGGCTCCGCGCGTTCGGTCGCAGCGGGCACGTCAAAGAGGTCGGAGCGAGGCGGGTCGATCTGGTCATTCTTCGGGTCGTTCAGAATCTTCTTGACGTCCGAGGGCTTGACGCATTTGTGCAGCCGTTCGCCAATCAGCACACACGGGCCGTGATCGCAGGCCGCGAGGCATTCCTCGGTCATCAGGCTGTAGCGGCCGTCGGCGGTCGTGTCGTGCTCGTCGATGCCCAACTCGTCCTTGATCGCGTCGAGGACTGCCTCGTTTCCCATCAACTGGCAGGTGAGGCTGCGGCAGGCGACGATGACCTTGTGTCCCTTCGGGTGATCCCAGAAATGGGTGTAAAAAGACATCGTGTCCAGAACCGCACTGGGCGGGATTTCGAGCAGGACGGCGATCTCGGCCATTGCCTGTGGGCCGATGTGGCCTAGGGCGTTTTGCACGACGTGGAGCGCGGGCAGCAGCACGGCCCGCCGGGTCTCATACCGCGGGAAGAACGACCGGATATTGTCACGCACCGCTTCGCTCAGGACCGGTTCCGCATCCTCTTCTACCACCGCCGTCCGACGATCGATTGCTTTCCAAGCCATGGCTACCTCTTGTCTTGCCGGTCTCGCGAGGCCTTCGGGGCGCTGCCGCGAGGATGTTGTGCCGCAGAATGTGGCTGCTTCCCTGCGGGTCCTCCGCATCTTACCACACAAGCCTCGCGGAGTGCCACACGCTCGGGGCAGGGAGGAGCGATGAGTGTCTGTGACAGAACCCGGCGGCGGCTGTCGTGGCGTCCCGTAGGGACGAAGTGATCCAAGCCCAGCACGCAGTGCTGGGGTTTGCGCGAGACCGAGAAGACCGAGTCCTGTAGGGACGATTGAGCTCCCGATCGTCCCTACACTGTTATGATGCAGAATCTTGGTTTCCTGCGCGCATTTTTGGCTGCGGCGGAGCCGTGCGCGTTGTTTCGCCCTTTCAGGGCTCTGTCCGCGGGGTGGCCACGCGACCTAGGGCGGCGCTGCGCTTGGTCCTGGGCTGGCCCGTTCGTGCCCCGACACTGTTATCGTGCAGAATCTTGTTTTCCTGCGCGCATTCTTGGCTGCGGCGGAGCCGCGCTACGGGGCTTGTTCAGTGAGAGACGGCAAGAGAGAAACCGGCCAGTTCTTTCACGGAGCCGAGCGATGGGGTGCGTGCAGATCGTCCGATCCCGGACGGGCGTGGTCCTCATCGGATGACGCACGTCACTGCGGCGGATTCCGCTGATTGAGGTCATTGAGCAGGCGCGTGGCGAAGTCACCCAACTCT
>JBHHVX010000094.1:0-15650 GCA_046754505.1 Phycisphaerae bacterium | reverse complement strand
CGGTTCTGTTCCCCTCGCGTATTTGATTACGTTCCGTACCTACGGTACCTGGCTCCACGGCGACGTCCGAGGCTCCGTCGACCGCGAGCACAACGTGTTCGAGACGCCACTGCTGCCGGCCAACCCGCGACGGCAGCGCGCGGCGCGCCAACGCAGCAAACACGCGCCAGTCATGCTCAACGCGGCGCAGCGCCGAGTCGCGCGCGCGGCAATCGTGGCAGTGTGCGCGCACCGTCAATGGTCGCTGCATGAGCTGAACGTTCGCTCCAACCACGTACACGTCGTTGTCTCGGCTCCACGCCACCCCGATCACGTGATGGGCTCGTTCAAGTCCTGGGCCACGCGCCGCATGCGCCAGGCCTCCGTGATCGATGCCGACGTCCAGCCGTGGGCGGAACGTGGCAGTCGGAAGTACTTGTGGAAACCGGAGCAGGTTGAGGCGGCGTGCCGGTACGTGTTGGATGGTCAGGGGCCGGATTTGTGATTTGCGGGAAGGCTTGGCCGGTCGCTGACGCTCGCGGTCCTGTAGGCGAAGAGGAGGCCAAACAATGAGCGACGCCGCCGATCAGAACCCGGAGCGTAAGCGACGGGCCGGACACGCATCGGCGCCCGATGGCGCGGGGCCGGTCGCTGACGCTCGCGGTTCTGACCAGGTGCTCGACCTGCACCGCTGTTTCGACCGACGCGGTGCCGGCCTCGACCGGGCCTCCCTGAAGCGACAGATCGACGCGACGGACGCTCAGATCAACCGTCTGGTCAGCCGCCGGTCGCTTTCGGCGAAACCACAATTGCTCTATTCTGTAGGATCAGGGCAGGGACGTCGGGATCGCTCCCCGCCGATACGCCGGGGAGCCCGGAAGCCGGAGCATGGACCTGAACGAACTGGTCGAGCGATGCCGGGAGGGGGACCGCGACGCCCAGCGTGCGCTCTACGACGCCACGGTCGAGCGCATCTACCGCGTGCTCCTTCGGCTGACCGGCAGTACCGATGACGCCTTCGACCTGACCCAGGACACCTATGTACGGGCCTTCACACGCCTCGGCCGTTTTGACGGGCGGTCGTCCTTCGCAACATGGCTCTACCGCGTAGCCGTCAACGAGGGTCTGCAATTCCTGAGGCGGCGCCGGAAACGACGCGAAAAGCTGGCGGCGATGTCCAAGCCGGAGGCCGGCGCCGCCGAGGCCGACCATGCCGCTACCCGGCTCGATGTCGGCGACGCCCTCAGCCAATTGGCGGAAACCGACCGTGCCATGTTGCTCCTGCGCTATCAGGAGGGTCTGGATTATCGCGCGATCGCCGAAGTGGTCGGTTGTGCGGAAGGAACCGTCGCCTCCCGGCTGAATCGCGCCCGACTCCGGCTGCGCGAGCTTCTGGGCGCGGCCTATGGCTCTGCGGAAGAAGGTAGCGGTGCCGACCATCTAACAAACAGGGCGGCGACCGTCGCGGCCCGACGGCGCGGGATCAAATAGGCATGAGCGAGCGTCACTTGAGGTGACCGTGCGATGGACTGCAATCAGGCACAACCGAAGCTGGGGCGCTACCTGGATGACGCGTGCAGCGTCGACGAGCAGGCCGCCGTGGCCGCGCACTTGGCGTCGTGCGCGAGCTGCCGCGAGGAATACGAATCGCTCGTCGCCTTGACGGCCGGCTTGCAACGATCGTCGCCCGTTCGGGTCCCGCCCGAGTTGTGGCCGGCCATCGAACGTCGCCTCGATGCCCGCCGAACGCGTGTGTGGCGGAGGCGCGGTTCGTGGGCGATTGCCGCGGGTGTGATCCTTGCGGTCACCTTGGGCACCCTGTCGCTGAGTGGGTTTCGGGATGGGAGCAGTGAGGCATCGGCCGCGCCGATCAACTTCGGCGTGATCCTCGACGCCCTGCCACTCGACGCGGAAAAGGCCTTCCGTAAGTTCCTGATCCTTTACAACGCCCGGCCGATCTCTCCGGCGAAGGCTGCACGCTTTGCGCCGACGCTGGACTTCGCGCTGCCCGACACGCTGCCGGGTGGTTTTCGGCTGACCGGCGTCTATGCCGTGCGGTTTGGCGACACCCCCGGCATCGCGGCCCGCTACGAACGCAACGGCGAGTTCCTCGCGGCCATCTTTCATCCGCCCATTTCGTCCGAGGACTTCGGCACACACCGCGATTATCCCTGCGTCATCGGAAAGCACTGCGGCCACAAGGTCGAGGTCGGACAGTGGAAGCTCGTCCACGTGACCGACCCGACGACCTGCCACTGCGTGCTGAGTCGGCTGAGTGAGACGACGGAGTTGCCGCAGATTCTCGATGCCGTCGCGCCAGCGGCCGCGTCCGCAAGACAATCGCTTGACGATCACCACGCCTCTCCGTGAACTGTCCGCTTGCAATTGACGTCCGAACCCCGTCGTGGTCGAATCGCCCTATCAGCCCGTGGCAGAAGGGCGTGGCACGGGCTTCCAGCCCGTGTTTTCACCGGCTGGAAGCCGGTGCCACAGCGCCGAAACCGATTCTGCCACAGGCCGCTATTGGGGGCGACCCGGGCGAGGGACCGCGCCATGTTCAAGATCATGATGATCGGGGCTGGGGGCGGCGCGGGGGCCGTGCTCCGCTATCTCGTGTCGGGCTGGGGACAGCGGCTGGGGGGGGGCGTGTTTCCGGTCGGAACCTTGACGGTCAACGTGGTCGGGTGCCTGCTCATCGGCTTTCTTGCCGCGGCCTTTGCCGGACCGCATCTCATTCGAGACGAGGTTCGGCTGGCCCTGATGGTCGGGTTGCTTGGCGGGTTCACCACGTTTTCGTCTTTCGGCTATGAGACGATGGCCTTGGTCAATGACGGCCAATGGCGCTACGCGTTGCTGAACGTGACCCTCAACAACGGTTTGGGCCTGCTGGCAGCGTGGGCCGGCTACCGGTTTGGCGAAAAATGGATGGGAGTGTGACGGCATGAAGATACCGGAAGACGGATCGCTGCTTCGAATCTTCATCGGTGAGAACGACAAGTGGCACGGCCGACCGCTCTACGAGGCCATCGTCATGAAGGCCCGCGAGTTGCACATGGCCGGGGCGACCGTGCTTCGCGGCCCGATGGGGTTCGGCGCCAAGAGCCGCCTGCACACCACCAAGATTCTCCGGCTCTCGGAGGACCTTCCCATCGTCATCGAGATCGTCGACAGCCGGGCCAAGATCGACGAGTTGCTGCCCCATATTGACGACATGGTCACCGACGGCCTCATCACGCTCGAACGCGTGCAGGTCATCAAATATCGGGCCGACCGGCCGGACGGGTGATACCTCAGCCAGCAGGACAGGTTAGCGGCGCGCCGATGCGCAGCAGCCGGTCGAGATCAATCCCCGGTGTCGGCGACGGTGCATAGCACCACACACACGCCGTGAAGACATGTATCGATTCCACGGGCGTATTGCGTCGCGACCTGCTTATGCTTATCCGCTTTCTTTCTCCAACAGTATTACACCATGATGATCTGCCGCACGCTCCCGCCGGGCGGCCGGATTGTCGAATCGTCCGTCCGACTCGGCCCGCATCCGCGTCGTCTTCGGCTGTGGCGTCGCCCCTCCTCGCCCCAGCGGGGCGACGGGCTGTAGCCACTGCCATGTCGCCCCAATCGAGGTCTGGGGGCCGCACGAGGCATCGGAGCACGGCGAAGGGATCGCGCATCGTGCGCACCGGCGGAGATGCCAGAGATCGTTTCGAGGCTGAACAGCCATGATGAGAATGGCATTCGTAGTCCGTGGACATCGCACGCCCGTACTGCACGATCAGAGACTTCAACACGAACGGAGGTCGGCGGGAGTCGCCCGGTCGCGTGTATTCAACCCTCATTGCGCGTGCTACGATGCCGGCGCGCGTCCACGAGGCTTGGATAAGGTGATGTCACGTGTGGAAACAGTATCGCGACCTGCCACGGGCGGTGCATATCCTCTGCCTCGGCACGTTCATCAACCGTGCCGGCAACCTGGTCGTCCCCTTTCTGACGCTTTACCTGCAGAAGGAACTCGGTCTCGGTAAGGCGTTCGCCACCGAGGCCATCGGTGTCTATGGGGCCGGAGCGCTGGTGTCGTCACTCGTGGGTGGACACCTGGGCGATCGCGTCGGTCGTCGCGTTGTGATGCTCGCGGCGCTGGCCGGCGGCGCGGGCCTGATCCTCGTTTTCGGAACCCTGACGACACGCGGCGAGATTCTCCTCGGGCTGCTGGCGTTCTCGCTCCTCGCGGAGATGTATCGCCCAGCGGCCTCGGCGATGATCGCCGACCTCGTCGAACCGGCGCAGCGACAGCATGCCTTCGGACTGATGTACGTCGCGGTCAATTTGGGTTTCAGCGTAGGGCCGTTCGTCGCCGGCATCCTGTCGCAATACTCGTTTCGTCTGCTGTTCTGGGGAGACGCCCTGACCACGCTGATCTACGCGGCGATCATCCTGCTAGCCATCCGCGAGACGCTGCCCGCCCGGGCCGGCCCGCCGCAGCAGACCGCGAATCCGGCGGCGGGTGAAACGGCGCTTGACTACGCCGTTCCGCCGCCCGTCCGAAGGTTCGACGCCTTTCGCGACATAGTCGGCAACCGGCCGTTTCTGGTGTTCTGCCTGAGCCTGTTTCTGATCGGGATCGTGTTTCACCAGGCGATGTCGACCTTCCCGCTCTATCTGGACGACCTCGGGATCAGTGGGCGGGACTACGGGTGGATCATCGCCTTGAACGGCGTGATGATCACGTGTCTACAATTGCCGCTGACCGCCATGCTCACGCGATTTCATCGGGCGGGCGTGATCGCGATCGGGGCGGCGTTGACCGGTGTCGGATTCGGGTTGATCGGCATGGCGGCGGCCCCGTGGCAATTCGCGATGACCGTTGTCGTCTGGACCCTCGGTGAAATGATGGGGGCGCCCTTGAACCCGGCGATCGTCAGCGATCTTGCGCCGACGCGCTTCCGAGCGACCTATTTCGGCCTCGTCACCATGTCCTTCTCTGGCGCGATGATGATCGGCCCGCCGCTCGGCGGCCGGGTCCTGGCGCGGTTCGGGCCCGGCACGCTGTGGACCGGATGCATGGTCGTGGGCCTCGTGGCCGCCGTACTGCTGTTGAGCATTGCCCGCCACATTGGCTCGGGCGCGTCGCGCCCCATCGTAGCGTCGCCCCCCCGTGGGCGACGTGAATAGCGGTTGGCGCGCCCGACACCGAAACCCGGCGCGTGCCGCGGCCACGCTTGCGTGACCGTGCCGCGCGGAGCGGCACGTCATCACACCGGAGCCGGTGCTCGAAAGAGAAGAGACTCCCTCCGGTTCGGAGCCCGGCGGGTCCACTGGCGGCTTGTCCGACAGTGCATGAACACGCAGGCCCCGTCCGGAGAGATCCGCATGAACCGCGGAGGATTCCGCAACTTGCGCCCTTGGGCCAGCGCCCTGGCGGCGTCACGGCACCGCCCGGGTGCCATAGAACGACCATTGGACCCCGGAATCGCCTGGTATGCCGATTGCACGATGCATTTGGGAGTGGGAGGTGCGCGCCGCGCAGGCCAGCACGCTCACATGGCAGCGATCGATCAGTATTGTCTTGGGGAAAGCGAACGGTTTTCGGGAGAATCTTGATGGGACCCACACCTCGCCATACCAGTCAGCCCGGGCACGCCGGCTCGGACAATCATCGTCGAAATGTGAGTCGGCACTGGCTCGCGCGATGGTTCTGGACGAACAGCATCATCAGTGGCGGATTTGCCCTCCTATGGCTTCTGCTGCGATCGGGGTCGAAGCCGAGCCGCTTCGCCTATCCCTGTCAGCAGGCCGCCTTTGGCACGGCGACCGCCGCCTTCGGCGTTCCGCTCGTCGCGATGCTGCTCGCCACACGCAGAGGCATCGTTACGGCGCTGGGCACGCGGCCGGGCAGGATCCTGGCAGCCTGCGGCCTGGTCGGCACGCTGGTCTTCGGAGCATGGGCCTATTCGCCACGGCCGTCCGCCTATCGTCCCGGCCCGCATCGCCAGGCCCGCGGCACCTACCGCGCCCAAGTCTATCACGTCACAAACTGCCCGCAAAACCCCGTCGGCGATCACTTCGTCGGCCTCGACAACCTCATCGCGTGGATGGGCGTGAACGGTCTCAAGTTCTACCAGTCGCCGACCACAACCTTCGAGGCGGGGCCGTCCGGCATCATCGGGGCGTCCGATGTCGTCGTCATCAAAATCAACTATCAATGGGACGAGCGCGGCGGAACCAACGTGGACGTGCTCCGAGGTCTGATCCGCCGGATCGTCGACCATCCGGACGGCTTCACCGGCGAGGTCGTCGTCTGCGAAAACGCCCAGTTCAACTCGGTCCTCAACTTCGACCGATCGGCCAACAACGCCCAGAACCACCTGCTGTCACCTCACGATGTCGTCGCGGCGTTTCAGGCCCAGGGCTACAAGGTCTCGCACTATGACTGGACGGTCCGGCGAAACACGTCGGTCGGCGAATACTCCTCGGGTAACATGACGGACGGCTACATTCTGTACCCCTACAACTCTCAACTGAACGGCCGCGTGTCCTATCCGAAGTTTCGCACCGCCTACGGCGCCTACGTCAGTCTGAAGTACGGCCTGTGGAATCCCGCCACGAGCACCTACGACCGCGCCGGCCTCAAGTTTGTCAACGTGCCGGTGCTCAAATCACACCACGCAACCTACGGCGCGACCGCCTGCGTGAAACACTACATGGGCACGGTCACCGGCAACCTCGGCACCAACTCGCACAACGCCATCGGCTACGGGATCCTCGGCGAACTGCTGGCGGAGATCCAGTTGGCCGACCTGAACATCCTCGATTGCGTCTGGATCAACGCGAATCCCTACGACGGGCCGTGGACCACCTATGGGGGCGCGACCCGCCGCGACGAGCTGATCGCCAGTGTCGACCCGGTTGCGGCAGACATCTGGTCGGTCGCCAACATCCTGCTCCCGGCGTTCTACGCCAACGGCTACGCCCCGCCGTGGCCGCAGCCCAGCGCCGATCCCTATGACCCGACCAGCGACTTCCGCGTCTATCTCGACAACTCGATGGATCGGATCCTGGCGGCCGGCTATACCGTGACCAATGACCTGCACAGCATCGACGCACCCACGTGGAACGGCGACGCCGGCCCGGCCGGAGACATCGACGGAAACGGTCTGGTCAACGGCGGCGATATCCGTTCGTTTATCGACATCCTGACCGGGGTGGATACCGATCCGCTTCGGATGCTACGATCCGACCTGGACGGCGATCGCAATCTCGATCTCGATGACGTGACGACCTTCGTGACGATTCTGTTGGCCTCGTAGTCTTCGGCTGGGCCGTCGGCGACGGCTCCCGCCCGGGTGACACCGGTGGCTCGCCCGCCTGTGCCAATACCGTGCGTACAACCCGCGTGCCACGGTCACGCTTGCGTGGCCGTGCGCTGGTGTACCTCGCGGCACCGGACCCCGGCAGTACCGAATTGGGACCGTGTGCTGCGCGAGCGGCCGCACGGGCTGAAGCCCGCGGCTCGGCATGGGTGCGCTTGGTCCCAGTGGCGATCGGCGACTGAGGCGATCGCGTGGGCGATCAGGAAAAACCCGCACGGTGCGCGAGAATCCACGGCGGCTGCCGGGCGACTCTCGGGCGTTGGGTCAACGTACACCCCCTGCTGGGCCGTTACGGGCGGTGAGCGGGAGCGACCGGCTGGTACGAGGATTGCGGGGATAAGGATTACCCCGATTGGCTGCGGGGGGGGGTGTGCGCCCGGGCTGGACCCGGAATCCTTTCGGGCTGCTATGAGAATAGAACGGATTGACTGTTTTCCGCCGTTATTATAGGCCGTTCGTTTCTCGTACTTCATGGCGACGAGCACCGTCGTGATGTCTGGACCGAGAATCCCTTCTCGGTCCTTGCCGAATGGGAATTCTTTCCCATGTGGCGCTCCAGCGGGGAGGGTAATCTGAGACACAGGAAGGGACTCCTGTCAGATGTGGGAACGAGAAGGGATTCTCGTTTCAGCATAGATTCTCGTTCCAGCGGATGTTCGGAAGTGGGCCGGAATCATGAGTCGTCGAAAACAACGCCGATCGCGCGAACAGGCGCTGCCGATCCTCGACGAGGCGGGGGCCGCGCCGCGCCCGCGGCGCAACTTCGGCCGCTGGCGGGCGCTGACGCTCTCGCTGGTCTATCTGGCCTTCGCCGCCCACATCATCCACTGGAAGCTCAGCGGCAAGACCCTCGCCCCGCTCGAACTGAACGAGGTCATGTATACGCTCGAGTTGGGCATCATCACCGCCGGCTTTCTGTTCATGTGCTTCCTGGTTCTCGGCACGTCGATCTTCGGCCGGTTCTTCTGCTCGTGGGCCTGTCACATCCTCGTCCTTCAGGACTTCTGCGCCTGGCTACTGAGCAAGCTCGGCATCCGGCGAAAACCCATTCGCTCCCGCCTGCTGCTGCTCGTGCCGGTGTTCACGGCGCTCTACATGTTCATCTGGCCGCAGTTCGTCCGCGCCTGGCGCAGCCGCGCGATTCCCGAGTTCCACTTCCAGACGGATGCCGAAGGCTGGGCCTCGTTCCTGACCAACAACTTCTGGCGCAACCTGCCCTCGGCACCCATCATCATCGTGACGTTTATGGTCTGCGGTTTTCTGATTGTCTATCTGCTCGGTTCCCGGACGTTCTGCACCTACGTCTGCCCATACGGCGCCGTCTTCGCCCTGGCCGACCGGTTCGCCATCGGCCGGATCCGCTCCAACGACAAGTGCGAACAGTGCGGAACCTGCACCGCCGCGTGCACCAGCGGTATCCGCGTACACGACGAACTCCGACTGCACGGAACGGTGGTCAACCCCGCCTGCATGAAAGACCTGGACTGTGTCAGCGCCTGCCCCCACGACGCCCTGCACTACGGATTCACCGCCCCTGCGCTGTTCAAGTCATTCAAGAGCGGCGGACGGTTCGGACGATTGCCATATGATTTCACCTGGGGTGAAGACGCGCTGATGGGCGTGATGTTCCTCATCGGGTTGCTCACGTTTCGAGGCCTGTATGGCCGCGTGCCGTTCCTGCTGTCGCTGGCGGTGGGGGGCATCCTCGGCTATCTCGCCGTCTTGACCGTCCGCCTGTGGACGCGTTCCGACGTGGTCCTCGCCCTGCGAGGTCTGAAGCACGGCGGCCAATGGACGCACGCAGGGCGCGTCTATGTTGCGGGTGTGGCCCTGCTCGCCGTCTTCATCGGCCACAGCGCATTTGTCCACTATCACGAGTATCGGGGGCTTCGCCAGACCCTCGCGCTGGCCGGTGTGGCGCCGGGGTCCGCTCGCGACGAACAGGCCTCCGCAGCCTATGCCCATCTGGCCACCGCCGATCGGTGGGGGCTTTTACATAACGAGCGCGTCGAAGCGGATTTGATGAACGTGTCTCTCAAACTGGGCCGTTTCGACGAAGTCGGAAAGTTTGCCGCGCGACTGCTCAAGTCCTATCCCGGCAACGGCGACATCCGCGTGCGCCTGGGCAAGGCCTACGCCGCTCAGGGCCGGTCCGCCGACGCCCGGCGGGAATTCGAGCGGGTCATCACTCAGGAGTCCGCCACCCCAGACGAACCCTCGCCGGCCCTCGCGTCTGCCCACCATGCGCTCGGGGAACTCTTCGCCGAACAAGGTAGCGCTGCCGCAGCGATGGGTCACCTCCGCGCGGCCGTCAAGTTGGATCCCGATCGCGCAGCCGTCCACGCGGAGCTGGGCAGCATTCTGGCCGACACCGGTCAACTCGACGCCGCCGTGGCGAGCCTGCGGGAGGCCCTCCGACTCGACCCGCACCTCGGCAAAGCCCAGTACAACCTCGGCACGATTCTTGCTCACATGGGCCGGTTCGACGAAGCGATCCCGTGCTACTGGTCTGCCCTCGAGACCCTCTCCGACGACACCGATCTCCACAACAACCTCGGTTTCGCCCTGATGCGGACCGGCCGGATCGAGGAATGTCGGAAGCAATTCCTGCGAGCCGTCGCGCTCGATCCGAACAACGCCAACGCACACTTCAACCTGGCCGCGATGCTCGCATCCCAGCAGCGTCTCTCCGAGGCGGAGGAACACTATCGCATCGCCGCCCGCCTCGACCCGCGCTATGCCAAGCTACTCGCCGATTGATGCCCGCGTGCCTCGCCGCGGCTCTGGGAACTGGCTACGATCGTGTCATGACTCGTCGTGTCATGGGCATCGATTACGGCCGGCGCAGGATCGGGACGGCCATCGCCGACCTCGAAATCCGTATCGCCCTGCCGCTGAAAACCGTGGCCGGTCGTGACGACGCTGCAAGGGATGCCCGGAGCGTGGCCGATCTGGCCGACACCGAAGACGTCGGGCGGTTCGTGGTCGGTCTGCCGCTGAACATGGACGGTTCCGACAGCGATCAGACACGCCTGACGCGACGCTTCGCCGACGAGCTGGCTCGCCTGTCGGGCAAGCCCGTCGAACTTCAGGACGAACGCCTGTCCTCTTACGCCGCCTCCGAGTTGCTCGATGCCGCCGGCGTCCGGAAGCGACGCCGGAAGGGCCTGATCGACCAGATCGCCGCCCAGCAGATTCTGGCAGCCTGGCTCGACCGCGGCCCGCCGGAAGAGTAGACTGCCGCTCTGTGGGCAGACCGAGCGCGGAGCGTGGCCCGGGATCCGCAGCGACGACGCGAAACCACGGAGCGAGGCGTGATGAACGGAATCGGCGGCGATTTGCGACGGATTCGGACGACAAGCCGATTCGGGTTGACACTCTGTCACGCCTCCTTGGGTGGGGAGCAACGGCGTCCCGCCGGTGTGTGTCCTCTGAGCACCCGTGGGCGCAGTAGCGACGCATCTCGCCAATCCAAGCGTGACACGGTGCTGGGCCGCACCGGCAGACTCGATGCCGGCCGGGGTCGTACAGTTCGGCGGAGGTGGCGCTCGGTGTTTGCGGTCCTTGCGCTGGCCGGCGCCGCAGGTTGCATCGAGCGCACGGTAACGATCAACACGGAGCCGTCGGGCGCAACGGTCTTCCTGAACGACCAGGAAATCGGCCAATCCCCGGTCAAGACGGCATTCACCTGGTACGGAGACTACGACATCATCGTTCGCAAGTCCGGCTACCGCACGCTTCGCACGAATCGACGGATCCGGACCCCGTGGTACCAGTTGCCGGGGATCGACATCGTCACCGAGAATCTGATCCCGTTCACGATCCACGATGACCGGGTCTTGGCAACATTCGCGCTGGAAACGCAGCACTACCCGACGGACGAAGCACTGCTGGAGGCCGCCGATGAGATGCGGCGGCAGGCCGGCCTTCCCGGCGATTGACCCGCGGTCGAAACGGGGGTAACGTAATCGGTTTGGCGTGCGCTCCGAGGGGATGGCGATTCGACCGGTTCGGCGGATCAGGCGTCCATCTCCGATGGACGGGGCGCTTCTTCAGGCACCCGGCGGGGCGTGGGTCGGCGATATCCGCCCTCCCCAGCCGAAGCGGGTGGCAGACGAGGCGGTTTTCGGCATATGCGTGGTTCGTGCGTTCTGCTGATACCGATCCTGACATTGGGCGCGATGACCGGTGCGTGTGGCTCCGCTTCCGACCGCCAACCGACGATCTTGGAGGCGCGGCTTCAGCCATACGTCGTGGATATTCCCGTGCCGTCGGACTTCCGGCTCAAGCCCCGGCTTTCGGAACATCGGCGGACCGCCGGGCGGCGGGAGGTGCGGCACATTTACGAAGGGCGGTCGGACCCGATTGCCGTAAGGAACTTTTACGAGCACTACATGCCCGACTCAGGCTGGGAGATGGTCGACGATACGTTGAAGAAAGGACACGGCGTATTCCTGCTAAACTACATAAAGAGTGGGGAGCGCTGCGAGATACGAATTGAGCGCGCCCCGGCGCCGCTGTTCGGCCAGGTGACACACATTATTGCCAGTCTGCAACCGAACACGCCCCCCATGCCGAGGCCCTAGACAAGTCAGGCGGATATGAAAGCGGAACGACGACAGGAACTGAGGACGAATCAGCTCTCCGAGCAAATCGTCCAGGTCAAGACATTCATCAACGACCATCGCGTCCTCCTCAGTGCATTCATTCTGGGAGCCATCGTCCTCGTGGCGGGATCGGTCTGGTATTCAAACAACCGCGAAAACCTCGTCGCGGACGGCTGGCGCGACTACACGGCGGTCGCCACTCCGCCCGCCGACGACGCCGACGCGCTCGGCACCGGCGAAAAGATCGATCGCCTCACGGAGCTTGCCGAGCGGAACATCGAGCCCGCACTGACCCTGACGGCCTGGATGGCGATCGGCGAGGCGGCGAGAAACCAGTTTGTAAGCCCGCCGGCGGACGACGCCGAGGCCGGCGTGGCCGAGGAACGGGACTGGCTGGACATCTCGCAAAGGGCCTACGAGCACGTCCTGCACGACTTTCCCGATCATGTGTCAACGATCGGGGCCGCCATGATCGCCCTCGGAGCACTCGCGGAGGATGCCTCAGATATAGACAGATCAAAAGAATGGTATCAGAAGGTTATTGACGACGCGCGGTTCGCCGACACCGCGCTGGTTGACCAGGCGAAGTATCGCCTCGAGGGGCTTGACACCTGGTCCGAACCGGTCGTTTTTGCTCCACCGCTCGTCGGACCGGTCGCCCCCGAAGCGGCGTCGGCGTTTCCGGGCATGACGCCTTCTCTACCGCCGATCCCGAGCGACTCACAATTGCCGGAGGCGTTGCGGGCCATTGCGCCGAGCGCAACCAATAACGCACCGGATGCGACGCCACCCTCGAGCGACGCGGGCAGCGCGGCGGACGCCGGAACGCCCTCCCCTGCCGATTCCGCCGGTGCCTCGACCGAGTCCGGCAAGCCCGCGGCGACGCCCAAGCCAGCGGAGAAGCCTCCGGTCAACAAGGATGCGCCGCCCCCGAAAGCGCCGTAAGCAACGCCGGACAAACCCGAACCGATTCGACCCTCCGTGCGCGGCGGGCATTCAGACTTGGAACGCGCGATGCGAATGCTGGCCAACACGATCAGAACACGCGGGCTTCATGCGGGGCTGCGGTTTGCGCCGCCGGCACTGCTCGACAAGCAGCACAAGCAGGCGTTCCAGCAGAAGAGCAACGAGGGATTCGACTGGCGAAAGCAGGAATACGCGGACCACGCCTGGCAGCTTCAAAGCCCGCAGGTCGACGGAGACCCCCGAAGCCACCTCAAACTCTCCCTGCAACGCGATGCCCTCACGTTTGACGACGTCTTTCCGAGCGGATCACTCGATGTGTTCCTCGACAACCTCAAGCTGGTGATGGGATGCGTCTCTCAGGTCTTCGGTCCCCGGCTGATCATCGCATCCGGCGCCGTCATTCGCCTGACCGCCCAGACCGAGGACGGAGACGCGCGGGTTTTCCTCGGCAATCGCTGTATGAATCTGGAAGACCGGCTCGAGCCGCTCGGACGACCGATCCACGCCGTTGGGTTGAAGATGCTCCTTCCGCCGCTGCCCGGTTCGGACAAACCAAACTGGCAGGCGGAAGTCAAGGTAGAATCACTCGTGGAGGACTTCCGCCAGTTGTTCATCGAAGTCGACGCGAAGTGGGCCAACCCGGTTGCCTGGAGTCCCGACGAGGCCGTCGAGCGATTCAAGACGGCTCATCGCTTCACAATGAGTCAGGTCGTTCAGTTCCTCGAGCAGTTCGGCGACGGCGGACCGGTGTCCTGACCGTCCGCTGCCCGGGCAGACACACGCGGCGCCGGGTGGTCTGTTCCACTCGTTCTTGCGCATGGGGAGCATCGGCCTCCGGCCGGTGCGAACGGCCGATCGCGTTCCGCACCTGCAACTTCACGTGGAATGGACCACCAGGATGCCGGGCGGCTGGGAGAGACTCCGTTGCAAACATTGAATCAAGACAAGGCCGTGCGATCAAAAAATCGCTGGGCGGATGACCCGCAGCGAAGCCTGTGGCAATGGGTCGCGGCCGCCAGGACGCGCACCGTTCCCGCCGAGATCGAACGGCGCATCGTCTCGGCGCTATCCAGCCCGGCCGTCGAATTCCAGCAGGCCACGCTCGAACGGAACGGCCTGCGGGTCGAACGGGAGCCGATCCTGTGGAAGTGGCTGCCGGGGCCGTTCCTGCGGCTCTTCTTCCCCGTGTCGGGACCGACCGAAGAGATCGAGCGCGGCACCGTCGTCGCGCTCGTTCTGCTGTTCGACCCGGCCACCGATCGGGCGCTATACGCCCATCCCGTCCATGCCGGGCCTGACGCCAATCCCCTGCTGATGCACATGGACGGACCGATGGCCCAGCCACAGGCCCAGGCGGGGGCCAACGGCGATCGCACGACGCGGCGACTGCTGGACCACAAGCGGGCGATCTGGGATTGCTTCCTGCGCGAGCGCGACGCCATCGGTTCCGTCGAGGCGAGCCGCCGATGGCGGACGCGCTTCTGCTGGGCGCTCTTGCAGTTGTATTTTTGCGAGCGATGTCCCGCGTGTCGTTGGGGCGTGCCGTATTTCGACGGTGCCCCGGGAGAGCTGTACCGCGTGCCGCAGACCGACCGGAACACGACCGCACCGGTGCGGTCTTCCGCCGACCAGCGCGCGGTAGACACGATCTTGCAGAGCGACGCCTGGCAAGTGGAAGTGGAGTACATCCGCCGAGGCGAATTCACCATCCGCGAGACCCCGAAAGTGTTCCAGCCGCGGGAGGCCGCGTGTGTCGTGGGGTTTCCGACGGACACTGAATTCATTCAGGGCGGGTCGATCGTCGGGCTATGCGCCTACCTCGACGAGCCGGGCGGCCGGGTGCTATATGTACACACGCTCTGCGCCGGCCCCGAGGCGGAAATCCAATTCCTCCGGGGTGACTCGGCGCTCGGATTACCATGGCCTTCCAACAGGACCGCCGCTGCGGAGGCCCGAGCGACGTATTGCGACTGGCGAAGAAAAGCGTGGTCTCAATTCTGGCTGGACGAGCTGGAACTCGGCATCCATGAGGCGAGTCTGAGCTGGCTCGATGCCTATTGGGCCGCGCTGGAGCGTCTGTTCGCCGCCGGGTCCTGAGAGGGTGTGCGTGTGCTGGACCGAGAATGCCGTGCTGGACCGAGAATCCCTTCTCGGTCCTCTCCGCATGGGAATCCTTTCCCATGTCTCGATTCGAGGCGCGCTGCTACCCGGAGGAACAGGAAGGGATTCCTGTGCGATGTGGGAACGAGAAGGGATTCTCGTTCCAGCCAAGATTCTCGTTCCAGCCAAGATTCTCGTTCCAGCCACACGGCGGCCGAAAACACCCGCCCGAATAATCATACAAGACGCTAATTCCGGGCCAGCACCTCCAGGGCGTAGGTCGACGGCGCCGGAGGCGGCGCGCCGTTCAGGAGCAATCCGACGAACGGCGCAAGGTCCCGGCCGTCCACCAGGCCGTCGCCGCTCGTGTCCGCGTTGCCGACCGGACAGTTGGGGAACGCGGCCGCGTAGCCGGCCGGGTCGGTCAGGGCGAGCGCGAAGGGCGCGATATCCGACGGATCGACCGTGGCGTCGCAGTTTAGATCACCCGGCACCGGTGTGCTGCCCACCTGAAGGACCGACACGCGGATCAGCCGCGTGACGTTGTCGGCACTGTGCTGGAGCGCCTCTTCAACCCCCAGACCGCCACGATCCGACGAGGCCAGAAGGTTCATGTTCGTATCCAGCA
>JBHHVX010000093.1:0-15659 GCA_046754505.1 Phycisphaerae bacterium | reverse complement strand
TCCCTATTATCCCGATGCGGAAAATCGGGTACAGGGCGTGCCTGCCCGGTACAGTCGAGACGTGGCCCGTGAGGGTACACACAGTGCCGGCGGTGGGCCAGGCGCCTGCATCAGGGGAAATCGATGCCGGTCGCCGCGAATCGGTCGTCTGGCGAAACCGATTCGCAGCGCCGGCGTCCCGCCCGCGGGGGACGGTTCCTCATACACTAGGATCCCACCGGGCGTGTCGCTTCCCTCCACCGGAAAGCACCCGACCGAGTCCGGAGGGCTGAAACTCCCACTCCTCCGCGACGCGGCGCCACGATGTTCATCGCAAGGCTGCGACCCCGGCCGTCGAACGACAGGTTAGCCCTCTATTCCTCATATTGCATCTCTTCTGCAAACTTTGCACGAGGCCGACAGGACGACCGGACGGCCGCCGGTCGGAAGGGCGTGACGGAGTCGGCAGGCCGGCGGATCACGGGGCACTGGCCGACGAGCCGCCAGTGGCACCCGCGAGGACAAGCCGCCAGCAGCACCCGTGCGGGTCTGTGCCGCTTTCTGACGGGCGCGGTTCGGATCGGGGCCGACGGCAAAAGAGCGTCTCGGCTGCCGACGGGGCGTGGATCACGGCAGGGTGGTTCCGGCCCGCTCGTATTCGGCCAGGCGGTAGTAGAGCTTTCGGACGCTGATGCCGAGTTCGGCCGCGGCGGCGTTTCGATTGCCGTGGTGGCGTCTGAGGGCCGCCAGGATGTAACTCTTTTCGATGTCCGCGAGGTGGACCGGGCCTTCGGCGGATTGGGCGGGGGCGGCGGCCTCTCGCGTCGGTTCGGGTTCGACCGCGGTGTCAATCGGGGGACGGGTCGGCTGTCGCCGCCGAGCACGATCGATCGCCCGCTCGAGGTCGCCCAGGCCGCAGGGTTTCGACAGAAAATCGACGACACCCAGCCGAATCGCTTTTTGCGCGGCATCGAGATCGCCGAACCCGGTGAGGATGATGACGCTCGTCTCCGGCCATCGATCGTGGAGAATCTCCATCAGCTCGACGCCGCTCATCAGCGGGAGGTTGAGATCGAGCACGACAATGCCGTGCGGCGTCTGTTCCATGACCGCCAGCGCCTTCTCCGCCGTGTGGACGCCCGTCGCCTCGTATCCCATGTCCGGAAGCGCCCGCAACAGCATCTCACGAAGACGTTTCTCGTCTTCGACCAGCAGGATCCGTTCATGGACAGGCGTCTTCATACTACGGGTGCGCATGAGAGGGTTCTCTCGCGGGCGCAGGCACGCGAATCCGAAAGGTGCTGCCCGCGCCTGGGCCTTCGCTCTCGGCCACGATGGCGCCGCCATAGCTCTCCACGATGGCCCGTGAAATCGACAGTCCGAGGCCGACACCCTCGCTCCGGCCCGAACGGCGATCCGTGAAGAAGGGTTCGAACACCCGGTCGAGCGTGGCGGCGTCCATGCCGCATCCGTTGTCGCGGATCGCGATCTCGATCATGCCGTCGGTCTCGCGAACGACGATTCGCACTTCGCCCTCCCGCGGGTCGGTGGATTCGAGGGCGTTGACCGCCAGGTTCAGGAGGACCTGCTTGACCTCCGATTCATTGGCGAACACGGGAGGCTCGTCGGGAGCCGGGACCTCCAGGCTGATGCGGCGCGTGTGATATCGCTTCAGACCGCGCAGCATGGAAACGACTTCTCCGGCCACATGACTGACCTGGACCGGTTGTCGAGAACCGTTGCCCATTCTCGTCAGGGAGAGCAGCTTTTCGATGATCTCCTTGCAGCGGAACGCCTCGTCGCGAATGATTCGAAGGCTGTCGCGATCGATCTTGGCTGGGCCTTTCTGCTCCGGCGACGCTGTCTGGCCAAGGGCGAGTTCGGCGTGGCCCGAGATGATGTTCAGGGGATTGTTGATCTCGTGGGCGACGCCGGCGGCAAGAAACCCCACGCTCGCCAGACGCTCGGAACGCACCAGCTCCCGACTCTTGGCGGCGACTTTCGCTTCGAGGTCGGCGTAGAGGTCGGCGAGTTCAGACGCAGTGCGATTGAAGTCTTCCGCCAGCTCCCGGAACTCGATGTCTCCGGTCGCGTCAATCCGCTGTTCGAAGCTGCCGGACGCGAAGCGGCGGACGCCCTCGCGCAGACGTTTGAGCGGCCACATCACGCTGCGGTGCAGGGAGACGCTCAGCAGAATTGCCCCGACGACCATGAGGAGGACCAGCGACGCCGAGAGCAGGATCGTCGACCGCAGCTTGGCCTTTGAGTCGGCGTAGGTGTCGGAAATGATGTGGTCCATCTGACGAGCGGCTTCCACGAGATCATCCGACGCGTCGACCGCCGCGGCGATCAGGGCCTGCCGCTCGGCCGGCGTTTCCGGCAGCGTCTGCTCGCGAGAGAGAGCGTCGATGATCGGCGCCAGCGTCGCACGGGCCTGCTTGGCGTATTCGGACTCACGCGCCTGGTGCGCTTCCGGCACGAGGTGTTGGGATTCTTGGAACGCCAGGAAGTCACCCAGCAGGTCGGAGGCCCGGCGAAACTCGTCGGCGACCGACCGGGTCGTCGCCGCAGCATCGCTCATGCCGGTCCACGCGGCGAGGACGTGGGACTCGGCGTTCTGGATCATCCGCAGTTCCCGGTACTCGTCGCGGGCGGTGGAGACGCTGCGGCTCAGGCCGGCCAGCCCCCAAAGCGTGGCCGTCGCCAGCGCTGCAAGGCTGACGCCGAGGGCGATGAGGTGAAACGTCAATCGCCGAGCCAGTGTCACATGAGCCCTCGCAGAATCGTTTTCGGTCTTCGTGTCCGGGTTCGACCCGCAAATCATGCGTCCGGTGCCGCCGCGCGTCAACGCGGATCAAGGCCGTCTATGCGGAATCTGCCTGGTCTTCGGGCGGCGCGCCCGGATTCGGATCGCCACCGTCCGCTTCGCCGACCGGTGAGGGAGACGCCAATCCTGTGGCGCTGAGGCTCTCACGCACGTCGCGATTATCGACCCTTGTTGCCTCAAGACTCGGGAAATTGCCTATGCCCTTGACTTGACCGGGGGGAGACGGCTAATGATCCAATGACACGGAAATCCCGGGGGCGCTCGACGGTGACGATCTCTAACGCCGGTCGACGATCAGCTTCATTCGCTTGCCCCGGGAGGGCTACATTCGACCTTTGGGGGGACGTCCCTTGCGACCGCGCGAGAGATTCACGCACGTGGCGGCGGGCCTGGTCGGTCTGTCACTTTGCACTGCCGTTGCATCGGCTCATGCCGATCCGGTTCGACAACTCCGCGCCGACTTCCGGTCGGATGGAATTCGCGTGTCCGCACAAGACGCGAGTTCGAGGCGCACTCCGGCAACCTCGCCGCCGCCGCGCGAACCGGCCACCTGGCGCTGGGGACTTCGGCTCAGTGCCTTCGGGTTGGCCGGGAATGTCCTGCCGCTGCCCGCCGTCGAGCCGGCCGCCGTAGACGGGCGTATCGAATATCGCCACGGCCCGCTGACCGAATGGTATGTCCGCGACCACCGCGGCATCGAACAGGGATTCACCCTGCCGGCGCGGCCG
The DNA here is from genome assembly GCA_046754505.1 of Phycisphaerae bacterium. Taxonomy (GTDB): domain Bacteria; phylum Planctomycetota; class Phycisphaerae; order UBA1845; family UTPLA1; genus JAPULF01. The sequence goes on along the minus strand of JBHHVX010000093.1, from coordinate 12,125 downwards.
TGGGCTGGCGCCGCGTGGAGTACGGATCCCTTTCGCCGATGTGGCGAACTCGAGCTTGTCATGGAGATTGGAGGCAGCCTTCGCCCCCGGCTCGGCGTTGGAGACGGCCGGATCGATTTCGTCGATGCAGACGGCCGACGACGGCTGGAGTACAGCCATCTCTTCGCGTTCGACGCTGCCGGCACGACGCTGCCGGCCCGGCTGGCCGTGCATGACGGGCGCCTGTCGATCTTCGTGGACGACACCGACGCGGTGTATCCGGTCACGATCGATCCGTTGATCTTTGCCCAGCAGGCCAAGCTGACGGCGGCCGATGCCGCCGCCGGCGACGAGTTCGGCGAGTGTGTCGCCCTCAGCGGCGATACCGTCGTCGTCGGATCGCCCCGAGATGATGACGCCGGTAGCGATTCGGGGTCGGCCTATGTGTTCTTCCGGCGCGGGACGTCGATCAGCCAGCAGGCCAAGCTAACCGACAGCGGCGCCGCGGCCGGCGACCGGTTTGGAGAGGCCGTCGCCGTCGATGCCGACACCGTCGTCGTCGGGGTCCGACGCGACGATGACGACGGAGACAGTTCCGGTTCGGCCTGCGTCTTTGTTCGAAGCGGAACGAACTGGACCCAGCAGGCAAGACTGACCGCCGCCGATGCCGCCGCGGGCGATGAGTTCGGGCGATCGATCGCCGTCGAAGGCGACATCGCGGTCGTCGGAGCGCGCCGCGACGACGACGCGGCGGGAGCGGACCAGGGAGCAGCCTACATCTTCACGCGGTCCGGAACGGTGTGGAGCCAGGCCGCGAAGCTGACCGCCGCCGACGCCGCGGCGGGCGACCAGTTTGGCGAGTCGGTCGCGATCAGCGGAGACACGGTCGTCGTGGGGGCGCGGTTCGACGGCGATGCCGGCGCCAAGTCCGGTTCGGCCTATGTCTTTGTCCGAAACGGAGCGACCTGGACCCAGCAGGCGAAACTGACGGCGTCGGATGCGGCGTCGATGGACTTCTTCGGCGAGTCGGTGGCTCTCAGCAGCGACACAATCGTCGTCGGGGCGTCGGGAAATGACGATGGAGGCTCGAACTCCGGGTCGGCCTATGTCTTTGTCCGAAACGGGGCGGTCTGGACGCAGCAGGCCAAGCTGCTTCCCGCCGATGCGACCGCCAATGACCAGTTTGGCCGCTCGGTCGCAATCGACGGCGGCACCGTCTTGATCGGCGCCCGCTTTGACGACGACGGCGCGGTCAACAGCGGCTCCGCCTATGTGTTCACTCACAGCGGCACGACATGGACCCAGGCGACCGAGTTCAAGGCCGGCGATGCGGCGGCCAACGATCTGTTTGGCGAGTCCGTCGCGATCAAGGGCGACAGCCTCGTCGTCGGCGCGTTCCACGATGACGATGCCGGCGCCTCTTCCGGCTCCGCCTATTTGTTCGAGGCCGTGGTGGCCTGCTGCCTCCCTGCCGGAAGCTGTCTGGACATGGCGGCGAGCACCTGCGCGGCCATGGGCGGACTCTCGAACGGCGCCGGGTCCGACTGCGCCACCCAGCCCGACACCGATGGAGACGGCGTGCTGGACTGTCTCGACAACTGTCCGAACGATCCGAACAAGACCGAGCCGGGCGTCTGCGGCTGCGGCGTGGCCGACGTCGATACGGACGGCGACGGCACGTTCGACTGCATGGACGCCTGTCCGAACGACCCGGCCAAGACCGCGCCCGGCACCTGCGGTTGTGGCGTCGCCGACACCGACACCGACGGTGACGGCACCGTGGACTGCATCGACATGTGTCCGACCGATCCGGCCAAGGTCGAGCCGGGCCTGTGTGGCTGCGGTACGGCCGACACCGACTCCGATGGTGACGGAACACCGGATTGCAACGACGCCTGCCCGAACGACGCGGCCAAGATCGCGCCGGGGACCTGCGGCTGCGGCACGGCCGATACCGACACCGACGGCGACGGCACGCCGGACTGCAACGACGCCTGTCCGGCCGATCCGGGCAAGATCGATCCCGGCATCTGCGGCTGCGGCGCAGCCGACACGGACTCCGACGGCGACGGCGTGGCGGACTGCAACGATCGATGTCCCGGCGGGCCGGACGTGGATTCGGACGGCGACGGCGTGCTTGATTGCGACGATGCCTGTCCGGCCGATCCCGACAAGACCGAGCCCGGTATCTGCGGCTGTGGCGTTCCGGAGATCGACTCCGACGGCGACGGCACACCGGACTGCCGCGATGCCTGTCCGGCCGATCCGAACAAGACCAAGCCCGGGTCCTGCGGGTGCGGGATGCCTGATGCCGACAGCGACGGCGACGGCACGGCGGATTGCGCCGACGCCTGCCCGAATGATCCGTCCAAGACCTCCCCGGATGCGTGTGGCTGCGGCGTGCCCGATATCGACACCGATGGAGATGGTACGCTGGACTGCCGCGACCGGTGCCCCGACGATCCGTCCAAGACCGAGCCTGGTGCGTGCGGCTGCGGCGTGCCCGACACGGACCGCGACGGCGACGGGGTGGCCGACTGCAACGACCGCTGTCCGGACGATCCGGACCGAACCGTGCCCGGGGCCTGCGGCTGCGGCGTGGCCGAGACAGACACGGATAGTGATGGCATGCCGGACTGTCTGGACGACTGTCCGAACGACCCCGACAAGACGGTGCCGGGCGCGTGCGGCTGCGGTGTGGCGGAGACCGACACGGACGGCGATGGCGTGGCCGACTGTGTGGACAACTGCCCCGAAACGGCCAACGCGGATCAGGCCGACTCGGACGCGAACGGCGTGGGCGATGTCTGCGAGCCGCTGCCCGAGCCGCCGCCGTCAGAGCCGCCCCCCCCCGAAGTCCCGCCAACGGAACCCCCGGTGCCCAACCCGCCGTCGACCCCACAGGACTGCGGCGACGGTCTCTGTGGCGCCGGAGTCGGCATCACGGTCCCACTGCTCCTGATCGGTCTAGGGCCGCTGCGCCGCCGGCGCCGCGGCCGGCGCGTCGATTGACCGTTGCGATCGCAGGAAACCCCGCCACCGAGAACGACGACCGAAACAGTAGAGCCTGCTGCGGAAGCCTCGCGGCTGGTGTCACGTCCACGCGGATAAGAGGGGCATGACCGAGTCGCCGGCTCGGTCATGCCCCGACAGCCTTTCAAACCTCCAAGCCACCGGCCTACGGGCAGGGCGGCATGGTCAACAGAGCCGAAACAAACAACCCCACATCCGCCAGGTCCAGCGTGCCGCTGCTGTCCATGTCCGCACAGACGCAGTTGACGCCCGGCCCGGCCGTACCGATGAGGCAGTCGATAAAGTCCTGGATGTCCAGGCCGTTGAGCATGTTGTTGCCGTCCATGTCACCCAGGCACGTACAAAGCGTGAGCAACTCGAAGGCCATGTCAACGCGGTTGACGACCGGTGGCGGACACAGCCAGGGCTGCTTCAGCCAGGCGCCGTAGTCCGGGCAGAACGGCGGCGCCGCCGGCAGATTGAGCACGGTTCCTGCGCAGGCCTCATTCAACGGGCCCTGGGGTTGGGTCACGGCCGGGCTGGTGTGCCAACCCCAGAAGTCGCCGTTCGCCGTCGCGCTCGACGGCACGGAGTTGGTGATCACCTTCTCGCAGAGGGTCGTGCCCGCAACCGGAGTAAACGTCGCCCCGACGACCGCCTGGATGTCCAGCCAATAGTCGAAGTTTCTCACCTCGTGAAATGCGTCCGGCTGGGCCGGCAGGACATTGGGCCGCCGCGGATCCGGAAGGGTGCAAATCAGACAGCAGTCTTCCAGTTGCACCTCGTACCGGAAGACCCGCTCCTGGAAGCAGTCCAACACGCCGGTGTCGACGATCGTCACGGCACTGGCCGGACAGAAATAGAGCCCCGTCACGGTCGGTGCCACGCCGGCGAGAGCGTCTGGCGGACAGGTCACCACGCCCGCCGGGTCGCCGTAATGGAAGCTGATGAACCAGCCTTCGACGGCGTTGATCCCGACCGGCGGCACACCTCGCGGTTTCGGGACTTCGGTGGAAAGAACGGCCCGCGTCGCGTCGAGCGCGTGGGAATGCCCTCCGGCGGAGCCGTCCGCCGGTGCATTGCCCGGCAGGCCGCAGCTACAACAGAACGTGATGGTCCCGTCGGCGTTGTCCGTCTGCGTCGTGGTGCAAGCGTCGCCGGGGTTCGGACAACCTCCCGCGCATTGCGGCGGAGCGCCCGGCACGATGACCAGATGACAGGCGTTGGGGCTGGTGCACTGACAATTGGTCACCGTCGTCGTGCCCGTGGCGGGATCGAAGATCGCGCAGATGGGCAGGCAGTCCTCACCCGGCACGGGACAGGTCACCGGCAGACACGCCTGGCCCGTCGGATCGGGCCCGCAGACAATCGCCGGGACACACTCGCAGCAGAGCGTCGACGTGCCGTCGAGGTTGTCGGTGAGCCTGGTGACACATTGCCCGGGCGCCGGGCATGATCCCACGCAACCCGCAATGCCGGCCGCGTTGATCTCGATATGGCACTCGTTGGGGCTCATGCACTGGCAATTCAACACCTGGAGCAGAATCCCGGTTCCCGTTTCCACCAGCACACAGGTCGGCAGACACTGCTCTCCGGCGATCGGGCAGGCGACCGGAGCACACGCCAGCGGGTTCACCGGGTCGGGCCCGCATTGGGGAGCCGGTACGCACAGGCAGCAAAAGGTGATCGTCCCGTCGGGGTTGACCGTCTGCGTCGTCGTGCAAACTCCGCCTGCCGGACAGGCGCCGGTGCATTGCGGAACGGTCCCTTGCACGATCACCAGATGGCAGTCGTTGGGACTCATGCAATTGCATTCGAGGACCGTCGTGATGCCTGTCGCCGGATCAAAGACCGCGCAGACCGGAAGGCATTCCTCCCCCGCATTGGGACACGTGAATGGCAGACACGTCAGTCCCGGCGGATTCGTCGTCGGATCCGGCCCGCACTCGACCGGCGGGTTACATTGACAACACAAGGTGGACGTGCCGTCGCCATTGTCGGTCAAGATCGTCGTACATTGGGACGGAGCCGGACACGTGCCGACACAGGTGGGGAGCACGCCTGGGGTGATGTCGACGTGGCAGTCGTTCGGGCTCATGCACTTGCAGTCCAATACCTCGATCAGTTGGCCGGTGAGCGAGTCCACAAGCACACAGGTCGGCAGACAGTCCTCTCCCGCAACCGGGCAGAGGACCGGCGCGCAGGTATGGTTGGCCGTTGCAGGATCGGGCCCACATTGGGTCTGCGTCACGCACTGACAGCACAGAGTCGACGTGCCGTCCCCATTGTCCACCAGGGTACTGATGCACACCCCCGGCGTCGGGCAGGTGCCGACGCAGGTGGGCACCGGTCCGCTGAGGATGTCGACGTGGCAGGCGTTGGGGCTCATACACTGGCAGTCCAACACCTCGAGGAGGATGCCGGTGTCCGTCTCCACCAGGACGCACGTCGGCAGGCATTCCTCACCGGCAACCGGGCAGGTGACCGGCAGACACCTGATCGGCGCCAGCGGATCGGGGCCGCACTGCTGCTGCTCGCACGCATCATCGATGCCATTGTTGTTGGCGTCGCCGAGACACAGCGTGCCGGGTCCCTGAGAAAGGCCACCCAATCCCGCGCACTGTGCAGCCGTTAGAGTCTGGCACGTGCCATCCGCGAAACAGCAAGCCTCGGGGATGTATGCCGGGTCGGGATAGCTGCCCCACCAACGGACGCCGGTAATGGGCCGTCCGTCCGAGATGAAGTCATCGGCGACCACCACATTGACCTGTGGGCCTCCGACGTCACCGCCGCTCCACTGATATCCCGTGGGAACATCCACCCCGTTTGACGACGGGTCGATCGGCGGCAGAATGCACGCCGGTTGGTCCCAGCAGGCGGGCCCGCCGAACCCGTCGTGGAGGTCGAAGGCCAGGTTCACCGAGATGTTCGGATTGTTGGGCGGCAAGCAGGGCGTTGGCGCCACATCGATCCAATGAAGATCGGTCAGCCAGTTATACGTGAAGACCTTGGGAGCCGGGCTGATGCTCAAAGTCCCGGTGAAGGCGTCGTCATTGAAGTTGAACTGCGGCGGCGTCGTGTGCCAGCCCCAGAAGTCGTTCGGCCAGGAGTTGGTCGTCTTGGTCTGCACGCAGAAGTTCGCCGGATCCTTGGTATAGACAAATCCAAGCACCGGCTCAATGCTGATCCACCAGACAGTGTCAATCGGCGGCATCGGCAGGCATTGGTTCTGGCCGGCGATGCCCATGGGGTTGTCGATGATGCACGCGCCGCGCAGATCGGCGTTGTAGTCAAAGATCGGATGCATGTCACAACCCGCCGGGCAGGCCGTGCTCGGGAACTCGTCAAACTGGTCAACGAAGTAGGTGACAATCAGGTCCTTCGGTCGGCTCGGGGCGACCGGCGTCGCCGGCTGATCCGTGAAGAAGCTGATCAGGAACCCGTCGATGTTGCCGACCGGGAAGTTCGGATCGACGTACGATCCTTTCCATGTCACAAAGCAGGTCTCGCAACAAGTCACACCGGGCTGACACATACTCACAAAGTCGTCGGCAAGAACCGTCTGTCCGCCCGTGCCCGGGTTCTTGTCCCACCACAGGTTCGAGGGCGCATCAAACCCTTCGTTGGGCGGGTGTGGAAGTTGCGTCCACTTCGAGAGCTTCGCGTTCGGCGGCGGCGTCTTGCACTTGCCGGCCGGCCCCGCGGTGAACAGGGCGCTGACTTCGAGCGCCGTCAGTTCACGATCGAACAACTCGACCTCGTCGATACAGCCGTTGAAGAGTGAGGCGCCGCCGGCACCGAGCGTGAGGCTGCCGATCCGCAAGACGCCGGTGTTCGTGATCGATCCGGGCTGACACGTGGGATTGAATGATGCCACCGCCACGCCATCGACGTAGAAGGTGCCGCCCGTGGTGGATGTTCGATTGACGGTGACGGCCACGTGATGCCAGGCCCCGTCGGCGACAAAGGCGACGGCGCCCGGGCCGTAGTTCGTGCATGCCCGGGTCGGCAGACAGCCACAGAAGTTTGAACCGTTGCCGTCGGCAAGCTGAAACGACAGGTTTCCCTGATAGAGATACATCGAGTAGCCCACAACCCCGGTGGGCGTGTTCTTACGATGCTCCACGATGACCTTCACGCCGCCGACGGTTGTGGTTTGAACCCAGGCGTCGACGGACAAGTCGCCGGTGCCGAAGTTCAAGGCCGGCGCATTCGGGACCTCCACATAGTTGGTGGCTCCGTCAAAACACAGCGAGTTGAGGACGAACGCCCCCGCCAGCGGAGCCGGCCCGTTGATGTGCGTTCCGTCGTTGCCGTTGACGGTCTCGACGGCGGTCGGACCGGCCAGTTCATCGAGCGGCCACCAGGCGACCATGCCCGGTGGCGGTGTGATGCACGTCTGGCCGTTGGCCGCGCCGATGTCGCACACCGACGCGCCCAGAGCGACGACGACCGCCAGGAAACCGTGCATACAGCGTCCTGCTGACGGCGGTTCCGACCGGCGCGCGAGACACCTGTCTTCCTGTCGTGTTAGTTCATGGTTCATGTCGTGATTCCTCCTTCTTTTGTTTGACCCAGAGACAATGGTTCTGTTTGTCGGGCGAACCGGGCGCGCCGGAGCGGCCTCGGGCTGCGAGTCATGGCAGCATTATTCCGATAAAGCATGAGTGAACCAGGGCGGTTGAAATGGGGGGCATGGGCGTGATGGCGCCGTCGTGACCGTTCGAGCCGGCGGACCGTCGCCGCGAACAAACAGGCGGTCAAGCGGGCGCAACGAGGCGCTGCGGACATACATCCCCTGCAATCAAAGCCCTCTCCGCACATCCAAGCCCCCTTCATGGGCCTCCGCTGACGCCGAACTCCGCTCGGTGCCGACCGGCTTCAACGACTGGCGTGCGAGACCACGCCTCAAGCTCCGCCATGGCGCGAGCGCAGGCCGCCAAGAGCCAGCAGTGCTCCACAGATTGTTGCGCGGATTCCAGCACCGCGCAGAACCATCCGTGGTCGAAGCCGGCAGATCTCGGTCGACGCAAGCGCCAAAGGCGCAACTCTATAAGAGGGAATGGCTCGCCGAACCGCAGCAATCGAATGGCCGCGCGGCCAACCGAAATGCCCGGTCCACCACTCACCCCAGACCCATAATTCCCCTTATACAACAGGCCGTCCGAAAACGCAAGTAAGGATATCGGCTAACTCACCAGTAATCCGGTGCGCCGTCCCACTGCCGAGACAGCCGGCTGACGGCGCCAAGAAATGCGTCTGGACAGTCAGCGTTCATTCTCTCATGCAAATCCCGTCCTTCCGAACGTCTGCTTCTGAAATCGGCCCACGCGGGCACTGGCGGGCAAGCCGCCGGTGGCACCCGATGCGCAGCCACGTCCGATCAGAACAGCGACCATTCGAGAACGGCCGATCACTCCGTCACCGACGCGGCCGCGCGATCTCCAAATGCGGACGCACTACACTCCTCAAGAAAACCAGCGTCCATTCCGGACCCTCACTTGCCGATGTCCATTCTGAATGGCATCTTTAGCGTGAGGACCTGCGAGTCGGACGAATCGTCCGACCGACGGTGACCGGAACGATGGCGGTCGGCGCACAGGAGGCCGACCCGATGGGGGAACCGAACATGTCAAATCGAGCGAAACGCTTCAGCCTGGTCGTGCTGACGGCCGCAGCAGTGTTGGCAAGCCCCGCGCGGGCCGACCTCAACTCGACGGCCATGATGGTCTTCGACACCGACTCCACCACGCCGAACTACACGCTCTGGAACGGCTCTGCCTGGGGAACCGCTCAAACGATGTCCTCCATCGGCAAAGCCCACCAGATCATCCTCCGCAACTGCCCCACGCGAAACGAGACCGCCTGCGTCATCCAGATCCACGACGTCGGCGTCCACGCCCTGTTCTTCAATGGCACGACCTGGACGCTGCCCACCCAACTCACCGCCGATAACGGCGTGAAGAAACAGCGCAACTGCGCCGTTGCCTACGAGCAATCCTCCGGCGACGCCCTCATCGCCTACTGGACCAAGCCCTCCAACAAGATCGGCTACCGAACGTACGACGGCTCCGTCCTCTCGGCCGAATCCGTGCTCACCTTGCCGACCGCTGACAAGGTTCACTACCTCACGCTGACGCCGAACCCCAAGAGCGATGAGATCATCCTCGTGGCCCTGAACGATCAGCGACAATTGTATGCGGTCGCCTGGAACGGCAGCGCATGGGGCACCGTGACCACGCTGGAAACGGATGCCACCCAGACCGCCGACGGTGACGATGACGGCGACGGCGACGATGATTCGGGCGAGCACTTCTCCGTCGCGTTCGAAAGCCAGTCCGGCCAGGCTCTCGCGGTCTATGGCCAGCGCGCCCAGCCCCAGCCGCGCTACCGCTTCTGGAACGGCTCGGGCTGGTCGGCGGAGTCCACGCTGCCGAGCACCGGCATGGAGCCGAGCTGGAGCCGCCTGATCCCTGATCCCGCCAGCAATCAGCTCCTCTTTGCCGCGCTCGACTCGACCAACGACATCAACGTCAACGTCTGGAACGGCTCTGCCTGGGGCGCCAACCTCGAGGTCGAAATCGACTGCCAGGACTTCAAGACCCGCCACTTCGATCTCGCCTACGAGAACGGCGGCACCAAAGCCCTGCTCGCCTACGCCCAATTGGGCCAGACCCCGATCCGCTTTCGTACCTGGAACGGCTCCGCCTGGTCCGCCGAACAGATCGGCCCCGACCTCGGCCAGCAGGCCCGCCGGATCCAACTGAGGACGGGAGCCACGTCCGGCGAAATCTTCATCACCGCCTCGGACAAGGGCAAGAACCTCGAGTTCATGCGCTGGGACGGATCGACCCTGACCGGCCCTCAGCAAATGACCCCGGCGCTGCACGGCGGCGACGAGTACGAAGGCTTCATGGTCGTCGCCCCCACCGCCCCAGCGAAAACCGTCATCCTCAAGTGGCGCGAGGTCCCCACCGCGCCGTAAGAGCGTGTGTGAGAAGCCGCTCGCCCGATCAGAAGCCGCGACCCGATCAACGCCGCGTCTGATCAGAACCGCGTCTGATCAGAACCGCGACCGTGAGGGAGCGGACGGGCAGCGGTTGCGTGCTACCGTGAGCACACATCGCCGACCGGCAGCCCACGCTGGGGTCGTCCACGTGCTCACGCGCGTGATTCGGATTGAAACGCCCGGGTCAGTCGATCTCCCCGCCCGTCTCGGGCAACGCGTCGAGAATGTCACGGGCCGTCCGCTCCAGCACCGGATGAACGAAGTCCGGCGCGATCTCGACCAGCGGCTCCAGCACAAAACGCCGCTGGTGCATCATCGGATGCGGAATGGTCAACGCCTCGGTCGCGCAGATCTCGCGATCGTAAGCCAGAATGTCGAGGTCGATCGTTCGCGGGCCCCAGCGAATGCTTCGCTTGCGCCCCAGCGATTCCTCGATATTCAGACACACGTCCAGCAGACGCCCGGCTGGCAGCGCCGTCGCCACCTCGACCACCGCGTTGATATAGGCGTCCTGGTTGGCCGGACCGCCCATCGGCTCCGTCTCATACAACGACGACGCCCGGACGACCTCGATGCCCCGCGTTCGTTCCAGCGCGTTCAGCGCCGCCGCGATGTTCTTCTTGCGCCGGCCGAGATTGGACCCCAGCCCGAGATAGGCCACGTGCCTGTCGCCGCGCCCACTCACCATCGCACACGGCCGAGACGATCCAGGGCCTGCTCGATTCGCTCGCCCTCGACCGTCAGCGCGAAGCGGACATAGCCGTCTCCCGCGCGGCCGAACCCCACGCCCGGAACGGCGACGATGGCGGCCTCGTCCAGCAGCCGCGCCGCGCAGGTCATCGAGTCCAGGCCCTTCGGGCAACGCGCCCAGACATAAAACGTCGCCCGCGGCGACCGCACCTCGAAGCCTACGCGGTTCAGACCCGGCACGAGCCGATCCCGCCGCTGCCGATAGCGCTCGCGAATCCCCGCAACCTCCGGCCCGTCGATATTCCGAAGCGCCGTCACCGCCGCGTGCTGAACGGCGTTGAACTGACCCGAGTCCATGTTGCCCTTGATCTTTGCCAGCGCGGCCAGAACACCCGCATGGCCCGCCGCGAACCCGATCCGCCAGCCGGTCATATTGAACGTCTTGCTCAGTGAGTGAAACTCGACCGCGACGTCCTTCGCGCCGGGGACTTCCAGAATCGAATGCGGCCGGTCACCCTCGTCGAAATACAACTCGCTGTACGCGGCATCCGAGCACACGATGAAATCGTGCTTCCGCGCCAGCGCCACGCACCGCTCGAAAAACGCCGGCCCCGCCACCGCGCCCGTGGGGTTGTTCGGATAATTGACGAACAACACCGCCGCGGCGTCCAGCGTCTCGGCGGCAAGGCCGTCCAGATCCGGCAGGAACCCGTGCTCCTCCGTCAGCGGCATCGCCACGGGCACGCCTCCGGCGAAGATGCTCGCCGATTCATACACGGGATACCCCGGCTGAGGCACGAGCGCCACGTCGCCGGGATTGACCACCGCCAGCGGCAGATGCCCCAGCCCTTCCTTCGTGCCGATGAGCGACAGCACCTCCGTCCCCGAGTCCAGCGCAACGCCGAAGCGCCGCTCGAACCACGCCGCCGCCGTCGCATTGAACTCGGGCAGGCCCGCACCGTGGGGATATCGATGGTTCGCCGGGTCGCAGATCGCCTCCGCCATGCGGTCGATGATGAACGCGGGCGTGGGCCGGTCCGGATCGCCCACGCCGAAATCGATGACGTCCTTGCCGGCAGCGATGGCCGCCCGCTTTCTGCGATCAATCTCGATAAAGAGATAGGGCGGCAGTCGATCGAGACGCTCCGCCCGCTGAAATGGCATCCGACGCACTCCCTTGCGACGTACATACGTATGTGAGAAGACGCTCGCCCGGTCAGAACGCGACTCGATCCGAACCGCGACCGTGAGGGAGCGGCGCGTCGACCGCGCATCCTGCCGCCGCGCCGCGATTCTACGGTCGAGCGATCACGAACGTCAACGCCGCACCGGAGTGCCCCATCGCCCCCAGGGGTGGAGGATGGACGTCGGCCGCGCTGGGTGCCCCATCCCCTTCGGGGGTCAGGAACGGACGTCGGCGATGTAGACGCTCGGC
>JBHHVX010000092.1:0-15965 GCA_046754505.1 Phycisphaerae bacterium | reverse complement strand
GGCCTTCTTCTTGGTGGCCTTCTTCTTGGCCTTCTTCTTGGTGGCCTTCTTCTTGCGTTTCGCCATAGAGCATCACCTCCCTTCTATTGACAACGCACTTTCAGAATAAAGTCTAGGCCCGTCTCCGAGCTTGTCAACACAATTCTGCGCCGCGCGGCATAATTTGTTTGTCGGTTGATGCGCGGCCTTTCATGATCGAAACTGCGCTTCGGTTACGTTTCGGCACGCAAGAGGAACGACATGAAGGCGATCATCTTTGATCTCGACGGCACGCTCGTCGACTCGCTGCGCGACATCACGACCGCGCTCAACCGCGCGCTGCGCCACCTGCAACAACCCCATGTTGATCGTCATCGCGTTCGATCCTGGATCGGTGACGGCCTTTCGATGCTCTGCCGTCGCGCGCTCCCGAACACGGACGAACCGGCCGTCCTCCGACTGATCGAACAGACCGCGATGCACTACCGAACCCACTGCGTCGTACACACACAGCCTTTTCCCAACATATTGAAGATGCTGGACTTACTGCGAGAACGCGAAGTCCCATTGGCAGTGCTCTCCAACAAACCGCACGGCTTGACCGTCCAGGTCATGCGCGAGTTGGGACTGAGTCCGTTCTTTCAAGAAATCTGCGGCTGCCGCAACGAACAGGACAAGAAGCCCGCGCCTCAAGTCGCGCTGCGAATCAGCGAGACGCTCGAGACACCGCCCGAATCCATCTACGTCGTGGGCGACTCGGCCGTCGACATCCTGACCGCACGTCACGCCGGCATGCGCGCCGTCGCCGTCACATGGGGATTCCGAACGGAGCAAGAATTGATGGCCGGCGAACCCGATCGGCTCGTCCACGACCCGCTCGAGATCCTCGATCTTGTCGATTGACCGTTCCTCAACCACCGGAATGACGCGCCCATCGCCGTTTGCGCTCCGCGCGGACCGCGCGTCGGCAAGCGGCGGCCGGCTCGCCTCTGTACGGCAACCGACGGTCTTTTCTCCCTCAAAAAAAGGCGTGAAAACCGTCTTTCACGCCCAACAGAGTTGGCGAGCTTCAAAGACCGGCCCTTCGCAGCAGCAGAGTGCGTAACGCCAGCCCGCTTCCGCCGAGGCGTCCTTGACCCGAACGGCACACGACTGGCATGTTCCCATCCCGCACCCCATCACACGCTCCAGCGCCAACTCGCACGAAGCGCCGCGCTCAATGCACATGCGTCCCACGGCCTGCAACATCGCAGACGGACCGCACGCAGTCACGCGGATTACGTCCGGCGACGAGTGGTTCTTGAATAAACCGGCCAGCGCGTCGGTCGTCCGTCCTCGAAGACCGCAACTGCCGTCGTCGGTCGTCACGGTCGTGGGGATGTCGTGCCGTGCGAACGCATCCACGCACATGACCGGTGTGCCGTCCGTCGATGGAACGCCGACCGAGCCGACGGGCAGCAGGTCACGCGTCCTCGCACCCACGATCGCCACGCAATCCATCCCGCGTCCGCGAAAATGCTCCGCCAGCCAGCGGATGGGCGGCATGCCCACGCCGCCGGCGATCAGGATCGCTGAAGACTGATCAGCGGGCACGGAAAACGGCCGCCCCAGCGGGCCTAAGACACCAACGGTCTCACCAACCGAGCGCTCGCTCAGCCATGTGGTCCCCGATCCGACGACGCGCCCGACGATCTCGAGCCGGGTCTCGCGTCCGGACCGTGTCAGTCCTGCAATGCTGAACGGACGGCGCAGAAACCCGCCGCCAAGCTCCGCAGTGTGCGGCGCGTCGGGCGGCCGACACAACACTTGAATGAACTGACCGGGGCGGGCGGAGGGAAAGTTCTCCACGGACAACGTAATCTCGAAGTGCTCTCGACACAGGCGTCGGCGGTCCACCAGCCGCGTCACGAAAATACCGCGCTCCACTGTTGTCGGATTCATGATGGTACCGGATCGTAACGCGCAGGCATCGATCCTCCGCCAACCGGGCGTCGATGCGCGCAAGAAAAACCCTCCGGACCGGAACAAGTTCCGACCCGGAGGAGCGCCACGGCTGAAAACAGCCATACCCTTGGCGATTCGCCTCAGTGCTTATCGTCGAGCTTGCGCGGAAGCGTTCGACGGCTTGGAGGACTCTAGCACGAGGGTCGCGGGCTGTCAACCGGAGAGCAACCACGCGCCGGAAGGCGACAGACGAACGTAATATACTGTGTTTTAATGAGTTACAGAACGCAACTCACAGGCAATCACAAGTCGTTTCACAGCATGAAGATGCCGCCGAACCGCCACAAATCCCTTGGTTCCTGGCCGGCTTACTGCGTTCGAGTGGGTAGAATTACCCACATTTGGTCGAATCGACGAGGCGTAGAATGACGAGTCGAAACGCGGAGGGATCATTCGCTGTGTTGAACTCGAGTCGCTGGTTCGCCGGGCATCCATCGTTCAATCCGGCTCCACCGAACCTCATCACTGCACCTTGCACCCCGCCGCGCAGTCTGGATCGAGGATAGAGGATGGCCATCGATCCGTTGCGCCACGAAACAGGGTCCACCGATCTGCATCGCCGAGACCGATCCACGGCCGCGCGGCCGGCCCGGACCTGACGATCAACCTTCCCGATGTGGAAGCGTTGCAGGACGCAGAGCGAGACTCGACACGAGACTCGACCACGCTGATCCCCACCGCTTGAATGCGATGGCGGGCCAACGTATGTTGAATGCACACGCGGGAAGAGTTTCGACGCACACGACCCCACGCAGGGGAGCAGGCACGGCACCCGATGTTCGACGCACTCTCAGACCGACTGACTGACGTGTTCCGTAGTATCCGTGGACGCGGACGCGTCACGGAAGACAACGTCCGCGAAGTCATGCGCGACGTCCGCACCGCCCTGCTCGAGGCCGACGCCCACCTCGACGTCGTCAAGTTCTTCACGAAACAGGTGACGGAGAAGGCCATCGGCCAGGAGGTCGTGAAGACCCTCCATCCCGAACAGGTCATGGTCAAGATCGTCCATGACGAACTCGTCGCACTGATGGGGCCGGTGGACTCCCGCATTCCGTGGGTGGCCGATCCGCCCACGATCGTCCTCATGGCGGGCCTTCAAGGATCGGGCAAGACCACGACCTGCGCCAAGCTCGCCCGGTATTGCCGCGACCGGGGCAAGAAGCCGCTGCTCGTCGCGGCCGACCTCAAACGACCGGCGGCGATCGATCAACTCGAAGTGCTGGGGCAGCAGCTTGACGTGCCCGTCCACGCGGAGCGCGGCCATCAAAACGCTGTCAAGGTCTGCCGAAACGGCGTCGGCGTGGCTCGCCGGAAACTGCTGGACGTGGTCATCCTCGACACCGCCGGACGTCTGTCAATCGACGAAGAGCTGATGGATGAGGTCGCTCGGATCGCGCAAACCGTCAACCCCCACCAGATATACCTGGTGCTCGACGCCATGACGGGGCAGGACGCTGTCCACACCGCAAAGAACTTCAACGACAGACTCGAGCTGGACGGCGTCATCCTGACGAAATTCGATTCCGACACCCGCGGCGGCGCCATCCTGTCTGTCAAACACGTGACCGGCAAACCGATCAAGTTCATCGGCGTCGGGGAAAAGCTCGATCGCCTCGAGGAATTCCATCCCGATCGCATGGCCGGCCGAATCCTGGGCATGGGCGACATCGTTTCACTGGTGGAGCATGCCCAGCAGCAGGTGGATACCGAGCAGGCCGCCAAGCTCGAGGCCAAGATGGCCAAGGGCACGCTGTCGCTCGATGACTTCATCGAACAGCTCGACAAGATGGCGGGCGGTCGTTCCATGAAAGACCTGCTCAAGATGATCCCCGGCGTCAGCGGCATGATGCGGCAAACCGACATGCAGATGGACGACGGCGAAATCAAACGCATGAAGGCCCTCGTGTGCTCGATGACACCCCGGGAGCGCGCCAATCCGAAGCTCATCGACGCCTCGCGCCGACGGCGGATCGCTCGCGGAAGCGGAAACCAACCGGAAGATGTCAGCGGCCTGTGCAAGCAGTTCCTCCAGGCCCGCGACATGATGAAGCAGATGGCCGGCATGTCGATGATGGATCGCATGAGATTCAGCACGCAGTTTGCGCAGTCCTCCCTCGCGGGCGGGCAGATGCCGACGTTCAAGGCCAGAACCAAGCAGAAAGTCCGCCGAAGCAGCCGCGACAAGCGACGCACACGCAAGCGCCGCAGCCGTTGACTCCTGCTGCGCCGAGGAGACCGGCGCGTCCGGCGGCTCGGTGGAAAACAGGAGGACTCACACCACGTGGATCAGGCTCGGCGGTCCTGCCGGGCGTGATCCGACGGTGGCTGCCGCAGCGGATTCGCCCTACAATGCTGGCGCGACTCGACTGATCGCTCTGCAACTTGAAAGGCATGCCGGATGTCAGAACCCAGAAAGACCCTTGTTGTTCGAATCGCCCGCCAGGAGAAACCCGGCGCTTCTCGATACTGGCAAAGTTTTGCCGTCCCGCATGAGCCGGGCATGAACGTGATTTCCGTCCTTCAGGCCATCGCCGGAAACCCGACACCGCTCGGCCAGCAGGACGCGACAACACCGGTGGTGTGGGACTGCAACTGCCTCGAGGAAGTCTGCGGGGCTTGCACGATGATCATCAACGGTCGGGTTCGGCAGGCCTGTTCGGCTCTCATCGACGACCTCGATCCGACAGACGGCGGCGAGCTGGTCCTCGAACCCATGACGAAGTTCCCGGTGATCCGTGACCTCTTCGTAGACCGCTCGCGGATGTTCCGAGGACTGCAGCGGATCCGCGGATGGATCCCGGTCGACGGCTATCACAACGCCGGGGCCGGCCCGCGTCAGAGTCAGGCGGACCAGGAGGAGGCCTACCCGCTCTCCGAATGCATGACCTGCGGCTGCTGCCTGGAAGCCTGTCCGCAGTATTCCAGGATCGAACTCGAGCGACTGCCGGGCGAAGGCGACGCCGACTTCGTCCGGCGCCGGAACGGTGCGTTCGACCGCGCTTTCCTTGGCCCGTCGGTCATCTCACAGGCGGTGTACTTCAACACCCATCCCACCGGTCGGATGAACGCCGCCGACAGAATGGAGGCGCTCATGGGCCTCGGCGGAATCTCCGACTGCGGGAATGCCCAAAACTGCGTCAAGGTTTGCCCCAAGGATATTCCGCTCACCCGATCGATCGCCAAGGCCGGACGCCAGACGACCGTCCACGCGATCAAGACCTGGTTTGCGCGTTAGAAATGTGCCCGACTCCAGAGAGAAGCTCGGTGGCCGCGCCAGGAGCGGCAAGGCGACGGTTGTCATTCCGCTGGCCGTGCTTCTTGCATGGTTTGGTTATCTCTGGCTCGTCAGCGGAGTCCTTCCGGCGACAGAGACCTATTCGGACGGTCGAATCAAGGCCCAGGGCTATGTGAAACGTGTCGGCTTGGGGGCCTATAAGAGACACGGCACCTGGACCGAATACCACGAGAACGGAACCAAGGCCGCGGAAGGCCGGTTTCAACGCGGTCGCAAGGTCGGGGCGTGGTGCCGATGGGACGAGGCCGGACGGTTGATTCAAACGGATCGGCACGCGGATGACGCAGCGGAGCGTCCGACTATCAGACCGACGGGTCCGTGACACAATCGGCGGCGGGGGGCCACGGGCAGCGTGCCTGCCCGTGCCTGTACACGGTGCTCTCTGCTGATGCACTGGCGCAACAAGCCGCCAGTGCCACCCATCGGGGCGGCCGGGCGTTGCCGCCAAGACCGTCACGGACCCCGGACCGACCTCCCGAGCCAAGCGGCTTTGAAATCATCACCCGATCGATTATCCTGTTCGCGTGGCCCAGTGCGGCGCACGCGCCGGGCGTTTCCCGGGTGTGCGGCCGGCCGACACGGGCGAGGAATCTAACGTGGCAAGAAACCGAAAAAAGAACGCGGTCCTCTTCGAAGCCATGAGCAAGGTGCCCCAGTCTCAGTCGGAGGTCCGGCGCGGCGGGCTGTCATGGCTTCGCCGGTCCGCCGACGAGAATACCGCACCCATCCTGGTCGCAGAAGCCCTCACGGAAGAGGATGCCGCGCTCGAGCTGGCCGAGGAACAGTCGCAACGCGATGCCGAACGAGCGGAACGAGAGCGCATCGAACACGAACGGGAATCCTGCGCCGAGGCCAAACGCGCTGAGCGCGAGCGAAAACGAACGGAACGTCGCGCCCGCAAGGCAAGCCGCCGCGCCGAACGTCGGCGGCAGGCCGAAGCCGGGCCCGATGCGGCGCTGCCACCCGTCCGGATCGGCCGCGGAGGACGGATCATTCTCTCCCTCGGCACGGTGTCGTGCGTGTCCGTGGTGGCCGTGATCGCCTCGATGGTGCTGGCGGGTTACGCCGTCGGTCGGCGAAGCGGACGACAGCCCGACCAGCTTGAAACAATCGCCGGCATTGCCGCCGATTCGGACAAAACGCAGTCCCCGCTGCTGCCGCCGATCGATCGTCCCGCGGAAGGGTCGGCCCATCGCGTCGAAGTCATGGACGATCCCGACCTGTCCGAGTTGCTGAAGCCCCCACCCGCCAGGCAGCCGCGCGGCGTCACACCCAACAAGCCTGCTCGCGTCGCATCTGACGACCCTCGGGCCGCCGATGCGGAACCCTCGCTGAACTACCTCCAGATCGAGTCTTTTCTCGTCAATCGCTTTAACTCGATTGAACAGGTCCGGTCGCAACTGAGCAACGCCCAGGCATTTCTCGCCGAACGCGGAATCCCCACGGTGGCCCGCACCCGCTCCAGCGGCTTCGTTCTGTTCAGTCAGCAGGGATTCCAACCCGGCTCCAAGTTTGAGCGCCAGCGCACACAATTGCAGCAGCGCATCGAAGCCTTGGGACGCGAGTACCGGCGGACCGGCGGCCGCTACGAGTTCAGAGGCTGCTATTTCGTCAATTATGCCAAGGCACACCGAGGCGCCCTTGTAACAACGCCATGAACCGGAACAAACCCGGCAGCACACGCTATTGCGGCATCCCGCGCTCGCGCGGCACGCCGGAAACGAGAGAGGAATGATGACCAATGTCACTCGATAGATCGCTGAAGACCAAGGGATCTCTGGCCCGCCACCGCAACGTGCTGACGCGTGCCGAGCGGCTGAAAATCCTGGCGGACGAAGAACGATGGAGCGCGGAGTCGTCCATCTTCGGACTGCCGAAAGTCGCCCATCGAAAGGCGGCTGTCGGCGGAAAGGCCAAGAAGGAGAAAACGGGCGAGGAAGCCGCGGAAGGTGGCGAGGCAGCCGCGAAATAGGCGCTTGGCTCCGGCCTCGCCCGCAGGACAGCGCAATCCCTCCTGCCCAACGCGGTCGGAGGGCTCCCCGACTGCGACCTCATCGAGAAGCCTCCCGTCATGGACTGGAACAAACGCCTCGCCGAACGCGCACGAAGGGTGGAGTTCTCCGGCATTCGCAAGTTCTTCGAACTGGCCGGCCGCCTGAAGAATCCATGCGACCTGTCGATCGGACTGCCGGACTACGACACCCCGGCTTCGATCAAGCAGGCCGCCATCGACGCCATTTCGGCGGGGCAGAATCGCTACACACCGACAGCGGGCCTTCCGGAATTGCGCGAGCGGATCGGGGGCCAGGTGTCAAAGGCCTACGGCTGCGACGCAACCGTCCTGATTACGTCCGGCGTGTCTGGCGGCCTGTTGCTCGCCCTTCTCGCGACGATCGACCCCGGCGACGAAGTCATCTTCCCGGATCCGTACTTCGTCTCGTACCTTCAGTTGGTCCACATGGTTGGCGGACAGCCGGTCCCCGTGCCGTGCTATCCCCGGTTCGCCTTCGACGCCCAAGCCATCGAAGCCGCCGTCACACCACGCACAAAGGTGTTGATGATCAACTCGCCCGGCAACCCCACCGGCCTGGTGATGACCGAGGAGGCCGTCCGCGCCGCCGCAGAAATCGCCCGGCGGCACGACCTCATCCTGATCGCCGACGAGATATACGAGGCGCTCTGCTACGACCGTGCCAATCCATGTCCCATGGCCTTCGCCCCTGACCACACGCTGCTGCTCCGCGGCTTCGGCAAGACCTATGGCATGACCGGCTGGCGAATGGGCTATGCCGCCGGCCCTGCGCCGCTGCTGAACGAGATGACCAAGTTCCAGCAATTCACCTTTGTCTGCGCCCCTTCGATGGCCCAACACGCCACCCTGGCCGCGCTCGATGCGGATGTGTCCGGCCATCGCCGTGACTACGCCCGAAAACGTGACCTCGCCTGCGAACGACTCGCCTCCCGGTTCGAGTTCGAGCGACCCGGTGGCGGCTTCTACGTCTTCCCGAAGGTTCCCGATAACTTCCCCGACGCGGCGGCGTTTTGCGAGGCGGCAACCGAGCGAGACGTCCTCGTCATTCCCGGCAACATCTTTTCCCAACGGGACACCCACTTCCGAATCAGCTACGCCACCAGCGACGACCTGATCCGCCGCGGATGCGACGTCCTGTGCGACCTCGCCACGCCGTGACGCGTCGCGCCCGAGTTCAGCATAAACACCGCACCTGGGATCGAACCTCGTTGAGGCTTGACTCTCTTCGGCACGGTCCATACGCTTGGTGTAGACGTCCGCCGCGACCCCCGTCTCGCCGTCAGTCATCATGACAAGCGCCCCGAGGAGATCTCCGGATCGCGGCAGGCCGCACGCCGGCCCCGAGACTGCCTTGATGACCCGAATTCAAAGCTCTGGCTCCGCTCTGACACGAGGCTTCGACTCGCGTGGCATCGCGACTGCGATCACGCTCGCCCGGTTCGTGCTCGCCTGTGTACTCGGGCTGAACGGAGCCTGCCTGCCCTTTCGGTCGGCAAACGGGGATGCGACGGCATCCGAGCGCGGGGCGGTCTCCCCCAACGCCACACACAACGCCGATTCGACGACGCCGACGATCTTCGACCGACCGATGCAGCGCATTGTCGTCCGATTCAGCGTACTACGGGTCTGGGCGCCGAAGGGGACGTTCACCGAAAACGAAGACCTCTGGAAGCTCGTCACCGGAGCCTTGCCATCCGCCGACGCCGCGATGCGTCTCCGGGACAACGGCTTCCGCGCGGCCGTCGGCACGGAGGGCGATCGTTCTCTCGTCAAACGCCACATCGACCGGATTGCCGACATTCGAACCGCCCTCGATCAAGTGACACCGGACGCCTCGCGCCTCGTGGAGCTCGATCTCGGCCCGTGCAATCGGCAACAGCCGGTTTTTAGTTTCGACCGCGCCGGACAGCTTCACGGGCGGACGTTCGTGCAGGCGCGCGCGAAGTTCCGGCTCGCCTACGAGATGCGCTCGCCACGACTCGATGAAATGCTGCTCCGTCTGACGCCCGAGATCGAGGAGCCGCCCGGTCCCTGGAAGTGGGTCATCACGGACGAGGGCGCCCGCCAGGTCCAACAAGAAAAGCGATATGCCTTCCACGATCTGGTCATCGCGGCCAAAATATCCCAAGGAGGGTTTCTATTGCTAGGCCCAAGTGCCGATGTCTACCGGCAGCCGCTCCCGGCAAAGGCGTTCTTTGTAAACGAAGCGGCGGAAACGGGTGAGGCGGCGCCGCGGCCGCTGGAAAGTATCTTGATCATCAACCCGATCATAGAGACAATCGCCGAACAGGCCGCACCCGGCGAGGGCGAACGGTCCTGACGGGATCAATCATGTCCCGGACAATGGCAACCATGAGCACGACCCGAAACGACGCTTTCTTCCACCGACTCTGCGAAAACATCGGCTTCATCCTGATCGGTGTGGACCCCGACCTGCGGGTGTGTTTCTGGAACGATCACGCCGCCCGACAGTTCAACACGTCCGCCGAAAAGGCGATGGACCGTTCGATCCTCGACTTCATCCACGAATCCGATCGGCAGCGCGCGGAAGAGTTGCTCCGATACGCCGTCACGCAAGGCACCGCCGGCGAGATGGAAACCCGATACTTGGACGCGACGGGAAAGCGAACCACGCTCGTCCTGATCATCTCCCCGATCATCGACAGCCACGGCGAACGAATCGGGGCTTCCGCTAGCATGAGGGATATCTCGGCGCGCAAGCGGCTCTCTCAGGAGTTGGCCCGCAATCGGCGCATGGCCGCCCTCGGCGGCATGGCCCAGGGGGTCGCCCATCACTTCAACAACATCCTCGGCGGAATGCTCACGAGCATCGACTACGTTCTATCCAGTGACAGCCCCCGGGAATTGCGCCGCACGCTGCGTCTCCTCGCCCAGGCGATCGGCCGTGCCACGCGGATCACGCAACAGCTCGAGGCCTTCGCCAAATCCGGCCATGAGAAGGCCGAGTGGGCCGAGCTGAACGAACTCGTGCGGCGATTCGTCGAGCGTCTCGGACCAAGAGCTTCTCGCGAGAAAATCAAACTCGACACGCACATCGAGACGATCTCATCGGGCGACTTCGAGGCCCAGCGCCTCCTGCCCGTACTCGACAGCATCGCACAGAACGGCTTCGACGCCATGTCGCCCGGTGGAACGCTGACCGTGCGCGCCGAAAAGGAGTCGGACCACGCCGTCATCCGCATCAGCGACACCGGATGCGGCATTCCCGAGGACATGCTCGATCGGATATTTGAGCCGTTCTTCACCACGAAAGGCGAACTCGCCGGCGGTGCGTCAAAAAACGCCGGCCTCGGACTGGCTGCCGTCCACGGACTCGTCTCGGACGTCGGCGGGACGATCGAAGTGATATCCAAAGTCGGCGAGGGTACCACCGTACAGATACGCCTGCCGTTATCGCAGGGTGGACCGGCCACAATCGCCATCCCGTCCGAACGCTGAAAGCCGGCTCGCCGCAACTTCATGATCGTCGGCCCACACGACATCAACCGAAGACCGCCCGCGGACGATCAGGCACGCCGGGCGCTCGCCGACACCTCCACGATCTCTCGCGCAGCCAGAAACACGAGCCAGCGACGATGGACCGGAGCCGCCAACGTCGTCTCCACGGCCTTCGCGTAGATACCGAGCTGGCCGCGGTACGCGTCCGCGCGAGCGATCAGACGCTCACCCTCGACTCGGTCAGTCTTATAGTCCACGATCTCCCATCCATCGCCGGCATCGAACAGGCAGTCGACAATGCCGCGCACCAGCAAGGTGTCGCCGACATCGCGGGCCATCGCGCTCGGGTCATATCGCGTGGGTTCGACACCGATCACGAACGGCCACTCACGCAAGACCCGCGTGGCCGCGTGACACAAGCGCCGGCCGAGCGGCATGCCGCAAAACCACGCGACCGCCTCATGGTCGATCTCGGATGCCTCGCTCTCGATGAAACAGCCGTCCGCCACCATCGACTCCAACTGCGCCCGCAGGTCGTCGGCATCACACGGTCGCGCCAGGTCCAGAAACTCCAGAAACGCATGGGTGGTCGTTCCGCGGTGCCGGGCATCGACGCCCGCCGCAGAGGCAAGGAACGCCGGTCCGGTTAATCGACCACCGACGTGGAAGGAAGCGGCCACTCGCGCATCGTCTGGCGGGCCATCCATGCCACGGCTCGCAGGAAGGACGGCGCCCGGGTCCTCGGATCGGTCGGTGTCCGACCATCGCCGCTTCAGTTCGCTGGCGGCCGCCACGGCGGGCGTCCGGGTGAGCGCCGCGGCTGGATACGGCGCGGTCAGCCGCTGTTTTACGAGTTTCACCACGCCCCCTGCCACGTCCGAGGGTGCCGGAGAGGGCGCCAACTTCAACCGAGCACACTGCTCCAACTTCTTCGCGACGCCCCTTTGCGGCGGTGGATCCAGCGCCCAAGTAGCCATCGCCGACCGGTCGTACGTCTGAATGCGGAACAATTGGCCGATGTTCGCGGCTTCGCCCTCCCCGGGGAACTTGACCGACCCGTCGTTCCGACACGAGACCGCGGCGAGCACCCAATCGAGCATGCTCGCGACCGTTCGACGCGCCAGGAGCGGCAGCACGCCGTCCCGACCGGCGTATTGATTTCGAAGCTCGCCGATCTTGCCTAGCCCGCCGGTTCCGACGAGCAACAACCGCTCCTTCGCCCGCGTCATCGCCACATATAAAACGCGCAATTCTTCCGCCAGCGACCGGGATTTCACCTCCTCTGACACGAGTCGGTGCAGCAAGGTGGGATAAATCACACGCCGCTCGGTATCGACGGCCTCAATCCCGATGCCCAGATGGCGATCAAACAGAATGGTCCCCGATGCGTCCGAGACATTGAACTGCTTTCCCAATTCCGCCACGAACACCACAGGGAACTCCAGCCCCTTGCTGCGGTGAATGCTCATCACACGAACCACGTTCTCCGATGAGTTCGCCACCCGGCCCGGTTCGAGGTCCTCGCCCGCATCGATCAACCCGTCGATAAACCGCAGGAATCGGTACAGTCCGCTCCGACCGAACGTCCCGAACTGCCGCGCTCGTTCATGAAGGCCGATCAGATTTGCCCGCCGCTGGGCGCCCTCGGACAAGCCGGTCACATACGCAAGATACCCGGTGTCTTCGTAGAGGTCCCAGAGGACGTCGGCCAACGGTCGTCGCCGCACCTGCCGGCGCCAATGGTCCAGACGATCCAGCACGCCATGCAATCGACCGCGCAGTCCGGCGTGTCCGCCCTCCGCCGCATATTGCCGGACCGCGGCATGAAACGGAACGTGGCGCCCGATCATGCGGATTTCAACCAACTCGGAATCGGTCAGGGGATCATCGAACAGCGGCGAACGCAACACGGCCGCCAACGGAATGTCCTGTTGCTGGTTGTCCAGCAGGGCCAGCAGCGAGAGGACATCTTTCACCTCGAGCGAGTCGAAGAAACCGCCCGCGACATCGCCGTAGGCCGGCACCCCCATCCGCGACAGCGTTCGAACGAAGACCGATCCGCGCGGGACCATCGAGCGCAGCAACACCACGATGTCACCATATTCGCGCCCGTCGGCGACGAGTCCCTCGATTCGCTTCGCGACGACGTAGGCCTCGCGCTCGATCCGCTCCCAGTCGAAGGCCTCGCCGCGATCGTCCGATGCGTCCGCTTCGGCTCCGGCCGTTCGGGTGTCGTTGTCGAGGATATGCACCTCGACCACCCCGCCACCATTCGACGCGCCGTCTTCCTTCCGCCCGAACTTCAATCGGGCATGTTCGTCATAGGATATCTGCGACACGTCCGGGGCCATGAGCCGCTCAAACACCGCGTTGATCCCGTCGATCACCGGCTCGGCGCTCCGAAAGTTGTCGACCAGATCCACGACCTCGACGGACGGAACGCCATTCGAGGATTGGGGACTGCCCGTCGCGTCTTCGCCCTGCGCTCCGCGTGCCGCAGCCTTCATTCTATCCAGAAATAGCTGCGGCTCCGCCAGACGAAACCCGTAGATGCTCTGCTTCACGTCTCCGACGACGAAGAAATTGTCCGGCCGTGGGTCCTCGCCCTCGCGACTGACGCACCGAAGAATTGCCTCCTGAATCGGATTCACATCCTGATACTCGTCCACCAGGACGTGTTCGAACCGGTCGCGCAACCGCTGGGCCACACCATTGGTCTCCTCACGCAGCAACTCCAGCGTCCGGTGTTCAAGATCGGAAAAATCGATCACGCCGAGATCATCCTTGGCCTGTCGATAGGCCCGGGAAAACGCCTCCGTCAGATCGAGAAACGTCATCGCATGGGGCGACGTCCGGCGCACGCCCTCCGCCCAGTCCGCCGTCGTGAAGCGTCCGAACGAATCCCGCAGCCGCTGCCGGAAGAGACGCTTCCGAACCTCGCACAACGCCTCGCTCGCCGCAACAAACGCGGCGCACTCCGGCGCCGGAAGCGCGTCGATCTTCTTGCTCCTGCGAGGAATCGCGGGAAACGCATAGGCGCCAATCGCCTCAGTCACCGCGTCGACGGCCGCCGCGCCACCCCCGCCCTCGAGGCGACGCAGCCACTCGACCACCGCCGCGTCGTATGCCGCCAGACAGTCTACATGTCCGGCCAGCACGGACGGCCCGCGGCGCAGATCATCCAACTGGACCGCCACGGCCTCAACCTGTCCGGTCAGCTCAGTGGTCCAATGGCCGATCAACAAGCCGACACACTCCTTCGACAACTGACCACCGGCAGCCGGCCTGCACTGGGTTCGCGCGTCGGAGACCCATTGCTTTCGGTCGGCGAGCGACGCAAGGAATGCATCCAGCCGCAGCACCTGATCGACCAGCCGGTTCTCGCCGTAGGTCGAAACGAAGGCGTCAAACGCCTTGCCCAGCGCGTCGGATCTCTCGTCGAGCCGATCGAACACGGCCTGGGCCGTCTCCCGTCGCAGGCACTCCGCCTCGCGGGCATCCATCACCTCCGTGGCCGGATCCAACCCGGCCTGCGCGAAATGCCGGTCCAGCGCTCGCTTGCAGAACGCGTGGATCGTCGAGATGGATGCCAGTTCCAACAACTCGATCTGTTTTCGCAACCGGACGTCCGTCGGCGCCGCAGTCGACCTGGCGCGCAAGGCCTTGGAGATTCGCTCGCGCATCTGCGCAGCGGCGGCCTCGGTAAACGTCACGACCAAGAGTTGGTCTACGCGACAGGACGGCCGCGCGGCCGCCACGAGGTAGGCACACCGCTCCGCCAGGACCAGCGTCTTGCCGCTGCCGGCGCCAGCGGACACGAGCATGCTCGCACCGGTGGTCGTAATCGCTCGCCGCTGAGCATCGGTCCAACGCGGATCAGCCATCGGCCGCCCCCTCTTCCCCGACGATGCGGTCGAGGACCTCGGTGCGACTCATCTGGGGCAGCCGCCGTGCCTCGCACGACGCGGACTCCATCCGGCAAACCGCTCTATACCGGCAGTGCGCACAGGGCATCTGGTCTCCCAGACGGCTGGGCGTCACCGAGATATCTCCGGAGATCCACCGGTCCGCGAGTTCCGTCATCGAGCGGCGCGTGTGTTCCAACACCGCCGGCAATTGCCCCGCCGGCACGACATCGGTGCGGTTGAGGTCACCGAGCGTGCCGTCTTTCTTGCGGAATACGCTGAACACGTCACCCCGACCGGCCTCGTCCCCCTTCGGCTCAAGCTCGTGGATCCAGTCGAAGTCTACGATGCCGCGGGGTCGAAAACACCGATAACCCTTTTCCTCATCCGCGTCGTTAGGATGGGGCAGCCGCGCGTAGCCTCCCAGAAGCGGCATATAGAACGCACCACCCGGCACCAATCGCCCTCGTCCGAGTCGTTCGCCGCAATCCGCCACCACCAGCAAATACGCCAGCAGTTGCAGCGCCAACCCGTGATACACCTCGTCCAGGCGCAGGCGACGCCCGATCGAACGCTTGTAGTCGAACACCACGGCCAGAGAAGCGCCGTCGACCGCCAGCAAGTCGATGCGATCGATCTTGCCGCGAATCGACACGACACGCCCGTCCGACGTATGCAACTCCAGCGCCGGCAGGGAATCGTCCGAATGACCGCCGAACCACTGCTCCGTCAGGAACGGCTGCAACTTCGTCTTTCCCACCGACAACTGCTCGCCGATGACGGCCGGCGGCAGTTCGCGGGCGCTGCGACGTCGGGCGCCCCGGCGGTCCCGCTCGGCCATGCGCATCTGCTCGGACAGCTGCGGAATGGCAAGCTCACTCAGACGCTTCAGGTTCCGCGCGATGTCGCGCGTGGACAACTCCGACAGTGGCCGCCCGGTCTCGATCAGTTCATGGACAAACTGCTCGAGAATCGTGTGATACAGACGTCCCATGTCCAGCGTCGAGACCTCATGCTCCGCCCGAGGTTCCAGCCTCAACCCCCGGGAGAGAAAATGCTGAAACGGACAGCGGGCGAACTGCTCCAGGCCGGTGATGCTGGTCTGATGCGGAGGAGGCCACAACGCCGCGATAGCCTTCGCCGACAGCGCCGCCGAGCCGGCGGGCGCCAAGGCGGCCAGCGATCGCGCGACGGCCTCGCGCACTGGGGTCCGTGACAGTTTTGGCGGCAACGCCCGGCTGCCCCGATGGGTACCACTGGCGGCTGGTCCGCCAGTGCATCGGCGGAC
>JBHHVX010000091.1:0-15983 GCA_046754505.1 Phycisphaerae bacterium | reverse complement strand
GCCTTTCTGTCCGCCTTTCCGTCCACCCTTGCCGCTGCCGCCATGCACGCTGGAAGCGTGCGCTACGTCGCCGTTGCGTCGACGTGTGGCCTCGATGATCGTGCGCGGGTCGATCCGTTCGTGGACATGGAGCGAGACGGTCGGCACCTCAAAGCTGGCATGCTCGGCCTTGCCCGCCCAGACAAGCTGCGGGTCGAGATGGGGATCGTACTCGTAGGTCGTTTTCTTTCCGTGATCGGGGTCGGTATCCGGCGTGACCAGCCCGACGGGCGGGTTGTTCGCCCGCTTCTTGCCCTTGTGGTCGTAGGAGTCGATGGGCTTCTTCTTGTCCGTCGTTTTCGCCTTTCGCTCGGCCACGCCTTACGCGCTCCCATCTCATCCGCGCCTGCTTGCGCTGCGCGTTGATCCCAATCCGGCGGCCGGATTGCCCGCCGGACAAAACGTCCCCGGCAGGAGTCGAACCTGCAACCTCCGGCTCCGGAGGCCGGCGCTCTATCCAATTGAGCTACGGGGACGGCGGCGTCCAATCCGCCGAGGAGCCGCATTCTATCAATCCCGCCCGCTTCGGCAAACGCCAAACCCGGCTCGAACCGCGGAAAAGCGGGTCTGCGGGACCTGAGAACGGACCGCGGGAGACGAATCGTTGCCGCCGCCGCCGGTCGTGCGTAGCATATAGGAGCGCCGTGCCGCCAAGCGACCGGCCCGGCATGGCCCGCACGGCGCACGACTATGGGGCAAAGACCATGACGACCGCGACCCAGGAATCCAAGACCGCCGACCACCTGCGAACCGCCGAGACCTACGGCGCCCACAACTATCACCCCCTGCCGATCGTCATCGAGTCGGGGCAGGGCTGCTGGGTGATCGACGTGGAGGGCCACAAGTACCTCGACATGCTGGCGGCCTACTCCGCCCTGAACTTCGGCTATTCGCACGAGCGCCTCATCGCCGCCGCCACCAAGCAGCTCAACAAGGTCACGCTGACCTCGCGGGCCTTCCACAACGACCAACTCGGCCCGTTCTGCCGGCAACTCTGCGACCTGAGCGGCTACGAAGCCGTCCTGCCCATGAACAGCGGCGCCGAGGCTGTGGAGACGGCCATCAAGTGCGCCCGAAAATGGGGCTGCCAACACAAGGATATCGCCAAGAACAAGTCGGAGATCATCTGCGCCAAAGGCAACTTCCACGGCCGGACCGTCACGGTCATCAGCTTCAGCACAGACGAGCAGTATCGCGACGGGTTTGGCCCATTCACGCCCGGCTTCCCGCTGGTGCCCTTTGGCGACGCCGCCGCGCTCGACAAGGCGATCAACAAAAACACGGCGGCCTTTCTCGTCGAGCCGATCCAGGCCGAGAGCGGCATCTGCGTCCCACCCGACGGCTATCTCAAGCAGGTCCGCGAGATTTGCACCAAAAACAACATCCTGTTCATCGCCGACGAGATCCAGACCGGCCTTTGCCGCACCGGAAATCGCTTCGCCTGGCAGCACGAGGGTCCTGACGCCCGGCCGGACATGCTGTGCCTCGGCAAGGCCCTCGGCGGCGGGCTGGTTCCGATCTCCGCCATCGTCACCTCGCGCGAGATCATCGACGTCTTCAAACCGGGCGACCACGGCTCGACCTTCGGCGGCAATCCGCTGGCCTGCGCCGTCGCACGGGTGGCGATCGACATGATTCGGGACGACGGCCTCGAGGCCCGCTCCAAGGAACTCGGCCTGTATTTCCGGTCGAAGCTGCAGGCGATCGCCGCACCCGCCGTCAAGGAGGTCCGCGGCCGCGGCCTGCTCATCGGCGTCCAGATCAAGCCCGAGTATCCGAAGGCCCGCTGGTTTTGCGAAAAGTTCATGGACAAGGGCATCCTCTGCAAGGACGCCCACGAAGACGTCATCCGCTTCGCCCCACCACTGATCATCGAACAAACCGACATCGACTGGGCACTCGAGCGCATCGCTCCCATTCTGCACTCGGCGGAACCGGCATCGTAGCGGCCGCCGTGAAACCGGCAGCCCATACCGGCAGGTGCGCCATGAACCCAGCCGAACATCTCCACGGCTGCCTGCTCGCAGTGAATCCGGGCGACGCTGCCGACACGACCGCTGCAACATGCGCGAATCGCTATAATCACGCCAGGTGAAACCGCTGGTGCGAGAGTCCCACTTCACATCTCGCGCCGGCACACAACACGGAGACTCGCCATATGCCGAACGCCAAGTCAACCATCAACGTCCTCATCATGGGCGCCGCCGGGCGCGACTTTCACAACTTCAACTGCTGCTATCGCGGAGACCCGCGCTATCGCGTTGCCGCCTTCACGGCAACCCAGATTCCCGATATCGACGGCCGAACCTATCCGGCGGCCTTAGCCGGAGCCGGGTATCCCGAGGGCATCCCCATCCATCCCGAAAACAACCTTGAGACACTGATCGCCAAGCACGAGATCGAGCTGGTTGTCTTCAGCTATTCCGACGTGCAACACGCCTATGTCATGCACATGGCGTCCCGCGTCACCGCCGCCGGGGCGAACTTCCAACTGATCGGCACCGAGCAGACGATGCTCCGTTCGAGCCGGCCGGTTGTCGCCGTCTGCGCCGTCCGGACCGGATGCGGGAAGAGCCAGACCACGCGCAAGGTCGCCGAAGTGCTCAAGGCGATGGGCAAGCGAATCGCCGTCGTGCGTCACCCGATGCCCTACGGCGATCTGACCCGGCAGGCCTGCCAGCGATTCGCCGAGGTCGCGGACATGGACCGACACGCCTGCACGATCGAAGAGCGCGAGGAATACGAACTGCACATCCGCAACGGCAACCTGCTCTTTGCGGGCGTCGACTATCAGCAGATCCTGGCCGCCGCGGAAAAAGAGGCGGATGTCATTCTCTGGGACGGCGGCAACAACGACACGCCGTTCTTCCGGCCCGACCTGATGATCACCGTCGCGGACCCGCACCGCGCCGGGCACGAGGTGGCCTATTATCCGGGCGAAACGAACTTCCGCATGGCCGATGTCGTCCTCATCAACAAGGTCAACACCGCCGAGGAGGCCGACATCCGGTCGATCGAAGCCCGGGCCGCGGAATTGAACCCCGGCGCGAGGGTTGTCCGAGCCGATTCGGCCGTCACCTGCGCCGAGCCGGAGCGCGTCCGGGGCAGGCGCGTGCTGGTCATCGAAGACGGTCCGACGTTGACCCACGGCGAGATGCGCTACGGGGCGGCCCACGTGGCCGCACGCCAGTGCGGCGCCGCCGAGATCGTCGACCCCCGGCCCCATGCCGCCGGCTCGATCAGGGGCGTCTACGAGAAATACTCCCACCTGACGGACATCTTGCCCGCGATGGGTTACGGCGACCGGCAGATCGCCGACCTCGAGGCGACGGTCAACGCCACGCCCTGCGATGTCGTCCTCGTCGGTACGCCGATCGACCTGGGCGGCCTGATCAAGATCAACAAGCCGGCCCTGCGGGTCCGCTACGAACTCGCCGGCGCGGGTGCCGAGGAGATTGAAAGGATCGTGCGACAGCATCCGAAACTGGTGTAGGCGCGGCTCGTGTGAGATAGCGCGGGTGCCCCATCCCCTCCGGGGGTGAGGGACGGAATCTTGGCTTTCGACCCCCGTTTTGACGTTTTGATGTTTTGACGTTTCTCCCCGGGTGCCCCATCCCCTCCGGGGGTGGGGGACGGAATCGATCACCGATACTCGAGCAGAGGATCGCCCCATGCCTCGACAGATACAATCCCGCAGTCTCGTGTCCATGAAAGACCTTTCGCCGGACGAGTTGCGGCTCGTCCTGGACACCGCCGATGCGGTCAAGCGCAAACCCGGCGAATACCGCGACAGGTTCGCCGGCAAGACGCTGGCGATGATCTTCCAGAAGCCCTCCCTGCGGACGCGCGTCTCATTTGAGGCGGGCATGACGCAAATGGGCGGTCACGCGATCTACCTGGCCCCGACCGACATCAGCCTGGGCCAACGTGAAACGACCGAGGACATCGCCCTGGTCCTGTCGAGGTTCGTCGATCTGATCATGGCCCGGACGTTCGGCCATGACATCGTCGAGGACCTCGCCGAACACGCCACGGTGCCCGTCATCAACGGCCTGTCCGACCGGGAGCATCCGTGCCAGATACTGGCGGACTTCCAGACGATCCGGGAGCGGAAGGGGAGCCTGGAGGGTGTCAAGTTCGTCTACCTCGGAGACGGCAACAATGTAGCCCATTCGCTGATGCTTGGGGGCGCCCTGGCTGGCATGAACGTCACGATCGTCACGCCGCCGGGCTACGAGCCGAACAAGGAGGTGTTCGCCGACGCGGAGGCGATGGCGTCCAAGTCGGGATCATACGTTCGCACGACCACGGACGTCGTCGGCGCGGCGAAGGGCGCGGACGTGATCTATACCGACGTCTGGGCCAGTATGGGCCAGGAAGCCGACGCCGCCAACCGCCGAAGCACGTTCAAGCCCTATCAGGTCAATGCAAACATTCTCTCGCTGGCCGCGCCCGACTGCACGGTCCTCCACTGCCTGCCGGCCCACTACGACGAGGAAATCACCTATGACGTCACGCGGACGAAGCACTCGGCGATCTTCGACCAGGCTGAAAACCGCCTCCACGCCCAGAAGGCCCTGATGCTTCTGCTGACCGGCGTCGCATAGATCGGTCGCGCCGTGAGCCGCGGGCTTCGGCCCATGCGGAAGCGGAGCGGGGCTGTCCCGTATTTCACGTCGGGACACGCTATGTGCGGTCACGATCCGTCGCGTCGAGGCTCGTTCCCGACGCAGCCGCGCACAGCGCTCGGACATTCTCCTCGAATCGATCGCCCGATGCTGCTCTTTATTCCGTTTCCGTCCGCCGCCGAAGCGGCATCGTCATGCACCTCGGACCGCCCAGCCCGCGGACCAGTTCGGAGCCAGCCACCGTGATGCACTCGATGCCCGCCTCCTCCATCGCCTCGATCGTCTTGACGTTCCGTCCGTAGGTGCAGGCCACCCCCGGTGCAAGCGCCAGCGTGTTGGTGCCGTCGGTCCGCTGCTCGCGGCCGGCGTAGTGCTCGGAGCCGCCGCCGGTGCGGACGACTCGAATCTCACATCCGAACTCGTCCGCCAGAATCCGTTTCAGGTCTCGGTCGTCCGGCGCTCGAACCATGCGACCGTCGGCGTCCGACTCGTAGCGATGAATGTAGCGGATGTGCTCCATCACCCCGGGATACCAGACCACAACGCCGTGGTCGACAATCGTAAAAACCGTATCCAGGTGCATGAATATCCGCTCGGTAGGGATGGGGATTCCGTAGAATCGCTTCGCGTGGCCGATCTCGAACGCCTTGCGGGCGAGCACCTCGATCGTTTCGGAACGCGTCCGCTCGCTCACACCGACGAGAACCGACTCCTCGTTCAACACGATCACGTCGCCACCCTCGATCGTGTAGGGTCGATCTTCCGCAGGGGCATCCGATCCGCCATAGGCCATCGGCTGTCCGGCGAACTTCGGGTGATGCTCCAGTACCGCACGGACAAGAAGGGACTCCCGCATCCGTGCCGCGTAGTGCATCTTGCAACTGATCGCCGCCACGCCGATGACGACGGCCGGGTCTCTCATAAAATACACGTTCGGAATCGGCGGAATGAGAAAGTCGTGTCCTCCCGCGCGCGCCGCCAGCCGCCGCCGCGTCCGCTCGCGAAACTCGGCCTGTGTGATGCCGGCGAAGAGAATCGACAGCAACGCGTCATTCGAGAACAACGTCTCATTCAGAAGATCACCGGCCATGGCCGGAACCTGCTCGGCCATACAGACCTCTCCGATGAGGGCCTGCCGCGCCACCCGGTCCTCGTCCAGTATCTCCTTGAGCATAACTTCCAGATAGAAGACCTGGATCCCCCGCCCCGTCATCACCTCCACGAAGGCGTCGTGCTCCTCTTGCATCCGCTTCAGAAACGGGATGTCCTCAAAAAGGAAGTCCCGCATCGTCTCATGGGTCAGGCGATCGATCTCCGCCCCCGGACGATGGACTAGAACCGCTTCGAGCGGGGCATACTCATTGGCGATATGCGGCTTCAATGACGCTCTACCCCGACTTTCTTGACGGTTCGACCCTGTCCATAACCTCGTCTACCAACGGAACCACGCATGGTATCGGTGTCCCAGACGACAACCAACAGAATCCGCCCGGCGATGGGACTCCCGTGTCGTCCGATAGTCCACTAGAGGGAGTACATCTTCGCTGCAGAAACGCCCCCACGGCTCCTCAGGGATCCACAGGCAGATCAGCCCCCAACAGGCGACGCGCGGCCGGAGATGTGGCGTGCGGACAACCCTCCGACCCCGGGTGTTCCGGAATGCACCCAGCCGATACGACCGGCTTTGTCATCACGCTCGAACAAACTCATACAACCGTCAAACATCGATGGTGCGAGCGGTGATTGACACCGTCCAGCCGCCGACGCAAACGCCGTCGTGGTCCCGACTTGCGCCGAACGACCGGTCCTTTGGCTTAGAGGACGTGCGGCACCGCTGTGGTTCGGCATGAGGCTTGCTGACTCGCCCGCCGGGAGAGACCGGGGAAGACACGCGAGACGAGGGGAGCGAGGGAGCGAGATGTCGCCGGGAAGGTTGCGTGTGAGAATGGCGCTGGGCATGGCCGCCGCGATCGGCCTGCTCTCGGGGTGTGCCCCCGATCAACACGCGACTATCCGGACGACACAGGTCGGCATCACACCGGGACTGCTGTTCAATCGTGTCCGGCTGCCGGTGGCCGCGACCGACATTGGCCGCGACGAATGGCCGGCCACGATCAGCCACCTGCCGGATGTCGAGGAAACGCACTACATCGAGTCCTTCGAGGACGTCCAGGGCCGGGCCTCCAACGAACGCAGCTACCCGAGGCGAAGGTTCCACAGTTATCGCGTCGGATCGCAATATCGCTAGATGACCGGAGCCGCAAGACCGCGGCCATGAACAAAATGTCTCCATTCTGCACGGGCGGCCGGTCGCAATGGATGCGACCGGCCGTTGCCGTTCTGCGCCGAGCGGTGTCGGGACCGTCGCGCTGACCCTTCGGCTCTCGGCGCAGGACGCCCCCGTTCGCTACGGGGCCGCCCAGTAGCGACTCAATCCTTCAAGTGAGCGGATCGTCGCCTCCTGACCGGCCTCGATCCGGGCATGGCGACCCTCGCGGTCCAGCAAAACGGCCCGCCAACCGATCTCGCCGGGGAGTTCACAATCACCGACGGGATCGTCGCCAACGCAGAGGATATGCCGAGGTTCGACCCCAAGCCTTTGTGTGATGCGCCGATAGAAACGCAGGTCCCCTTTTGGCCACCCGATCGCGCTGCTGTCGAAGTAGTGGTCGAGGTGCGGCGCCAGATCGTGCCACACATCGCCAATCATGAATTGCGGAAGCGTGGTGAACGCACAAGTGACCAGACCGGCCGACCGCGCGGCGGTCAGGGCATCGACGGCGTCGGGATAGAGCACCATCGCATCGCGCCTTTCGTACAGCAACGCAACGTCCGGAAGCAGATCGAGCGACACCGGAGCCTCCATGTGGGCGAACAACAGGGCCAGAAAGTCCATCCACCCCTCAATGCGGCGCCGCGGCATGTCGAAAAAAAACACCGCCTGCTGAGCCGCCTCATATGCCTGAAAACTGATGTGGATGCCGAACCGCTCCAGCAGACGCTGAACCTCCACCGGCCGTACACGATCGGGTGGAAAGCGGACGAGCGTTTCATGGACATCGAAAGCGACGACTCTGGCGGCCATGACCGGCATTTTCGTGGAAAGCGGTGCGCCCGGCCACATCGATCTCCCCGGGCTGCTCCCCCGGCGACGTCGTTTCCTTCAGGGCCGCTCCCGCCTGTCCGATATTGAGAGAGGTCTGTGACATCGCCTGCACGGACGAGGACGACCCGAAAGTCTCCGCGGGACGATTCGGCAGCCCGATCCGCGCTGAGTTGCGAGATATAATGTAAGGGGAAGAAGCCGGAGCCGCACGGGACCGACGATCGACGTGGCGGTTTCGGCAACGTCCGCCTGTAAACCGGGTGAGGAATGGCCGTGTCCGTGGCTCCGGGGGTCGGATGACACGGTCGAGTGAGTAGCGATGTACCTGAAGATCGACAAGGACCATCAGCGATTCCGCCAGATCGTGAAAGGCAAGATCCGGGAGGATCTGCGCCGGTTTATCACGCGCGGTGAGCTGATCGGAAGAGAGGGCAAGCACCTGATCAGCATCCCGGTGCGAGGCATCGAAACGCCCCACTTTCGATACGGCAATAACGACGACGGCGGCGTCGGAGCCGGGGACGGCAAACCCGGAGACCACGTCGACGCCGGAGAAGGCGACACGGGTCCCGGCGGAACGTCCCCCGGGTCTCACATCATGGAGGTCGAGGTCTCCCTCGACGAGCTGGCCGACATCCTCGGGGAGGAACTTAAACTTCCGCGAATCAAGCCGAAGGGCCGACACACGATCACGTCAGAGAAGGACCGCTACAGCGGGATCCGCCGGTCAGGACCGGAATCGCTGCGACACTTCAAGCGCACCTATCGCGCGGCGCTTCGCCGTCAATTGATGGCCGGAGCCTTTGACCCCGACAATCCGTGCATCATCCCGATCCGCGCCGACCGGCGCTACCGGAGCTGGAAGACGGTCCTCAAACCGCAATCTAATGCAATTATTGTCTATATGATGGATGTCTCGGGCTCGATGGGGGACGAACAAAAGGAGTTGGTTCGGCTGGAGGCGTTCTGGATCGACGCGTGGCTGCGACGAAACTACGAGGGCATCGAAAGCCGCTACATCGTCCACGACGTGCGGGCGGCTGAGGTGGATCGCAACACCTTCTACCACCTGCGCGAAGACGGCGGAACGAAGATCTCCAGCGCCTTCAAGCTCTGCCGCCAGACTCTCGAGACCCACTACGATCCGAATGAGTGGAATATCTATGTGTTCCACTTCTCGGACGGGGACAATTCGAGCGAGTCGGATTCGCGCGAGTGCTGCAATCTGATGCGCGAACACGTCCTGCCGCACATCAATCTGTTCGGTTACTGCCAGGTGGCCAGCGCCTATGGCAGCGGCAATTTCATCAACGTCGTCCACGAGCACCTCGACGATATCGACAACGTCATCACCAGCCGCGTGAACACAAAAGACGACATCTACGATTCCATCAAGACCTTCTTCGCCAAGGGCAGATAAGAGGAACACCCCCGTTTATGTCGAAGGCAGCCCGCAACGAGGTGCTCACGGCGGAAGCCCGGCGAATCTCGGACATCGCCCGGAAGGCCGGTCTGGACTTCTTCGAAACCCGCTTCGAGGTCGTCGATTTCGACACGATGCAGCAGGTCGCCGCATACGGCGGCTTCCCCCAGCGCTACCCCCACTGGCGCTTCGGCATGGAATACGAACGTCTTCGGAAGCAGCACGTCTATGGGCTCGGCAAGATCTACGAAATGGTCATCAACAATGATCCATGCTATGCCTACCTCGTCGCCGACAACTCCCTCGTCGACCAGAAACTCGTCATGGCCCATGTCTATGCCCACTGCGACTTCTTCAAGAACAACCACTGGTTCAGCAAAACGAACCGGAAGATGATGGACGAGATGGCGAACCACGCCACGCGGGTTCGACGCCACGTCGACCGCCTCGGTTTCGAGCCGGTTGAACAGTTCATCGATACCTGCCTCTCCCTCGAAAACCTGATCGACCCATATGTACCGTTCATGCGGCGCACCCCGAAGGCGCGGCCGCACTCAACCGAACAAGCCGCCGAGCGCGAAATCGAACCCGAGGTCATCCGCTATCACGCCAAGTCCTACATGAGGGACTGGATCAACCCCCCCGAGGCCATCCGGCGACAACGCGAGGCGATCCAGGCCGGCCACGAAGAAGAGAGGCACGCCCTGCCCGAACGCCCCCTGCGCGACGTGCTCCAGTTCCTTCTCGACTACGCCCCGCTTGAGGACTGGCAAACCGACATCCTCGCGATGATTCGCGAAGAGGCCTATTACTTCGCTCCCCAGGGACAGACGAAGATCATGAACGAGGGGTGGGCGACGTTCTGGCACAGCCGCCTCATGACACGCCATATCCTGTGCGACTCGGAGGTCATCACCTACGCCGATCACCACAGCGGCACCGTCGCCATGGCGCCCGGCCAGATCAACCCCTACAAGATCGGCGTCGAACTGTTCCGTGATATCGAGGATCGCTGGAACAAGGGGCGGTTCGGCAAGGAATACGACGAGTGCCATTCGCTTGAAGAAGCGCGGAAGTGGGACAGGAAACTCGGCTTGGGAATGAAAAAGGTGTTCGAGGTCCGCCGGGTGTTCAACGACGTCACGTTCATCGACGAGTTCCTCACGCCCGAATTCGTCGAGCGATTCAACATGTATCATTATCGCTTCGATCCGACCACCCGCCGGATGGTGGTCGTGAGCCGCGACTTCGACAAGATCAAGGCCCAACTCCTCTTCATGCTGACAAACCACGCTCAGCCGTACATCTACGTGCTCGACGGAAACTACGCCAATCGCGGCGAGCTGTACCTGGGACACCAGTACATCGGCGTCGACCTCGACATCAAGTACGCCGTCGAGACCCTCAGGAGCGTCCAGCGCGTCTGGCGGCGACCGGTCCACCTCCAGGCCCAGATCAACGACGAAATATTCCTGTTCAGCTTCGACGGACAGCAGTCGCAACAGCAGCGGCTCCAGGACGACATGCCCCAGCCAGCCCACACATCCGCCTGATCAGGCACAAGACCGTCGGTTGAAGACCGTGTTTGTCGCACACCTCCGAGATCGGCCCCTTCTCGATCAGGTGCTCCCGCAGGATCGCCATCTTTTCCGTGCCGCTGAAGTTCCGACGCTGCTTCCGCATGGGATATGCCTCCGTCTCATGTCACCCGTAATAGGTGTAACCCAAACGGCCGGATTCTCCAATTCCGACTGAAGCAGCACAGTCACGGCTCGGGGCGACGTCGCCCCCAACCAATGGCGGCCGGGTGTGTGACAGAATCGGCGGCGGGGTGCCACGGGCAGTCTGCCTGCCCGTGTCCGTGCAAGGACGCTATCCGTCGAGGCACTGGCGGACAAACCGCCCGTGGCACCCAGCGGGGCCAGCCGGGAGTTGCCGCCAAGAGTGTCACGGACCCATGGCGGGCCGATGATTGCGGCCTCAACGACTGGAAAGACGCTTGGGTGTCCGCTATAGTTGACTAGAACGTGAGCAGTCGGACCATCGAGTTGAGCGGAGCGCCTTTAGCCGCTATTTTTCGTTACGCTTTTATGCGGACGTTCCTGCTCCTGCCGAACCTCACTTCCAGATAGACGGTTTTTGGGTGCTCCGGGCGGGTCTGCTCCGCCCACGTGTTCGACTGACAGCGAAGTAAAAAGCCGCGTTCGACACATTACCTCTTCAGACAAGCAGAGCGTATGCCCGACCTTGAGTCTGGCACGCCCCCACAGGCGCCGAAACGCCCGCTCTTGCCGCATGGATTCGTGTCACGGCGCATGCGTGTCGCGGGTCGGGCGTAGTCGTAACCTTCAATGGCGAAGCGACTTGAAAACCTGATGTTCGTCCGGGAATTGGGCGTGGGTGCCGGTACGCGCGTCGCGCTGATGCGCGACGTCAAGGATGGCAAGCAATACTGCCGCAAGTCCGTCGGTGCCTCCGCTGAGAATTTCAATTCCCAGGTCCGCCAACTCAAAAACGAGTTCGACATCGGCGTCCAGAACAGCCACCCCATCCTGCGCAAGTCCTTCGAGTACGGGATCCTCAAACGCAAGCTGCGAGCGGTCGAGGCCTACAACATCCTGGCTTATGTCGATGGCGTCGCGCTCGACAAGTACGCCGAGGACGCGCCGCTGTCGCTGACCCTCAAAATCTTCTGGCATGTCGCGGACGGCCTGCTGGACCTGCACCGACGGGGCTTCATTCATGCAGACCTCAAGCCGCAGAACATCCTGTGCGCCAAGAACGGCCGGCCGACGATCATCGATTTCGGCCAGGGTTGCGCGATGTTGCACCGAAAACATCGAATTCAGGGAACCGAGAACTTCATCGCACCGGAACAGGTCGACCGCAAGGCCCTCGATCAACGGACCGACGTCTTTGGGCTGGGGGCGACCATGCACAAAATCCTGCTCGGTCGTCCCATCGAGACCCGCCTGAACACGACCAGTGTCCGCAAGGGCGGCCGCGTCACGCTCGAGCAGATGTGGAAGGGAAGAAATGAGCGCGCTGCCGAACTGGACACGGCCTTGTTGAAGTTGATCGAAGACTGCATTCAGCAGGACCGGGCGGCCCGGCCGGACAGCATGCAACTGGTCAAGGACCGCATCGAGGTCACGTTCGATCGAATGTCAAAGGCGGGGTGAGGCCCGTCCCTGTGCCACTGGCCCTCTAACCATGCAGTGAGAACACCTCACGACGCTCATCGGCCGGACGCCGCCGGCCGAACGCCCGGAACTGCCTCACGAGAACATAACCGCCAAAGAGAACGGACGAGAAGAAGAAGTCGCCGGCGATCTGGTACCGGAAAAACGGCAGCGCGGCGGCAAAACAGTGGACCAGCCCCTCCGGCGACCGCGCGTACATGCCCATGAACGCCCAGTGTGCCAGATTCGTACTCACAAAAAAGACGACCGACGAAAACAGGGTCGCTGCCAGCACACGGCCGGCGGTCACCCGCCGAAGCAGCGGACGCAGCGCGATCGGAAACAGCAGGGCGGCGTACACGGTCAGCATCACGACCAGGGGATAAAACCCGATCATGGCATCACTGATCGCCATCGCCGCCAGAATGACCATGACCGCGACCGCACGCCGGGAATACAGGAACCCCGCAAACAACGCCACGGCAAGAACCGGCGTAAAGTTGGGGGCATGATCCACCAGCCGGCCCACCACACACAACCCACCCAGGAACAGCATTCCCACGATACCGATTACGGTCTTCCTGTTCACGTCGATGACTCCCAGCCGTTGCTTTTCAATCCCGGGCACCGCTGACACGATCCCCGCGCAGTCACATCTCAGCACAGTGTCCCATTCCGATCCCGTCTTGTCGAGGGCGCCCGACCGAATCCTTCCAGGCCCCGCGGGCCGGCGCCCGCTCGGGACACACAGCATCAGTCGAATCGATATGTCGCATACTTCCAGCGTACGACATCCTTCGGTCTCAGCGCGTACAGGCCGAAGCTCTTGT
Organism: Phycisphaerae bacterium; assembly: GCA_046754505.1. Lineage (GTDB taxonomy): Bacteria > Planctomycetota > Phycisphaerae > UBA1845 > UTPLA1 > JAPULF01. The sequence continues at coordinate 2,775 of JBHHVX010000091.1, read as the reverse complement.
CCGCCGGCTTTTCATTCACCCAATAGATCCAGTTCTTCCGGTCCGCCCCGGCGCCGGCATTCTTCAGATCGTCGATCTGCGTCAGCAACGCCGTCTCGCCGCGGCCCCTATGCTTGAAGACAATGCCATGGCGGTGTGATGCCGCGGCCTTCAGCGCCTCAAGAACGGTCATTCCCTTCTTCCATGGGATGGCCGTAAAGTGTTTCTCGACGCCATCGCCGTAGTCGACAATCAGGCGGACCGCCTGTTTCTGCCCGGCCGGATCGCCGCCAACGGCAGCCAGGACCGCAGGCACCGCGACGACCGACAGCACCAACAGAACGAACCGCAAACCCATCCGCCCACGCATGACGATCTCCCAAGAAGGACCCCCGGCGCTTATAGGCCCGTCGCCCACGGGCGTCAACCACTCGACTATCCCCGCCCTCGGATCGCCCCTGCGCCACCCTCACCCACCCGGTATGACTGCACGGCAGGACACGTCATAATCGCCGCATGGTCACCCACCCCGCCGGCGATGGACCCGACAGAACGGCTGCGGCCCCCGTGGCCGAGCGTGATCGAATCGCCACGCTGGACGTCCTCCGTGGCGTCGCGGTGCTGGGAATACTCCTGGTCAACGTCCAATACTTCGCGTTCACATTTCCACGGGCGTCAAATTGGACCTGGGCCGGTCTGGATGGCCCGGAACGTCTGACCCGGATATTCGTCGGGTTCTTCGCGGAGGGGAAGTTCATCACCATCTTCTCGGTGCTCTTCGGCATGGGCCTGGCACTGCAGCACCATCGCACTCGGCGGGCCGGCCGACCCTTCGCCGGCCTCTACGCACGACGGCTGGGGGTTCTCTTTCTGTTCGGGCTGATTCACGGGACACTCTTCTGGTATGGCGACATCCTCGCGTTGTACGCCGTCATCGGCTTCGCCGCGCTGCTCTGCCGCAGCCTGGCACCCCGCACACTACTGATCCTCGCGACCTGCCTGTTCTGCGCTCCCTGCCTCGGTGTCGGCGCGCTTGCCTTGCGCAATCCGAACGCGGACTGGAGCGAGAGAAACTGGGCCGAGATGCTCGGCGTTCGAGACCGCGCCCCGGCAGTATACGACGGCGGGTCGGCGGACTCGACGAGCACCGCGCCGGCGTCTGGGCCGGCGTCACAACCGCATCGCGCCGCCGTGCCACGCCGCAGGAACCTGACCGCTCGTCTGGCACGCTTCCTCAGCAATGAAGCACGCATCTACCGGTCCGGCACATGGACCGAAATGGCGTTACACCGAACGTTTGTGTACCTGGCGGTGGTCAGCGAAACACATATACCTATCTACAGTTGGCGGACAGCGGCGATGTTCCTACTCGGCATGGTCCTGATCCGGTCCGGCCTGTTCGACGACACGCCCCGCCGTCGCGACATGTATCGCCGAATGGTGTTCGTGGGCCTGGGGGTCGGCGTTCCGTTGGAGGCAGTGTCTATATTCCTCCAGGCCGACGGCGACCGCCGGGCCGGCGTCGCGTGCGTGCAATTCCTCTGCGACTGGTTCGGATCTTTCTCGCTGGCCCTGGCCTATCTGGGCGGCCTCGGCCTGGTTTGCCTCGATGCGACATGGCTGAAACGCCTGCGGCCCGTCGCGGCCGTCGGACGCATGGCCCTGACCAACTACCTGAGCCACACGCTGATCTGCGTTTTCATCTTCTACAGTTTCGGCCTGGGCCTCTTCGAGACCATCAGCCACCCTCAGGCCCTGCTGCTGGTCCCCGCCATCTACCTTGTCCAACTCATCCTCAGCCCGATCTGGCTCCACCACTTTCGCTTCGGCCCCTTTGAGTGGGTCTGGCGATCGCTCACCTACTGGCGTCTACAACCATTCGTCAGGACATAACCCCATACACGCGCCTGCCACGATCCTCTCGTGCTGGACCGAGAATCCCTTCTCGGTCCCAACCCAATGGGGATACGTGCGGTGTCACGGTGCAATGGAGACTGCTGTTTGGGGGGACAGGAAGGGATCTCTGTGCGAGAAGGGAACGAGAAGGGATTCTCGTTCCCGCGGGGCCGGCTACGATTCCAGAAATGACCGGCCGGTCATCTCGGGCGGCAGATCGATTCCGCCGAGGGCCAGCAGGGTCGGAGCAATGTCAGCCAGACGGCCGCCTTCGCGCAGCCGGGCACCCTTGAAACGATCATCGGCGACGATGAGGTCGACGTCGTAGGTCGTGTGGGCGGTATGGGGACCCCCGGTGGCCGGGTCGATCATCTGCTCGCAGTTGCCGTGGTCCGCCGTGACGATGGCCGCGCCGCCGCGGGCAAGGATGGCGTCGACGACCTTGCCGACACAGCCATCCACCGTCTCGACCGCGCTGATCGCCGCGTTCAGGTTTCCCGTGTGTCCCACCATGTCGCCATTGGCGTAATTGAGGACGAACAGATCATACTGGCCCGACTCGATCCGGCGAAGCATTTCGGCCGTCACGCCATGGGCGGACATTTCCGGCTTCTGGTCATAGGTCGTGACATCGCGCGGTGAGGGCACGATCTGCCGGTCTTCGCCGTCGAACGGTTCGTCGCGATAGTCGTTGAAGAAAAACGTGACGTGGGGATACTTCTCGGTCTCGGCGCAGCGGAACTGGCGCAGGCCGAGCGAGGCCGCGTAGGCGCCGAGGATGTTCACCATCTTTTCCGGCCGCGGAAACGCAACCTCCACCGGCAGCCCGGTCTCGTATTCGCACATCGTGCAGAAATAGAGATTCTCGATCTTTGGCCCGCGATCGAAGCCGCTTGCGTT
>JBHHVX010000090.1:0-16087 GCA_046754505.1 Phycisphaerae bacterium | reverse complement strand
CGGCCAGACGACCGGCGGCTGCAACTGACGGCCGAGCGGCAATCGACGAGACTCTTCGCAGCGGCGTCATTCTCTGACTCGGAGGATGGCGCCGCTGCTGTGTCCGCAGCAGAACGGGTTGGGACGAGCCTGTTCGATGTCGGCGTCTGCGAGGCGTTGGGCGACGTCGATGGGCCGGGTAGCCCGGGATATCTCATCCTCGGGGGACAATTATTGGGGCCGCGGAGTGAGCCGGAGGATGAGGAGATTGCCTATCGCATGCGTCTGGATGGCTTCGCGGATTCGATCGACGGCCGCACCGAGGTCGGCGCGGTTGTGGGCCACGGTGACGGGAGCGATCAGGACGTTGCCGTAGAAGTCGGCCAGCATCCACTTGGACCTGGCCTTGGCACAATCGACGGCCACGATGCCGAAGTGCTGCGGCCCGACCGCTTGCACCCGCGGATGAAAAGCCCCTTGCGGCTTGAGGATGAGATTGAAGCGCCGAGATCTGGATCGTTCTCGTGTTCGGGTCTTGACCATCTGAGACTACCTCCAACAAAGAGAATGGAAACCTGTCCAATTCTCCTCGAAGGCAGTCCAGATGGGGTTTTCTTAGGATCCCTGGACCTCATACCACGGGATGGGGCACCCGCTACTTTGGCGCCGGCATATCTTACCAGGCGATGCTGCGCCCGCCGTCGACGGCCAGGATCGTTCCCGTGACGTAGTCTGCATCCGTAATGAGAAATCGGACCGCCGCCGCGACATCTTCGGCCGTACCGGCGCGGAGCGACGGCACGCGTCGGGTGATTGCCTTGATCGTGTCGGCATGGAAATCTTCCGGGAAGAGGGCTGCCCCGGGGGCGACCGCATTCACACGCACGCTCGGCGCCATCGCCTTGGCAAGGGCCTGGGTCAGACAGGTCAGCCCCGCCTTCGAGACGCAATAGGCGAGGTATCCGGGCCAGGGCCGTTCGGCGGCAATGTCGCTGAGATTGACAATGCGGCCGGGATTCGCTTCCCGTAAAAAGGGATATGCGGCATGTGAAATAAGCATCGGCGCCGTCAGATTAACGGCCAGCGTCTGATTCCACGCGGCGAGCGAGAAGCCATCGAGATCCATCTGTTCGAACGTGGAGGCGTTGTTGACCAGAAAGTCCAGGGAGCCCAGTGCCTCGACCGCGCGCTTCGGCAGCGAACCGGCCGCGTCACCTTCCGCGAGGTTGGCCTTGAAGAGGACCGCTCGGCGTCCGAGGCCCTCGACCATGCCGGCGGTTTCCACGGCATCGTCCTCGGATGTGTAGTAGTGCAGGGCCAGGTCGCACCCGCATCGGGCCAACTCCACCGAGATCGCGCGGCCGATGCGCCGGCCGGCGCCCGTGACCAAGGCTACTTTGCCCGTCAGTTTCACACGGTGCTCCCATCTGCCATGCCGATTGGACGCCACGAGCGCCGTCACGACCCTGCCGCAGGCGGTCTGAATACTTGCTGTGGCGGTGACTGTCAACCGTGCAGAAGCGAATGGGGTCAGTGACACTCACGGCGGCTTGTTGTGGTGCGGGCCTCCAGCCTGCGCGGGTTCCAGTGGCGGCTTGTCCGCCTGTGCATCGACGAATCGCGCCCCACACGGACACGGGCAGGCAAGCTGCCCGTGGCACCCCGCCGCCGATTGTGTCACGGCCCCAGGCGAATGCGGCCGACCTCGCCGGCCGTTCAATCCTCGTCGGGTCCTCCGGTTGACTGGGGACCGAGGCCAAATGGAGGGTCGTCGTCAGGAGCCCCGGCGTCCGTCGCGGCGCCTTCGTCGAGTTCCTCCGGCAGTTTGTGCATCTGCCAGACGTCGTCATTCGGCGTCGGCTGCGGCGCCCGGCGCATCAGGTATCGCCGAAAGTTTCGAGAAAAGACGATGATGGCAATCGATGTGGCGACCAGAACGACGACCAACGTCGCCCCGATCAGCAAGGTCGAACGCCACCGGATCGCGCGGGGATCGTCACGGATCTGTTCTGTCGTTCCCGTGTGCGGGATATCGCTCTTCACCGAAGGTGGCGCGGATTGAGCCTTCCGATCGCTTGGCGGTTTGGCCGGAGCCTGTGTCGCGAGAACACATATGAACAGACACGGCGTGATCAGGCCGAGGCGGCGCCGATGGTGTCGCAGCCCGGAGCGCAGGTCCTCCAACGGCATGTCGCACTCCCCCATCAGGTCCATAGCCCGTCCCGCGGCGACGCGCGGCCGGTGCGGGCGAACTTCGCGAGCAGGTCTTCTTGCTCGTCCGTCAGGGTCTGCGGCGGAACGATCTTGATGACGGCGTATTGATCTCCGCGCCGGCCACCCTTGGCCGCCGGCACGCCGAGACTTGCGAGACGCAATATCGTCCCGCTCGCGGTGCCCGCAGGAATGGTGACGGTTCGCACGCCGTCGAGGGTCGGCAGGTCGACGCGGGCGCCGAGGGCGGCCTCGTCCAGCGTGATGGGCACATCGAGATAGATGTCCGACCCCCGCCGCTCAAAATACGGATGCGGCTTGATCGAGCAGGCGATGTACAGGTCGCCGGGCGGCGCCCCGGCCGGACCGGGTTGGCCCTTGCCGCGAACCCGAATTCGCTGCCCGTCCTCGACGCCCGGCGGCACGCGCACGGTGATTCGTTGAGCCGGGACACCCTCGGAGGCGGGCAGAGGCAAATCGAGAGAAACACCCCGTGCGCCCTGCTCGAACGTCAGCGTGACGGCATGCTCGACGTCGCGTCCCTTTTTCGGTCTCTGTCGTGGCTTCCGCGAGCGCGATCTCCCACGAAAGAACTGATCGAACCCCGACGACCCGCCGTGGCCGGGTTGACCTCCGGAGAATCCGAAATCGAACAGGTCCGACAGGTTCCCGATATCTATGGGATCACCTCCGGTCGTCCACCGAACGTTCTGGCCGCCGGCGGTGCCGGACTCGACGCCCGCGTGACCGAACTGATCATATCGCCCGCGTTTCTCAGGACTGGAGAGGACGCCGTAGGCGGTCTGGACCTCCTTGAAACGTTCCTCGGCCCCGGCGTCATCCTTGTTGTGGTCCGGATGGTGCTGCTTGGCAAGCCGCCGGTAGGCCCGCTTGATTTCGTCCGGTGTCGCACTGCGGGAGACGCCGAGAACATCATAATAGTCGCGCTGTGACATTCGGAAAAACCAGACGCCCTTTCTTCACTGGGTCGGGAAACACAGGGGATGGACCGGTGCCCGCGGGAACGATCACACGGGCCTGCTCCGGTGATTATAGAAACACACTCGGGCTGATTGCAATTCGATCTCGAAACGCCTAACTTGGGCAGCCATGATTGCTGCTTGTGGCCAGCTTTTGGCAACGACGATTGACGAGGCCGCGTCCGTCTGGGGCGCCGCGGATCGCCTGGCGGCGCAGGCGTTACAGCGTGGCGCCGACCTGCTCGTGCTTCCGGAGACGACCTATCCCGCCTATTGGCTGGAGTCAGCCGAGCGATACCTCCGCGACGACATCGAGCGGTCGCCGGCGGTGCTGGATCGATTCTCCAAGCTGGCCGCCGGCCACGAGGTCTGGCTCGTCGCCGGTTTTGTCGAGGAGCACGAAGGCCGGCTCTACAACAGCGCCGCTGTCTTCAACCGATCGGGCACACAGGTCGGCATCGCTCGGAAGAACTTTCTCTGGGACTGCGACAACCGCTGGTTTACACCCGGCGACGAACTGTCGGTCTTTGACACCGAGTTCGGCCGCATGGGCGTGTTCATTTGCGCCGACGGGCGATCCCCCGAGATCACGGCAACACTCGTCGGCCGCGGGGCGCGGTTCATCGTTCAGCCGGCCGCCCTGGTCAACGCCGCGGCGGGGTCCGGTCAGTTTCGCAATGCCCAGGCCGATTTTCTGGTCCGGTCGCGGGCGCTGGAGTTCGGCGTCCCATTGATCACATGTAGCAAGGCCGGTTCCGAAGGGTCCGTTCTGGAATACGTCGGTCAGAGTCAACTGGTCGGGGCCGGTGGCGACGTCATCGCGTGCGCCGCTGCCGAAGGTGAACAATTGCTGGCAGCCGAGGTGCAGCTTTCCGAGAAGGCGCGGCTGCCGACCATGGACGCGGCCTCGCGCGACCGGCTGCTGGATTCCGCTCCTCCGTTTCGCGCCCCGGCGCCCGGCAAGGCCTGCCCGATTCCGGTGGCCTGCACGGGCAGCGCTATCGTGGCCCTTCTCGAAGAGACGGGTGGGCGCGTTGCGCGGATCGGTGCCGCGGAACTTGCGAGTTTCGTTTCCGCCCGCTGCCACGCGCTGGACGGTGTTCAGGTGCTGGTCGCGGACGGTGTGGACGTGGCGGAGATTCTGGTGCGGACCCGCGCGACAGAGAACCGCGTGTTTGTCATCCTGGCGCTGGACGCGATGCGCCTCGTGGTGGATCCCTCGGGGCGGATCATCTGGCGTGAAGGACATTCGGAGCAGACGGTGACGATCGACCTCACCCTCGCGGACGACAAGACGCTCACGCCGGAGACGAACCTGTGGGATCAGCGGCGGGTCGCGTGCTATGAACTGGGGGCGGAACCACCGGCCCCGGCCTCCCCGGAGCGGCCGGCCGGAATATAGATGCGTAGGGCGGGCACGGCCCGCCTTCTTGCACGCCGCCTCCTCGGAATGTCACCGGCCCGCGCTGATCGCGGTGGGCCATGCCCACCCTACTCGTAAGAAACCAGCGAACGCCGTACCAGGAGCCGTTTCATGAAGTTCGCCACCCGAGCCATTCATGTCGGACAGGAAGCCGACCCTGCAACCGGGGCCACGATCGTGCCCATCTACCAAACGTCGACCTACACGCAGGATGCCATCGGTCAGCACAAGGGCTACGAATATTCCCGCACGGGCAATCCGACGCGCGCCGCGCTGGAGGCCTGTCTGGCATCGCTTGAGGGGGCGCAGCACGGGCTGGCGTTCGCATCGGGCACGGCCGCCGGCGCCGCGGTGATGAATCTGCTCAACCCCGGGGATCATATCATCTGCGCGGACGACGTGTATGGCGGGACCTATCGGCTGTTTGAGTTGGTCCTGAAGCGTTATGGCCTGGTCTATTCGTGGGTCGACATGCGCGAACCGGCCCGCGTTCGCGAGGCGCTCCGGCCCGAAACGAAGATGATCTGGATCGAGACGCCGACGAACCCGCTGTTGAATCTGGTGGACATCGCCGCGGTCGTGGAGATCGCCCGGTCAGACAAAATAACCACGGTTGTCGATAACACGTTTGCCAGCCCCGCGCTCCAGCAGCCGCTGGCCCTTGGGGCCGACATCGTCGTCCACAGCACGACCAAATATGTCGGCGGGCACTCCGACGTGGTGGGCGGGGCCGTTCTGACCAACGAGGCTCGGCTGCACGAGACGATGCAGTATCATCAGAACGCTGTCGGCGGCGTGCCGGGGGCCTTTGACAGTTGGCTGGTCTTGCGCGGGGTGAAAACGCTCGCGGTTCGCATGAAGCAACACTGCGAGAACGCGATGCGCGTCGCCCGCTATCTCGAGTCGCACGATGCGATCGAGAAGGTCTACTACCCCGGTCTGGAATCGAACCCGCAGCACGCCCTCGCCAAACGCCAGATGAGCGGTTTCGGCGGCATGGTGTCGTTTGTGGTCCGCGGGGGCGAGGCCGCCGCCCGGCAGATCGCCTGCCGGACAAAGCTGTTTTCGCTGGCCGAGAGCCTCGGCGGCGTCGAGAGCCTCATCGGCCACCCGGCCACGATGACCCACGCCAGCATCCCGGCCGAAGAGCGCGAGGCCCGCGGCATCACCGGCGGTCTCCTACGTCTCAGCGTCGGCATCGAAGACGCCGAAGACCTCATCGCCGACCTCGAAACAGCCCTCGCGGCCGGGCAGGCGAGCTGTGCGGCCACCAGCGCGTGACGCCACGGGGCTATGACTCGCCCGCGCAGCCCTCTATTCACAGCTCAGCTCCGGCGGGATCGCGCCATGCGTCGATTCGGACATCCATCCGTCCGCCGGGCGATCGCCGAGAAAGCATCATCCCGGATTGCCGGCGCGGCCGACATAGGGGTAGGGCCGAGCGAAGGCCGGGGTCCGACCGAATGCCTGCGGGTGGAGGCACGGCGGCAGCGGCCCGGTGCGGTTTGCGGGTGAGACGTGACCGATCCCGACTTCGAGCATCTCCACGTGACCGACGCCGTCGTACGCGAGCAGGTCGCGGCCGGTCGGCCGACTGACGCCGTGCAGAGCGCCCACGATCGGATCGCCACCGGACTGGCGGACCTGTCCGTCGTCCAAATGGCCGCCGGCAACCTCGGAGGCGCCGTCAAGAACCTGCAGGACGCGTTGACCCTGTCACCGGGAAACCGGCCGGCGTTTCACAATCTCGTCGCGACGATGTTGTCCCACGGCATGCTCGCCGGAGCCGGGTTGCAGAGCATTCGATCGCACCTGATCCGGCATCGCCCGCGTTACCCGTGGATGCAGGACTATCGATCGATTCTGTACATGCCGAGGTGGCTCAACCTCGAATTCGTTCTCGGCAAGTGCAATCTCAAGTGCCGGATGTGCCTGGGGCGGCAGTCGCCGAGCTATCCGGACCGGTTGTCCTACCTATCGGCGGACGACCTTGGCGCCCTTCTCGCGGCCGCGCCGACCGTCGGCGCGATCACGCTCAGCTCCGGCGACAGTGATCCGCTCCTGCACCCGCAGATCGACCGCGTCATCGATATCGCGCAGCAGCGGAGCGTGATGCTCGACATCTTCACGAATGGGCAGCCACTGGGGCCGCGGACGAGCCGGAAGATCGTCGAATCGCAGGCCGTCAACATGGTGAACTTCTCGATCGACGCGGCGACGGCCGAGACCTACGCGACGATCCGTGGCGGCGATCTGGGGCGCGTCCTCAAAAAGATTGAGATGCTCCAGGAAATGAAGCGAGAGGGAGATCGAAAACAGCCCCACGTATCGATGTCGTTCGTGGCGATGCGCGACAACATCCATGAGCTGCCGGACTTCGTTCGGACGGCCGTCCGGCTCGGGGCCATGCGGGTGTTTGTCGAAGACTTGATCGGGTGGGAGGACGGCGCCAACGGCAATCATCCGGCAAGCGACCATCCGGAATGGTCGGCGTTCGTTCGTGAGGCTCGTCGCCTCGCCGGCGAGGCGAGGATGCTTCTACAACTTCCGGAGCGGATGCTTGGCGAGACGGCGGGTGTGCCCGCTGCCGTGAAAGAGGACGACGGCACCTCCGCCTGCCGGGCGACTGGTCTCACGTGTTGCGGCTGGATCGACGCGGTGTACGTCAACCAGAATGGCCGGCTGGATCCATGCTGCCTGATCCACGGCGTCGCGGACATGGGCTGCGTCCACGACGGTCCGGTTCACGAGAACCGCAAGTATCGACAAGTCAAGGAGCTGCTGTTGTCTGGCAAGGTCTTCGATCGCTGCGCCGGCCAGCGGATGTGCCAATATGTGCAGCAGCAGCATGCCGCGGGCATCCCGCTTCAGTTTATGACGCGCGCCGATCTGGGCGACCTGCATCCCGACGCGGCGGGGGCGTTGTCTCCAGGAGATCCAGACAAATCGCGCATTTCGCTCGAGGTCGTGCCGGCCGCGTCGTGACGCCGGATCGGCTTCCGCTCAGAAACTGAACTTGTATTGCAGGTAGAACAGGTCCGCGTCTTCGCTGGGGCCGGTGGATCGGATGAAGCTGTTGCCCCAGAAGTGCGACCAGCCGAACAGCATCGACGAGTGCAGGTCGAGGGCGTACTTGATGGTCAGGTCCAGTTCGTTGCCGAGATCGTGGCCGGAGGTGCCGAAGCGGTTTCTGCGTCCGGGCACGCCGCCGGCGTTGTACAGGGCGTCGCGTTTTGAATCGTTCCAGAAGGTGTACCACGCGAGCCGCGTCTTGACCTTCTTGTGTGGTTTGAACGTCAGGTTGACATTGGTGGCCAGAATGTTCTGGCGGCCGACCAGATCCAGGTAACCCAGGTACGCATGACCCAGGGGGAACAACTGGTTGAAGGTCTGGTGCACGTTGTCGGTGGGGTCGTCGTCGCCGCTGCCATAGTCGAATCCCGCGCCGAGCCGCGGTGAGAATGGAACGTGTTTGAAGGTCCAGCCGAGATCGACCGCCCCCATCCACGCTTGGATCGTGTCGTGTGAAAACTTGCCCCACTGGCCCGCGAGCTCTCCGTCGTAGTCAAGGGGACCGGTCTTTCCGCCGACGCGGGCACCGAGGGTGTAGACGGACAGATCGCCCACACGGCCGTTGGCATTGGTCCGGTCACCCTTGTCGCGGAGGCCGAGGAAGTATGGCTCGAAGTAGTGATTCTTGATGCCCTTGTACTTCGCATACACGCCGAAGAAGTGCTGCTCCTCGCGGTACTCGTCCGGCTTGCGGTTCAGCCCCTCGGTCAGATCGATCGGGATGGGCCGGACGTAGAAGCCGTCGATGTCAAACTTCTCACTGCGGTAGAAGACCTTGACGCCGTCGAACCGGCGCCGCGTGTTGGCCCAGTCGAGCGGACTGACCAGGCGCTGCTTGCCGTAGAGCAGTTCCTGCCGGCCGACGCGGACGGTGAAGGGCACCTTGTCGCCCAGCGGTCGGACATCGAAGAACAACTGGTACACGTCGAAGCGATTCTCGTGAATGGGGAGGAGCCGGAGGTCGCGGTCCTCGATCTGGGCGTTGATCGCTTCAAAGAACAGCCGCGCGCTTTTGCGATAAAGAAAGTCTGTGTGCAGGAAGTAGCGATGCAGGAAGAAGGTATCCTGAGACCGCCGCCTGACGCCGAAGGCCCGATTGGTCTCGGCCTCCAGCCGGACACGCAGTTGTCCGCCAACGCTCAGCGAGAGATCGTCGGTCAGGTGAATGCGTTTGATGGGGTCCAAGAAGTCCTTGCGGTAGGACCCCTCGGGACCGTCGAGATAGCTGAAGTCCTCCGCGCCATGGAGGACGAGGTATTTCGGGCCGCGCAGGGGCTTGGCCTTTTCCTGTTCGGCGGCGGCCGCGGCCGGTTGCGTGCGGGCCGATGGGCCGCCGGCGCTACCGGTCGAATCCTGGGCATGGGCCGACGATGCGAGCAGAGCTGCGACACCGGCGGAAAGAGCTATTGTGTATAAACCATATCGGTTCTTGTTCTGCATGGCACACCTGATGGAATCAGATAGTGTTGCGGCGAACGAGCCTCGTTTCCTATGCGCCGATGCCAAAGGCACCGAGCATGGCCTGAATCAGCGGCGTCAGCATGGCGCTGAATATCGACGTGAACGCGGCGGTGATGATCGCGCCGAAACTGTTGATCAAAACCGTGATGAGTTGCTGTGTAGGGGATGGCATGAAAACTCCTCCAAATCAAGGGATCAGCAGGAACCGTATTGCTTATCAGATCGGCCGAAAACGGCCTGTATGTGCTTCCCGAGCGGTCTCCGCGACATTGTCCGCCGGACGGATACAGGACAAAGCCATCGCCGCGCGGATAAACCTCCTGTGGACTCGGTCCGAGCCCAGTTGAACATATCGCCATGAGCATATCACCAAAATCGAGGTTCGCAAGAGGTTGGCGGCGCCCGTGTCATTGAGATGCAGCGGGAGAATCGTTTGAGCGGGGCCCTGGAATGTGCCAGGCGGCCGCCCGCCCCGTCGGTTGTCTCACGAAGCCTTGATCAGCACCAACAGCATGATGACCGGCCCACGGGTTCGGATGCTGTGCGACAAATGGGCGGGCATGTGGACCCAGGTGCCGGGGCCGGCGGTGAGGCCATCCTCCCCGAGCGTGACCTCCGCCTCGCCCGCGATGAAGTGCAGAATGGCCGGTGAGGAGGCCGTGTGTTCGGACAGTTCCTGCCCGCCTGAGAAGGTGAACAGCACGACCTTCGTCTGTTCGTCATCCCGCAGGGTTCGCGTGAGGATGCCGTCTTCGGGGATTCTCTGGTGCCGGCTCAGGTCCGGGATCCATGTGTAGGTCGGTTCTTTGTCGGATTTCAAGAGCGTTCTCCGTCTCGGTTCCATGTTCCGATCGCGCGTGTGAGGCTCATCCGACTGAGCAGGCCGGCGCGGACGAACCGACTTCCAACATGCGGTCGATCGCACGGCGGGCCTGGCGGGCGATGTCGGCGTCCACCTCGATGACGTGCCGCATGTCGCGCAGCGACGCGAGCGTCTGTTCCAGGGTGATCTCGTTCATGTGGGGGCAGCGGACGCTGCACAGGCGGACCATGTCTTTTCCCGGGTTCTCCGCGGCGATGTTGTCGCCCATGCAGCACTCGGTGAGCAGGAGATAGCGCGGGGCGTCTGACTCGCGGACGGCCCGGATCATCGCCGAGGTGCTTCCGGAAAAATCCGCTTCGGCGACAACCTCGGGGCTGCACTCGGGATGGGCCAGCACGTAGACCTCTGGAAACTGCGCTCGAATGTTACGGATGTCGTCGACGTTGAACTTTTCGTGCACCTCACAGCGCCCGTCCCAGCCGATCATGGCGCAGTCGATCTCGCCGGACGGGTCGTCGAGTCCCTCGGGACCGCGCCGCGGGACAATCATGCGGCGGCCCGTTTCGCGTGCGACGTTGCGCGCCAGGTATTCGTCCGGCAGGAAGATGACGGCGTCGGCGTCGAACGAGCGAATCACGGCGGCGGCATTGCTGGACGTGCAGCAGGCGTCGCTCTCGGCCTTGACGTCGGCATAGGTGTTGATGTAGCTGACCACCGGCACGCCGGGGAATCGGGTCTTCAGTTGCCGCACGTCGGCGGCGGTGATGCTGCTCGCCAGGGAGCAGCCGGCTTCGAGCGACGGGATCAGCACCGTCTTGTCCGGGTTCAGGATCTTGGCCGTCTCGGCCATGAATCTGACGCCGCAAAAAACGATGATCGGCGCGTCGGTGCGAGCCGCCAGGCGACAGAGTTCGAGTGAATCCCCCACATAGTCCGGCACGCAATGGTAGAGCGCCGGCTCCATGTAATTGTGGCCGAGGATGACCGCGCCGTGTCGCTCTTTCAACCGGTTGATGTGAAAGACGAGTTCGGCCTTGTAGCGAAGCTCGATCTCCGGGACCACGCCCGCCAGCTTCTCCCGCATCTTCTCATAGGTGGTGTCCAATGTTTCATCGACAGTCGGCATGAAGCGTCCTCCGCGAATGAGCATCCTGTTTGAGCAATCTGGAAGGAGAATAGGCATCGAACGATTCGGCGTCACGGCCGCAGATCATTTTTGCCGCCAGGCGTCCGACCGCATAGGACGCGGTCACGCCGTGGCCGCCGAGGCCGGCGACGTGAAACACGCGATCGTTTCGCGGATCAGGGCCGATGACGGCTGCTCGATCCGGAGCAAACGTCCGCTGGCCGACCCATTGCCGCCGGATCGCCAGCTCGCCGAGGCCCGGCTGCTGGTCGCTGACGTTGCCGGCCAGCCGCTCGAGAACCGCGAGATCTTCACGGTAGTCGCCCGGCTCGGCCGGCGTCTCGTCACAGCAGCACAGGAGCAACCCGCCAGACTCGGGCCGGAAGTACAGCCCCCGCGGTCCATCCCACACACACGGCCAACCCGCGTCGACCCAATCCATCGGGCCAGTCACGAAGAGGTGCCGGTTCATCGGCGTCAGTGGCAGCTCGCCCAGGGTTCCCGCCCAAGGACCGGCGGCGTTGACCAGCAGGCAGCAGCGGATATCACCGTGGTCGGTTTCCACGCGGAGTCCGTCACCCACACGCGACCATCCAAATACTTTTGTCTCAAAGCGCACGTCCTGTCCGGCAAGATAGGCCTGCAGCAGCGCCGCTACGTCCACGGTCCCGTCGTCGGGGCGCCAGGCGCCGGTCCCGCGGGCACGCGGAAACCGCGGGGTCACGTCGTCGTCTCCGAGTCCGAGCAGCATCAATCCGCGGCGTTCGTAGCTTGCCAGTTCGCCGCCGCGGAGAAAGGCTGCCCCCTCGGTCAGGAGCGATCGCCAAGCCGGGTCGTCGGCATATTGCCGAATGATGGCAGCGTTGCGCCCCGACGAATGCACACCGGGGGTGGCTTCCTGATCGACCAGAATGACCCGCAAATCCGTCGTCCGGGCGAGATGATAGGCCGTTGATGCGCCGGCAAGCCCGGCGCCGACGATCAGGATGTCCGTCTCGATTCGTTCCATCAACGGGTCCGCCTTCCCCGCAGACAACGATAGCACGATTCTCGATGCGCTTCAACGCGCGTCGACACCGCCAAGATCGGTGCATCAGATGCGATGATGGTGTGTTTCGGTTGCGGGAGTTCAGGGTCCGCGCGACGGTGGCTCGGATGGCGCGAACGCGTGGTCGACGGCGCCCCGATTCCAGACGGTCAGGACCTGGTCGACGGGCACGTTGTTGAGGACGGTCTGCGATCCGTCGGGCCAGTCGATGGTCAGGGCGTCGGCCGTGGTGGCGTCGGCCATCCCGAAGAACGCCTCCGCCGGCTCCTGTCCCATAATACTCGTTCCGGCCTGGATCGGCCGCATCATGGTCCGGTGGCCCGCGGTGAGTCGCACGACGGCCCCGATGGCGCGGTGATTGGGACCGGCCATACGCGGCCTGACGACCAGATACCGCCGGGCGGCGGGCAGGATCGGTCGGTTTTCCAGCACGCGCAGGATGCCCGTCTTGCAGACCTGCACGAGGTCTTCGTCGCCGTCTCGATCGATATCCAGCGCGATCAGTCCGCTGCACCAGTCCGTATCATTGAAGTGAACGGCATTCGAGACGTCGGCGAATCGAACGGCGGCCCCGCCCCTGTTGAGGAAGAACCGCGACGGGTCGTGCTGCCAGTCCACGCCGTGGAAGCCGTTGGTGGCGGCCAGGTCCAACCGGCCGTCGGCGTCGGCATCAAGGAAAGCGGCGCCCCAGCCGAAGCCGCCCGCGTCGACGCCGGCTGCCTGGGATACGTCGATGAATGATATGTGTCCGGCAGCGGTGGTGTTCCGAAACAGGACATTGTGCTGGCCGGCCTCGAAGATGTTGGTGACGTAGATGTCGATGTCGCCGTCGTTATCGTAATCGCCGAGGGCCACGCCCATGTCATTCCAGGCGTTGGCGACACCCACCGAGGACGCCACATCGACAAAGGTGTTGTCGCCTTGATTATGCCAGAGGAAGTTCGGCGCGAAGTCGACGGCCACAAAAATATCGAGCCGGCCGTCGCGGTCGAAGTCGAACACCACCGGCTGCCAGTGCGTGCGCGCCTCGGCGCCGACCCGGCTGAGCGAGCTGATGTCGCGGAATGTCCCGTCCCGGTTGTCCAAGAGCAGCAGCGCCGGGCCGTTCCAATAGGTCACGACGAGGTCGAGGAAGCCGTCGTTGTCGAGGTCGCCCGCGCACAAGCCACCGACGTGCGCGGCCTGTCGAGCGGTCCACGACGGGATCAGCCCGGCCTGGGCGGTGACGTCCTCGAATCCGGCGTCGGCCGACTGGCGGTAGAGCCGGAACGGCACCGGCCCGTCGCAGGGAAGCGGAAAACAATCGCCCGCCACCACGAGGTCGAGATCGCGGTCGCCGTCATAATCGAACCACAGCGCCGCCCGATTTTGGTCGGTCGACGCGACCGCGGCGGCGGCCGCGATGTCCGTGAACTTACCGTCGCCGTCGTTCAGATATAATTGGTCCGCTTCGCCCTGGGCGTTGGGCACGAACAGATCGACGTCGCCGTCGTCGTCGAAATCGGCCGCGGCGACGCCGGCGGAGAACCCCTCGGCCATGTGATAGGGTGCGATGCCGCGTGCGGCGCCCACGTCGACGAATCGCACCTGACCGGCGGCGGGCGGGGTGGTGGCCAGGGCGATTCCCCAAAGGTTCAGCGAGACGGCGCAGCCCATGTGCTTCATCAGCATAGCAGATGCACCTTGTGGTTCGAGCGAGGACGGCGCTCGAACCCGATTCTTATATAACCGAGGAGGGCGACGATTTATTCCCGAAAAACCGCGGTCGTTGTTCCGGCGAGGACGGCGAGGCGAGACGTTTGGCGACTTCCGGTTTTTTCCCCGGACGGGCTTGCATCGGCACTGTCGCGAGGGTAGGGTAGCTGCTGCGGGCTAGGATTAGTTTTCACTGTCTGTTTCACCCCAAGCCGGGATACGTCTCCGACCACGTGATCCCGCGTGCGCCTGGCGCAATCGACCAGGCCTAGAGGCGATCTCATGGCCGGAAAGACTCTCGTTGTCGTCATTGTGTTGGGGCTGGGTGCGGGGATTGCACGAGGTTTTCCGCTGCCCGGCACCTTGAACTTCCGCGACGCCACGTCGATACGGATCAATCAGACGGTGTCCGAAACGTCCACGAACGAGAAGGCGCTCGATGTCGGCGACTTCGACAACGACGGCGACCTGGACGTCGTGGTCGCCGCCGCACTGAGCGACTTCGGCGAGCGTCTGAACAAGCTCTACCGCAACGACAACGGCGTATTCAACGAGGTCAGCGGAGCCCCGATCATCCCCGGTTTCAGCGCGACGGATGTCTCACGCATCACGTTCATGCGCGACTTCGATGGTGACGGATGGCTGGATATTTACGTCATCAATGATTCCAACGCGGGATTCGGGCCGGGTTCGGACCGACTCTACATCAACAACCATCCCGGCGGCGTGTTCAGTTCTTTCGTGGATGAGTCCACCGCGCGCCTGCCGAGCAACGGCCTGCTCGGCGCCTCGTGCAACGGGGCGGCCGAGGATTTCGATCAGGACGGCGACTACGACGTCTACGCCGGCAACTATCCGAACACGCCGCAGGACCGGCTGGTGCTCAACAACGGCAGCGGCTTCTTCACCGACGCCACGTCGCTCATGGTGCCGACCTCGGGGGACTACACGGTTCACATCGACGCGGCCGACATGAACGGTGACGCAAAGCTCGACCTGCTCGTCAGCAACAATTTCGGCCAGAACAAGATCTACTACAACGACAACGGCGTCGGCAGCAGCGGGGCGGGCGATTTCAACTATCCCGGCAGCGTCCAGACGATTGGCGACGCCGTGGTCGACGAAAACACCATGGTGGCCGGCGATTTTGACAGCGACGGCGACATGGACATCTATTGGGCCAACTTCGCCGGCGGCGGGGGAGACCGCATCCTCCGCAACAACGGAAACGATGCCGCCAACAAGGCCACGTTCACGACGCTGCCCGCGGCCACGCTGCCGCCTTCGGTCACCCAGCGAATCTCCCGGAAGGTCACGGTCGCGGACCTCAACGCGGACGGACGCCCCGACATTTTCGTCGGCAAGGAGTCCGGCGTCCCGCCCGGCGGGATCGGCGGGCGGCCCTCCGTGCTGCGGAACACGTCGGTCAATGGGATGACCTCGTTCGTCGACTGGACGCCGCCCCGGGCCTTCCCGACCGGGAACACGAATGAGGGCTGGCAGGCCGTGATCTTCGATACCGACGGTGACGGCGACCTCGACATCTTCCTCGGCGCCTTTGTCAATGACCACCTCTTCGAGCAGGTGCCGGTCGCCGAGCGGAACGAGAGCCAGCTTGTCGGCGGCGTCATTCCGGCCGTCTTCAATAACAACCCCGTCGCCATCGTCGGCACGGCGACGCCGGGCCAGCCGGACACCTTTTCCCTGAGCCTGTCGGCCGCCGGCGGCTTCATGGCGCTCATTCTCAACGGCCCCGATGACTACCTATTGGAGGTGCTGGATACGAACATGAACCTTCTGGCCTCGTCGGATCGTGGCGGTCTGGGGGTCGAAGAGGCACTCCAGCACAGTGCCGACAACGTCACGCGGCTGATCCGCGTGTCGGTCCTCCAGGTGGGCAGCACACCGGTGCCGGGCGATCTGAACTGCGACGCCGCGGTCGATCCGGCGGACATCGCGCCCTTCGCCCTCGCCCTGACCGACCCGGCCGGCTACGCGGCCGCGTTCCCCAACTGTCCGGTCGGCAACGCGGACACGAGCGGCGACGGCCTGGTGGACGGCCGGGACCTTGCGCCGTTCGTCGGATTGCTCCTGAACGGCGCGCCGCCTCCGGCGCCGTCGACCTACGCCCTGGAGGTGCTGGCCCGGAATTAGCGTCTTGTATGATTATTCGGGCGGGTGTTTTCGGCCGCCGTGTGGCTGGAACGAGAATCTTGGCTGGAACGAGAATCTTGGCTGGAACGAGAATCTTGGCTGGAACGAGAATCCC
>JBHHVX010000089.1:0-16452 GCA_046754505.1 Phycisphaerae bacterium | reverse complement strand
CGCGGGCGGTCAGTGGTTGAAGACGAACTCGCGGGAGTTCAGCACCGCCCAGAAGAGATCTTCGGCGGCCCGGCGGAGGTCTTTCACCTCGTCGGCCCGCTTCTTCGCCGCCGCCAGCTCCTTCGCCGTCGGTCTTCGCGAGAGCGCCGCGACGTACAACTCGTCTGCAATCTGGTCAATTGTCTTCTTATTCGCCACCAGCCGGGCGGCGCGGCCCTGATCGGAGGCGATCTTGCCGCTGATGGTCGCGCCGTTGATCAGGTGCAGGGCCTGGCCCAGCGTCGGCTCGTTGCGGCGGTCGCAGGCACAGGCGCTGGTGCGGTCCGGGCGGCCGAAGGTGTCGAGAAAGTAGTTGCCGGTGCGGCCGTCGGCGACCTGCACCGCCCGGGCCCCCAGCGGCAGGCCGCGGAACTTCTCCGGCCGTTCGGTGACCTGGCAGATGGCGTCGAGGAGCTGCTCGGCGGGGATGCGTCGGATCAACGCGTGGGCGAAGTTGCGATCGTCGCCGGCGTTGGTCGCGTTGCTTTGCGTCGCAAGCTGGTAGGTTCGCGAGGTACCGATGTCGCGGACGAGCTTGCGCAGGTCATAGTTGTATTCGATGAACCGGGCGGCGAGGGCGTCGAGCAGGGCCGGGTTGGACGGCGGGTTGCTGACCCGCACGTCGTCGACCGGATCGACGATGCCCCGGCCCATGAAGTGCGCCCAGACGCGATTGACGAAGCATCGGGCAAACCAGGGATTGTCGGGGCCGGTGAGCCAGTCGGCCAGCACCGTCCGCCGGTCTCGGCCGGCCAGCTTCGGCGTTTCACCGCCGAGGAACTTCGGCGCCATCGGTCGCCCGCCGCGGAGGTGCCGCACCTCGCCCGAGCCACTGTTGAAGACGATTGTCTCACGTGGATCCTCGGCGGTCTTGCGGCCCACCTGCGCGAAGAAGGCGGCGAAGCTGTAATAGTCGTCCATCGTCCACCGCTCGAAGGGATGGTTGTGACACTGGGCACACTGGACACGGATGCCGAGGAACACCTGGGCGACGTTTTCGGCCATCGACTTCGGGTCGGTCTCGACCATGTAGAAGTTGGCCGCGGGGTTGGCGAAATTGCCGCCGCCGGCCGTCAGGAGCGTCCGGACCATCCGGTTCATGGGCATGTCGGTCAGGATCGCGTCGCGGAGCCAGTTGTTGTAGCGAAACATCGCCTTGAAGCTGATCCGCCGCGAGCCGGATTCGATCCGCAGCAGCTCCGCCCACTTCATCGCCCAGATTTCGGGAAACTCGGGCCTTTTCAACAACTCGTCAATCAGCCGCGCCCGTTTGTCCGGGGCCTGGTCCGAAACGAAGCGATCATACTCGGCGACGGTCGGCAGCCCGCCGACGAGATCGATATAGACGCGGCGCAAAAATACGGCGTCGCCGCACACGGCGGACGGGGTGATTCGCAGCTTGCGGAGCTTGACATAGACACGCTGGTCGATGTAATTGTTCGCCGGCACGTCGGGCCAGGTGAAGGCCGTCTCGGCCGGCAGGACGATGACGTGGGCCACCTCGGCAAAGACGCCGTAGCGAACCATGATGTGGGCCTCGCCCCGGGCGCCCGCCGTGACGACGCCGCGATCGTCGATCGTTGCGGACCGGTCGTTGTCGGTCGCCGTGACCGCCAGGTGCGTGACGTCGCGGTCTGCGCCGTCGGAGTAGGTCGCCCGCACGAGCAGTTGCTGCGTCGCCCCCGCACCGGCGAGAACCGACTCGGGCGGCAGGACTTCGATCCCCGTCAACGCGGGCAGGTTCTTCGGATCGTCGTGGGCGCCCTCGGCGATCCAGCGTTCGATGGTGCTGTAGTACGGATCGCCGGGCGCAAAGCAGCGTCCGCCCTCATGGGCCACGATCGTGGCGGGCTTCTGGAGGATCAGGCTGCCGCCGGGATCGGCGACGTCGACACGTCGAGCGTGGGTCTGACGCGTCAGCCGCACATAGTCTGCCGCCGGATCGAACCCGAACAGCGACAGGCGAAACCCGTTCTTGCCGCTGGCGGCCCCGTGACAGGTGCCGGAGTTGCAACCCGCTCGCATCAGCGCCGGCTCGACATCGAGGCGAAAGCTGGCGGGACGGTGCAGGACAGCGTTTCGGACCGAGATCTCGACGCTGGTAGATTGTCCGCCGTAGGTCGCCTGCAAGGGCGCTGTGCCGTCTGCGACCGGCAGCAAGACGTCTTTTTCGATTCGGGCGAGGCCCGGCTTGCCGAACGCAAACTGCGTCCCGGCCGTCACGTCCCGCGTGGTGCCGTCGGCCATGGTCGCGACGACGACGATCTGCTGGCGGTCGGTGGCCGAGTCAAGTTGCACCGGCGACGGATAGACCGCGAGGCTCGCGACGCCGGCGCGTGCAGCCGAGGGGGCGCCTGCGAGCACCAGGACGGTGAGCGCCGACCCTGCAAACAGACGAGCACGGATCCCACGAAGGTGTTGCCGGTTGTCGTGATTCATGGGCGCCTCATGCCGGGAGTTTCGCTGTCGGGGCCGTGTTTACGGGAAGAGGCCGCGCGGGCTGAAGCCCGCGGCTCGGCTCAGGGGCCGCGGGGCTGAGTCGTGTGGTTCGTCGCGCTTGCGTTCTTACGTCGCCCTTGTTGCGCGGGCGCCGCCGTCGCTTCGGTTTTTTCTTTTTGTCTTCCTTGGGCTTCGGCGGCAGGGGCTTGTCGATCATCAGTTGGCCTCCGCCCGATTGATGCACGATCGGCTCGCCATGGGCCATGATGGTCGCGCGGACGAACAGCCCGCGGTGGCGACCGGCCGGGGCGTCCGGCTTTGTGTCGATGGGAAAGACGAGTTCGGTGCTGTCCTTGGTGATCTCGAGCGGTTTGGTGGCCACGCTCCGCGGCAGACCGACCAGCTCGACCCTGGCGGTACCCTCGAAGTCGTGCTTTTTCTGCACCTCGACCGTCAGATCGACGGCGTGCCCCCGTTCGACCCGCGCGCGTTTCAGCTTGAACGCCACCCAGACGTCCGAGACATCGAGCGTGGCCAACTGAGAACTGACCTCGACGGTATCCCCGTCCGCCGCGGCCGAAGCGACCACCGCGATCGGCCACCTGCCGATCGCCGCGCCGCCGGCGGCGTTGATGTGCAGCAATGCCTCGCTCTGATTCGCGGCAATCGTCGCGCTGCCGCTGTGGAGACCCGGCGGGTTCCACAATATCCGCAACGCGATCGGCCCGGCGAATCCCTCCGCACGGTGGCAGACGACCTTGAGTTGCATCATGCCGTGGCGGACGATGGGAACCTTCGACTGGACGATCGCGATGTCGAACGGCGCCGCCCGCACCACCGCCACCGGCAGGCGCGCCACGCGATGGGTCATGAACACCGTCCGGTTCGCTCCGTAGACCGTCACGACGTCCTGGGCGAAACCACCGGTGATGTCCTGTTTCGGATCGGCGTGGTGGCCCGTCACGTTCGCCAGGGTCGCCGCCGGCGGTGCATCGGCCGAGGCCGTCAGCAACACCGGGATCAGGCTGACGTTGGCCGGCATGTCCGGCGTCTCGACGGTCACGCCCGCGGGCAGATCGTCGATGGCAACCTTGAGCGGACCGCCAAAGTCCGTCCGGGCCGCCGACAGCAGGATCGCCTGACGTCCGCCCTGCGGCACCGCGCATCGAATCGGCCGGTCCGATGGCGACAGGCCCAGCCGCAGGCGAGGCTGCACCGGCGTGACCTCGACGCGGTATGTATACAGAGGTCCACCACGACCGAGATGATCACGCACGCGGAACGCATACGTCCCATCGGCCGGCAACGTCACGCGGACAAAGCTGTCCGGCCCACCGCTGTCATCGTTGCCGGCGAGATGACCGCCGGTTGCAAACGGGGCATCGGGGCCTTTCTTCTGCAGCGCCCAGACGTTCAGCACCGAATCCAGCGGCGACCGCAGCCGCCGAGCCCAGACACGCACGTCGAACACCTGACCCTTCTTCCCGTCAAACCGAAACCAGTCGACGTCGCCCTGCTGGCCGATGATTCCGTTGACGGCCGCCGGAGTGGCGAACGGGGTGGCCGCGGCCGGACCGTCGTTCGGCTCGACCTCCAGCACGTTGGGCGACGGCGAGACGCGAAACGGCACCCGCGACGGCGCGACGCCCTCGTCCGTGGATGGAAACAGACCGAAGGGCCAGACGGCGCCGGCCGGCAACTGGATCGTCTGCTTGCCCATCTTCGCGTCGCCCAGCCAGGTCACCTCGATCTTCTCACCCGCCTTGCCGCCCGGCGGAAAAACGCCCAGCGGGCGCGGGAACGTGCCAAGGTGCAGGCGATACCAATCGCTGCCGCCGCCGCCATAGGCCGCCTCGCGGACCTCGACGACGTAGCGGCCGGCCTTCTCAAACGTGTAGCCGATGACCGCGTCCTGTCGAACCAGACAGGTGTCGTCAGACGCGGCCAGCTCGCGGCCGGTGGCGTCCAACAGCGCGATGCGCGGATCGAACAGCGGCCCGCCAAGGCGCATCGCCTCGATCTCGATGTTGACGCGCACCCCCGCGGCGGCGTCAAACGCGAAGTAGTCGACGTCCTCGTTCGTGATCCGCCCGTTGATCGTGCTGTCCAGCGCCACGGTCGGGGCCTTTGAGCGGTCGCCGTTCGGCTCCGGCTCGGCGAGTTCTCTCAGGGCGCCGACGCTGAACACGCGCAGCTCGCTGAGGCCCGCCTGCGTGCGAACGCGCATGGCGTGCGGGCCGAGCGGGCAGTCCGATGCGATCTTGAGTGTCGCCTTGACGCGAGAGCCGCCGACCGGCTCGATCTTTGTGACCGTGATGCCTGGCTCGTGAAAGAGGATTTCCTCCGTTCCGTCGAGCCGCGCCCCGGTGAAGTCGCAAACGATCTCCGTGCCCCGTGTCCCGCCGCGCGGCAGGATCTGGCTGAGCTGTGGCGCGGCACCGGTCGCCGCGGCCATCGCCAGGAACGTCATCGCCGTCGCGGCGGGCTTCTTGATGGCTTGCATCGCTCGGCGGCGCCGCGCGGGCTGAAGCCCGCGGCTCGGCCTGATGGGTTCAAGCCGCGCGGGTCGCCGGCGGCGGCTCGAATTCGGGTGTCGAAGTCGAACGCCGAGGCTCCGACACCGGCGGTTACAGCAAATCCGAGAGAATCTTTCCATCGCGAACAATCTCGATCGGCCGCGGGCCGGGCGCGATCAACTCCTTTTCGGGCGGGATGCCAAGCTGGGTGAAGATCGTCGCCGCCATGTCCGCCGGACCGACCGGGTCGTCGGCCGGTTCGGTTCCGAGCGGATCGGACGCCCCGTGGATGCGACCGCCCGCCAGCCCGCCGCCGGCAAGAACAATGCTGAACACCTTGGGCCAGTGATCGCGACCGGCGTCTTTGTTGAGCCGCGGCGTCCGGCCGAACTCCGTCGTCATCGCCACGAGCGTCGACGCCAGCAGGCCCCGGCGGTCCAGGTCGCGGATCAGGGCCGCATAGGCCCGATCGAGCGGCGGCACCCTGCTGCGCATCCCGCCGTCGATGCCCTTGTGAAAGTCCCATCCGCCGTCGAGAACCGTCACAAATCGCACGCCCGCCTCGACCAGCCGCCGCGCCAGGAGCAGCCGCTGACCGACGGCCGTTCGGCCATATTCGTCGCGGACTTTGGCCGGCTCCTGCGCGATGTCGAACGCCGCCCGGGCCTGGGGCGAACTGATCAACGCATACGCCCGTTGATAAAACGCGTCCATCGCGTCAAGGGCGTCGGACTTCTCGAGCTTCGCGAAGTGGGCGTCCACCGCGGCCCGAAGGCTGCGCCGCCCCGCAAACCGCGCGTCGTCCACGCCCGCCGGCAGGCTGAGGTCCCGCACGCGAAAGTTCTTGTCGTTCGGCTCACCGCCGATGCTGAACGGACCATAGGCGCTCGACAGATAGCCGGTGCCCAGGTGCGGATCGGTCGCGCCCGGGATGCAGCAGTAGGGCGGGAGGTCTTTTCGCGGGCCGTATTCATGCGACACGACGCTGCCCAGGCTCGGATAGGCAATGACCGGGCTGGGCTTGTAGCCGGTCAGCATGTT
Organism: Phycisphaerae bacterium; assembly: GCA_046754505.1. Lineage (GTDB taxonomy): Bacteria > Planctomycetota > Phycisphaerae > UBA1845 > UTPLA1 > JAPULF01. Next base: position 10,417 of record JBHHVX010000089.1, on the reverse strand, counting down.
GTGGGTGCCGCGCTCGTGGGCGGCCTCACCATGGCTCATCGAGCGGATGACGGCGATCTTGTCCGCCACGGTCGCCGTCTGCGGCAGCAGTCCGCCGAAGACCTCTCCCGTGTTGGTCTTGACGGCGCCCAGTTGACCCCTGTATTCGATCGGGGCGTTGGGCTTGGGGTCAAAGGTCTCAAAGTGGCTCATCCCGCCCTGCAGGAAGATGTAGATCACCGACTGAGCCGCCGGACCGGCGGCGGCGTTCCGGGGCGCCGTTTTGTTGACTGCACGTGTCTTCGATTCGTCCGCGACCGCGCGCTGCAGAATCAGATAGTCTCCCAGCGACAGGCCGAGGCCGGCGACGGCGCCGACCTGAAGAAACTCCCGGCGCGACGGTTTCGCGGAATGGGCCGGGTCGTCTGGGAAGCGAGTGTCACGTCGTGTGGCCATCATTACGACTCCGCCCGGGATCGGTCTCGGGGCTGCGACTCGCCATGGTGTAAGTCGAATGGTACATAGTCTACTGATTGGGCCGCACGCCTGTCAACCGCCGGGGCTGTGTTGCACCAATCCCTCGTGCCGCCGGCCCATAGCCACAGGCCGGCGCTCGCGGTTTCACCGCGCGGGCCGAGTCGCTACAATCCTCCCATGACCGCACGAGACCTCTTCGCCTCGATCGCCGACACCTCCGACGAGACCGAGTTTTTCACGCCCATACCCGCCGGCTACCAGCACGGCAAGACCCGATACGTCGGCGTCTTCGGCACCGTCATGTCCGGGCTGGGCAAGGGCATCTTCGCCGCGAGCCTGGCCAAGATCATGAAAGACAAGGGCCTGACCGTCGCGCCGATCAAGCTCGAAGGCTATCTCAATCTCGATTCCGGCACGCTCAATCCCTATCGCCACGGCGAGGTCTTCGTCCTCGACGACGGCATGGAATGCGACATGGACCTGGGGACCTATGAGCGGATGCTGGACCAGAACCTGACGCGGATGAACTTCACCACCAGCGGACAGATATTTACGCTAGTCTTGGAAAAGGAGCGGCGCGGAGACTACCTCGGCCGCGACGTCCAGATGATCCCGCACGTGACCGGCGAGGTGAAGGACAAGCTCCGCCGGCTGGCCGTCGAGTCGGACGCCGACGTGGTTTTCGTCGAGATCGGCGGCACGGTCGGCGACGTCGAAAACGCCTATTACATCGAGGCCCTTCGCCAGATCGCCTTTGAAGAGGGGCCGGGCAGCACCTGCTTCGTGGCGCTGACCTATGTCATCAAGCCTCCGGCCCTCGGCGAGCAAAAGTCCAAACCAGCCCAGTTGGGCATCCGGCAACTGCTGGAGCGCGGTATCCAGCCGCACATCATCGCCTGCCGCGCCGCCAGCCCTATCTCGGCCCGCGCCCGCGACAAGATCGCCATGTACTCCAGTGTCCCCGTCGAGCGGGTCTTCAGCATGCACGACCGCGAGTCGGTCTATGTCATCCCCGAGATGCTCCGGGCCGACGGACTGGACCAAGCCGTCGTAGACATCCTCAACCTCGGCGACCGCATTGATCCCGAGGCCGAACAAAAGGCCACCGCCGTCTGGAACGGCTATCTGTCACGCCTGCGCGGCGCGACCGACGTCGTGACGATCGGCATCGCCGGGAAATATACGTCCGTCCGCGACAGCTACGCATCGATCATCAAGGCCCTCGAACACGGCGGCACCCGCGCGGGCGTCCGCGTCGATATCGACTGGATCGACGTCACCGACATGGACGGCGGCCAGGACGTTGCCGCGCGGCTGGGCCGCCTCGACGGACTGATCGTGCCCGCCGGCTTCGGCAGCCGCGGCGTCGCCGGCAAGATCGCCTGCGTCGAGCACGCCCGGACCGCCGGCCTGCCCTATCTCGGCATCTGTCTCGGTTTCCAGATGGCCGTCACTGAATTCGCTCGAAACGTCGCCGGTCTGGACGGAGCCAACTCCACCGAGTTCGACGCCCACTGCACGCACCCCGTCATCGACATCCTGCCCGAACAGAAACAGATCGAGGGCCTCGGCGGCAACATGCGGCTGGGCGGACGCGACGTCGCACTGGCCCCCGGCACCCTCGCCGCCCGCCTGTTCAACAACGCCCGCGAGGTCCGGCTCCGCTTCCGCCACCGCTACGAGGTCGACCCCCGCTATATCGACCGGCTGACCGCCGCCGGCCTGATCTTCAGCGGCAAGGCCCCGGACTTCCCCATCATGCAGGTCCTCGAGCTGCCGCCCGAGACCCATCCCTTCTTCATCGCCACCCAGTCCCACCCCGAACTGACCAGCCGTCCCCTGCGGCCCGACCCCTTCTTCGTCGGCCTCGTGCGGGCGGCCGTCAGGCAAAAACGCGGCCCCGCCGGCACGAAATCGCCGTCCTTTGCGAGCCAGAACGCGGTAACTCGCCCCGGCAAGTGAGCCTTGCCGCCTTGCCGCTCGCACTTCGGTTGGAAAAAACGAAGAAAAACGAGGTTTCGCTTGACATACATCGGGTGCCGATGTATTATACATAGACAGCCGATGTGAGGATGTGCCATGCCCGTGAACCCCGATCTGGTCCGTGGAACGCTGAACACCCTGCTGCTGGAAACCCTGGCCGACGAACCCCGCTACGGCTACGAGATATGCAAGATCGTCGAGCAGAAGACCGGCGGCTATTTCCGCATGCGCGAGGGCAGCCTCTATCCGGCCCTGCACCGCATGGAGAAGGCGGGTCTGCTCCGCGCGACCTGGCGCGACGCCCCGGAGGGCCGCCGCCGCAAGTACTATCAGCTCACCGCCCGCGGGCGCAAGGAACTGGCCGCCCGCCGGAAGGAATGGCGGGACTTTTCCACGGCGGTGAACGCCATCCTATCGTCACGCCGCTTCGGCCTCGGAGGCGCGTGATGGACCGCCCCGCGCGATCCGACGACGGCGAAGCCCCGGCGGCGGTGCCGCCCCCGGCTGATGACCCGTTCAAGCGTATCGCCGACGAGATCGAGGACCACCTTGCCTGCGCCGCGGAGCGCCACATCGCCGCCGGCCTCGACCTCGACCATGCCCGGCGGCAGGCCCTCGCCGAGTTTGGCGATCCGAAGCGCGTGGCCGCCGAACTCGCCCTCATTGCACAGGGAGACCTTGCCATGAACCGGAAACTCACGTTCGCCGTCGTCGCCGCGCTGGCCCTGGGCCTCGCCGTTTCGGCCTACTTCGGATACCGCTCCACCCGCGTGATGTCCGACCAGATGCGCCTCATGCAGGAGCAAATGACGACCATGGCCGATGCGCTGCGAAACGCACCCACGGCCGCCCCGCAGCCATACGGTCGTATCCTCATCCGCGCCAGACGCGCGGACAAGCCGGTGCCGGGCGTGACCTTCAGAATCGAAGGCAACAAAGGGGGTGTCAGCAAGGAGTTTCGCACCGACGCGCACGGAAACATCGATTCGAGCTTTCTGCCATTCGACGAATATCGCATCTTACTGACTTGGCCGCCCTCCGGTGAGTCCCAGCCTGATTGGAGTGGGACCTGGCGAGATACTGTCAGGATTTACCAACCCGGCGAAGAGTTCGTTCGCCAGTTTGACCTGCCCCCTCCCGGCACGTTCACGCTTCGCGTCTCGCCCCCACCGGGATGCACCCTGATCGGCCCGAGCTTTGCTCATGCCACCGTGTACTTCTCACAGGACACTGCGACTGGAATAGGCTATTTTCACGCTTCGGCTTCGGTAGCCGTCGGGGAGAACGCCGCAGTCCCCAACCTGCCATCCGGACAACATCGCGTCAGCGTCGCATACGTCGGGAAACAGGATGGCGGATTATTCGGACAGGTTTCGATCGGTACTGTAGAGCGAACGGTGAACTTTCCCGTGGATGGCGGCGTCCTCGATCTCACACCCAAGCTTAGCAAGCCTCCTATCACAGGGCATGTTTTCAACCGATCGCGGGAGAACGGCGTGCCCGGTGTGAAGTTGAGCTTGAACAGCGCAATCTGCGTCACGGACGAACACGGGTATTTCGGTCTGCCGATCCTGAGCAGCCCCTTCGGCGGACTGGGAATGCCCGCTCAGAGCCGCGACCGTGACGGAGCGGGCGGCTCGCATCCACACGATCGTTCCACAAGCGCTGAAATGGGAGTCACACGCGAGAATGGAGATATGTATACTTACCGGGTTGCCCTATCTCCATCTTCCGCCAATGACATTGATCTCTCGCAGTTGGCCTATCTGACCGTTCGAGCCGGCGACATGCCCGCCGAACCCGTACCCGGAATGTTCTTTGACCACATCGAGGTCCAGATCGTGATGCGAAGACCTCCTGCCCGAAGTGCATCCCCGATCGATACCCCCGCCATACTCCGCCGTTCGGTGACACTTCCGGTGCCCACCGATCGCGAACGCGAGCGCATGATTCTCCCGTCGGGATACCTGAAGATCGACTCAGAAATCAAGGCCTTTCTGACGGTCGTAAACTTCGAGAATAATGACACATTGCAGGTGAAACTGCGTCTGGATCACGCTCCGCCGCTCCGAGGCGGCGAGACAACAGACTGGGTCATCACAGAGAAAGACCTGATGAAAATACTGTTGTCAGGCCAGGAAGTAGGCTCCCCCGGCGTTGTCTCCACACTGAGAAATTGGCGAATGAAGTATCGCAAGGAGATGCAGGCCGTGGATGAGCAGCCGTGAAACCGGTCGCTTGAAGCAAGAGTAGGGTGCGTGCCGGACGCACCGTTCAAACCGTTCGGCTTGTCTCATTGTCCCGTAGGGACAGCTCGATCATAGCTCAGCGTGAAACGCTGGGGTCTGGATCGTCGCGCCCGGTGTGAGTCCCATAGGGACGATCGAAGCTTCAGCCGTCCCTACGGGACTCATTGGTACCGGGACGCACCGGTCTCAGCACTTCGTGCCGGGCTACGATCAAACGCCCCTACGGGGTCTGTTCAACGAGACACGGCAAGAGATATCCCCGCCGATTCCATCACAGACCCGTCTGGCACGGACGGCATGCCACAACCCGGCGTCGGCGCAGCACCTTCTCTTGCTGCTCCGTTTCACGGTATCATGATGCCTCGACCCAATGTACGGACAGTCCGGAAGGCGGACCCTTACATCGAGGACCATCCTTGCGTCAGCGAAGTCAAAAGCTGGGCCTCTGGCTCGTCGGGGCCTGCGGGAACGTCGCGGCGACCGTCGCCGTCGGGCTGGCGGCGCTGGTGAAGCGGCGGACGCCGCCTGTCGGGCTGTGGACCGAGCGGCCGGAGTGTGCGGCGCTGCCGCTCGTGCCGCTGGCCGGCATCACGCTCGGCGGACACGACCTCCGCGGCCGCCGCGTGACCGACACGGTTCGGCGGCTGCGGGAACGCAGCGGTCTCTTTAACGAAGCGATGCTCCGGGCGGCGCGGCCGGCCGTGGCGGCCTATCAGCGGGCCATTCGCCCCGGCACCGCCGTCGGCTGCGGCCGGACGGTGGCCCGGCTCGCCGGCGGGGGGGCGGAACCCGCGGGTCGGACCGGCCGGGCGATCATCGACGCCCTCCGCCGCGACCTTTACAACTTCCGCCGGCGCAACCGGCTCGACCGCGTCGTCGTCATCAACGTCGCGTCGACCGAGCCGATCTTCAAACACTCGACGGCGCACGCGGACTGGGTCCGGCTCGCCGCGGCGTTGAAACGATCGCGGCACCCGCCCCTGCCCGCCAGCAGCCTCTATGCCATCGCGGCCATCGAGGAGTCGATGCCCTACGTCAACTTCACGCCGTCGCTCGGGGCGGACGTGCCGGCGATCCGTGAACTGGCCGACGCCCGCGGCGTGCCGATCATGGGCCGCGACGGCAAGACCGGCGAGACACTGGTCAAGAGCGTGCTGGCGCCGATGTTTCGCGACCGGGCACTGGACGTCTTGAGTTGGACGGGCCACAACATCCTCGGCAACCTCGACGGCCACGTGCTGGCCGACCCGGGCCACAAGGCGGCCAAGCTGCGGACCAAGGGCAACGTCATCCGCTCGATCGTCGGCGGAGATGTTGCGACCCATGTCTCGATTGAATACGTGGCCTCGCTGCACGACTGGAAGATCGCGTGGGACCACGTGCATTTTCGCGGCTTTCTCGGCACGCCGATGAGTCTGCAATTCACCTGGCAGGGCGCCGATTCGATCCTTGCGGCGCCGCTCGTCCTCGATCTCGCCCGGCTGGCCGACTTTCACGCCGCCGCCGGCGGCACGGGCGTCATGGCGCACCTGGCATGCTTCTTCAAGTCGCCGATGGACGTCGCCGCACGGGATTTTCCGACACAGGTCGAGATGCTGCGCCGCTACGTGGCCGCACACACGCCGGCCCGCTCGCGCCGTGCGCCGGAGGCCCGCCGGTGAACCTCCGCCTGGCCTACAGCACCAATGCCTACCTGCGATTCGACCTCGACGACGCCATCGACCGGATCGCGGCCCTCGGCTATCGCGGTATCGAACTGATGGCCGACGCCCCGCACCTCTGGCCTGCCGACACGACGCCGCAGCGCATCGACGCGGCCCGCGCGGCCCTGGATCGCCGGGCGTTGTCGATCTCCAACGTCAATGCCTTCATGATGAACAAGATCGGCGATCCGCGCCAGCCCTATTGGCACCCGAGCTGGATCGAGCCGGACCGGGCCTACCGCCGGGTTCGCATCGACCACACCCGGGCCGCGCTGTCGCTCGCCCGGCGCATGGGCGCCCCTCACATCACGACCGAGCCGGGCGGCCCGGTCGAGGCGGGGTCGACCTACGCCGCGGCGATGAAGCTGTTTGTCGAGATGCTCAAGCCCGTCGTCGAGCACGCCGAACGCGAGCGGGTGCCGCTCCTGATCGAGCCGGAACCGGGGCTGTTGATCGAGCGATTCGAGCAGTATGTCGAGATTTCCGATCGGGTCGATTCGCCGTTCCTCGGGCTCAATTTTGACATCGGTCACGCCTATTGCGCCGGCGAAGACCCCGAGCGCTGGATCCCCCTGATGGCGCCCTACACGCGGCACTATCACATCGAGGACATCGCCGCCTCGCGCGTCCACCGCCACCTCGTGCCCGGCGACGGCGCCATCGACTTCGCCGCCGTGCTGCGGGCGATCGAGCAGACCGGCTATGCCGGCTGGTTGACGGTCGAGCTGTATCCTTTTGCGGACGACCCGGACGGCGCCGGTCGCGCGGCGAAGCAGCACCTCGACGAAATAGCGGCCGGTCTATGAAAACGCTGCGAGCCTGGTGCGAACTGATCCGGCTGCCCAACACATTCACGGCGCTGGCGGACATCCTCGCGGGTTACTGGCTCGTGACGATGGGCCTCCAGGGGTCGTGGCGGCTCGGCGCGCTGTTGGCGGCCTCGGCCTGTCTCTATTCGGCCGGCATGGTGATGAACGACCTGCATGACATCGAGACCGATCGGCGCGAGCGCCCGGACCGGCCGCTGCCGTCCGGTCGGATCATGAGGCGACACGCTGTCATAGCCGCCGTCACCCTGATGCTGATCGGGCTGGGTTCGGCCGCCGTCGCCGGCAACCCGGGCGACTCGTTGCGGTCCATGATCGGCCTCGGAGACCTATCCGCGCTGATCGCTCTGGGGCTGATGGTCGCGATCCTCGCCTATGACCTCGCACTGAAGACTACCCCCGTCGGACCCCTCCTCATGGGCCTGTGCCGCGCCTTGAACATCACGCTGCCGATGACAATCGTGCCGACCGTATCGACCAATCCGCAGGCCCTAGCCCCGGTCGTCCTGTGTGTCTATATCTTCGCCGTGACTACCTTCGGACGCCACGAGGCGTCACGAAGCTCGCGACGGCGTTTGCTGGTCGGCACCGGCGGCATCGGCGCAGCGATGGTTATGCTCGGGGTGTTCGTGGTCTGGAACGCGTCGAACGACCGCACGACGCTTATCCTTTGGCTGGCGACCGGGTTTCACTTCTTTCGCACGGCCCTTCGGACGGTTCGTGACCCCTCACCCCGGCGCGTGCAATACGCCATGAAGACCTACATCCTTGGCCTGATCGCCATAGACGCCGTCTTCGCAACCGCCGCCGCCGGCTGGGGCGCCGGGGCGATCGTCCTCGCGCTGCTGGTCCCCGCGCTGATTCTCGGCCGGTGGCTCTACTCGACATAGAATGCGCTCCATGAACTGGACGCTCGGTTACAACACGAACGGCTTCACCAACCACCGGCTGGCAGACGCCATCGACATCCTCGCCGACATCGGATACGGGGCCGTCGCGATCACGCTGGACCACCACGCGCTGAATCCGTTCTCGGCGACGCTCGACGCCGACCTCAAACGCGTGCGGTCGCAGCTTCGCGGGCGCAATCTGCGTTGCGTGATTGAGACGGGCGCCCGGTTCCTGCTCGACGCCCGGCGGAAGCACCGGCCCACGCTCGTCTCCGCCGCTCCGGAAGACCGCGCCCGGCGCGCCGAGTTCATCTGCCACGCCGTCGCTATCGCACGCCGACTCGACGCCGAGGCCGTCAGCCTCTGGTCGGGCGCGCTCGATGAGCCGGGCGATCACGACGCCTTCGAATGGCTGATCTCCGGATGTCGCCACTGCCTCGAGCACGCCGACACCCGCGGCGTCCGGCTGGCCTTCGAGCCGGAGCCGGGCATGTTCGTCGAGCGGATGGAGCAGTACGAGCGACTGGGACGCCGCGTCGACCACCCGCTCTTCGGCCTGACGCTCGATGTCGGTCACATACACTGCCTGAGCGACGGCGAGCCGGCCAATCGCATCCGGCAGTTCGCCGGGCGGCTCTTCAACGTACACATCGAGGACATGTGCGCCGGCGTGCATGAGCACCGGATGTTCGGCGAGGGCGAGATGCGATTCGAGCCGATCATCGCGGCGCTCGACGCGGTCGGCTACGATGGCTGCGTGTGTGTCGAGCTGAGCCGCCACAGCCACGATGCGGTTCGAGCGGCGCAACAGGCGTACGACTATCTGTCGAGGCTGATTCGATGAGCCCTCGGCCGGCCGCGCGCCCGCCCGAGCAGCGGGCCCAAGCCACAGGTCCGAGCCACAGGTCTGAGCCGCGGGCTTCAGCCCGCGCCGCCTCGCCAGACCAACGGCACCGTCAAGGTAGACAGCACCCGACTTGCCTGTAGAATAGACCGGTGAAACCATGCCGCACGAAACCCTGTTTCTCGTCTCCATGCCCGGCCTTCGGACGCGCGATCTGGAGCACATGCCGCGGCTGCGCGCCCTGGCCGAGCGCGGGGCGGCCTGCGACCTGATCCCGACCTTTCCCTGCGTGACCTCGCCGGTCCAGATGAACATGCTCACCGGCACGACCCCCGACCGCCACGGCATCATCGGCAACGGCTTTTATCACCGCGACCGCGGCACCGTCGAGTTGTGGGTCGGCCGCAACGGGCTGGTCGAGCGCGAGCAGATCTGGGACGTCCTGGCCCGCCGCGGCATTTCGCAGGCGGCCTGGATCCCACAGAACATCAAGGACGCCGCCGCCGACTTCATCGTCACGCCCGAACCCATCCACCACTCCGACGGGCGCACCGACCTCTGGTGTTATTCCAAACCAGACGGCCTCTACGAACGGATCCTTGCCGACCTCGGCCATTTCCCGCTGATGCACTTCTGGGGGCCGATGGCGAACATCCGCTCGACCGAGTGGATCGTCAACGCGGCGTTGTGGCTGTTTCAGCGCGAGCGGCCGCGGTTCAATTATGTCTATATTCCGCACCTGGACTACGCCGCCCAGAAACACGGCCCGAACAGCGATCCGCAACGGGCGGCCTGCGCCGAGGCCGACGTCCAGTTGGGCCGGCTGCTCGACGGTGTCGCGGCCCTGGGCGTGACCGGCGCGGCCTGGCTGGTCGTCGGCGAGTACGCCATGACAGACGTCTCGCGGGTCGTCTATCCCAACCGCATCCTCCGCGACGCGGGCATGGTGGCGGTGGTCGAAAAAGACGGCGCCGATTATGTCAGCATCTCCGACAGCGCGGCCTTCGCCGTGGTCGACCACCAGTTTGCGCATGTATACGTGAAGCACGCCCCCGACATCGACGCCGTCGCCGGCCTCTTCGAGGGCCTCGACGGCATCGCCGACGTCCTCCGCCCGCCGACGTCGCCGCGTTCCGGGGACCCGCAGCGAGACGAGGCCGCCGCGCGGGAGTACCCGATCGACCACCCCCGCTCCGGAGAGGTCGTCCTGGTCTGCGAGCCGGACACCTGGCTGGCCTACTACTGGTGGCGCGACGACGCCAAGGCGCCGCCCTTTTCCCGAACCGTCGACATCCACAACAAACCCGGCTACGACCCGGTGGAACTGTTCATCGACCCGGCGACGAAGCGGATTCCCCTCGACGCCTCGCAGGTCCGTGGCAGCCACGGCGCCCCGGCCCGGTCGCCGGAGCAGTATGGCGCATGTGTCGCGGGAGAGCCTGACCTCCTTCCGCCGCGGGGGGCT
>JBHHVX010000088.1:0-16562 GCA_046754505.1 Phycisphaerae bacterium | reverse complement strand
CTCCGGGTCCACGACAGTTTTGGCGGCAACGCCCGGCTGCTCCGATGGGTGCCACCGGCGTGGGTGCCACCGGCGGCTTGTCCGCCAGTGCATCGACGCACAGCGCCTTTCACGGACACGGGCAGGCAAACTGCCCGTGGCACCCCGCCGCCAAGACTGTCACGCACCCCTTTCGTCCTGGAGGCAGCCCCGGCAGCCGGATGGCGTCTCCGCGCGCATTGTCGCGAAACTCGGCGTGCGGTAGCCTGCTGCCATGGCCGGCGGCCCTGACGCACGCAATCCAACGGACGCCCTGCCGCGCCGCACCGGCTGCCTGGCCACCGCGGCGGCCGTCGCGGCGGTGGCCGCGTTGCTGCGGCGACCTGACGGCGCGTCGCTGCTGCCGCCGGGGCTTTCCCTCGCGCTGCAGGGTCTCGCACTCCTCGCCTGGGTCGTGTTGCGCTGCCGGCACGCACCGACAGCCGGCGATCGCAGTCCCGGCGGTTGCGCACACCGCCGCCCCGACGCGGTCGCCAATCGGTGGATCACGGCCGCACTCGTCGTCGCCGCCGCGGCCATCGCCATTGCCCGCGGCCACCTCACGGCCTTCTTCTCGGCGACGACAGTCTTCATTTGTGGCGCGGTCCTCGTCGACACGCTCGCGGTGTTATATCGCCGGGTCGACGATCGGATCGACTCGCCCCGGCAGACGCTCCGCACGCTGCTCGGACCGTGGGCCATGCTGATCCTGATCGCCACGCTCCTCCTCGCCCTGCCGCCGGCCACGCGGAGCTCCGTGCCGGACTATCGCCACAACCTCCGCCAGCACGTCCTGAACAGCGCGTTCGCCGCCGTCAGCACGGGCTGCCTCATTGGTACAACCGTCTATCACCCCGGCGAGGACTACACGCTCTTCGGCCAGATCGTCCTGTTCATCACCCTGCAACTGGCCGGAGCCGGCTTTGCGGCGGTGGGGCTGGCGACGGTGCGTCCATTCCTGCGCAACGCGATCCGGCTGCGGACCGTGCTGATCACCGCGTTCGTCCTGCAGGCCGTCGTCATCGCTGCCACCGCCGACGCGTGGTCGCCCGCCGACGCCCCCGCGCGGCCGGATCGCCTCTGGTTCGGCTGCGTCCACGCCGCCGGCGCGATGTGGAACGCCGGCCTCATGCTCCGCGCCAACGGCCTCGAACCCTATCTGACGAGCGGCCCCGTCTTCATCGGCTTCACGACCCTCGCGATTGCCGGTTCGCTCGGCCTGCCGATCATTCTCGACATCCTGAGAGGACGCCGCGGCTCGGGCACGAACGAGCCGGACGCGGCCGCCGCACGCCCCTGGCAGCGCCTGCCGCAGTGGGAAGCCGGCGGGGCCTTCGTCCTGCTCATCGGCGGAGCGGCCGTGCTCTGGGTCTGTGAGACGCCGCATATGATCCGCGAGTCGCTCTCACCCACGCGGCCGGTCGCGTTCGGACAGGGGCAGGTCGCCCTCCGCGACGACATGTGGCCCGCCGACCGCTGGTCGCTGTCTGTCTTCGTCAGCGTTGCGGCGCGCTCCGCAGGGCTGCAAAGTATCCCCGTCTCGCAGGGCGCCCTGTCCTGGCCCTCATACGACCTGTTGCTGGCATGGATGATCATCGGCGGATCGGCCGGCGGGACGGCGGGCGGGATGCGGACGACGCTGCTGCTGCTGCCGGCGATCCTGCTCATCGCGCGCCGCAAGGCGTGGTCGGCCCGCACCCGCGACACGGCCCGGACCATTGTCCGCCGCGTCCTGTCGGCGGGTTGCGTGTGGCTTGTGATCAACGCCCTCGCCGTCGCGGCCCTCGCCTTCACCACCGACGGCGACGCCTACGAATTGGCGTTCGACGGCGTCGCCGCCCTGAACGGCGTCGGACTCACCACCGGCCTGCTGATCCATTTGACGCCGTTCGGACGCGTCGTGATGATGCTCATCATGCTGGCCGGCCGCCTCGTGCCGGTCCTCTTCTGGTCGGACCTCGCGGAACGACTGAGACAGGGCCGTGCTCCGAAGGATGCCCGCCGAACCGCCCCGGAATGATGCCACCCGTGACACCCCATCCCGCAAGATCAACGGCCCGGCGTACGCCGATCTTCGACGGCCGTCGTCGACGGCTCGGGTGGATGGCGCTTCTGGCCGGCGTCGTCGGGTGCCCCGCACCGGGAGGACCGGTCGCGCCGACGCCTCGCCGGCGCCCCACCATCGCCAGGGTTACCGGCGAACAGCCCGGCCTCGTGCGCTTGAGCGGCGTCGGACCGATTCGCGGATTCGCCCGCGACCGGGACTGCACCTTCATGCACTGCCTCGAACTCGTCCTCGCCGCAGTCGGACGGCCGATCGACTATGACGAACTGATGGGCCTCAGCGGCGTGGCCTTTCGGCTTCAGTTTCGCGCGGAACGATGGGACGTCGGCAACCCCGATCCGCTCGTCGGCGCCAGTTGTCTCGATGTGCTCTTTCCGGCGATCGGTCTCGAATATGATCTGCGCATCGTCCGGCGCGATCAATTGAAACAGGCCCGGGCCCTTCGTGAGGCCATCGTCCGGAGCATCGATCGCGAGATGCCCGTCCTCGCCGCCAACATCATGCCGCCGGAAGACTGGGGCATTATCACCGGCTATCGGCGGCAGGGACACGAGTGGCTGTGCCGATCCTACAACGGTGGCGCCGAGCGCGAGGACCGACCCGCGACCGGCTGGCCCACCGCCGTCTTGATGATCGAGAGCCGCCGGCCCCGTCCGTCGCCGCGCGAAGCACACGTCGCGTCCATCCGTCGTGCCATCGAAGCGTTTGAGACGCGATCGAACGGGTTGTATGCCACGGGACGAAACGCCTTCGAGCACTGGCGCCAGATGCTCGGCGCCGCCGACAAGCCCGACTACATCCACCCGAATGCCTGGACCTACATCGGGCTGATCGACGCGCGGCGGGCGGCGGTTCGGTATCTCCGGTCCATCGCCGGAGAATTCGGCGTCAAGCGGCGTCACATCCTCCGGGCCGCCGACCTGTACGGCCAGGAGACCCGGTTGCTCACCCACGGCCTGAAAGATGTTCCCTCCGCGCGGCAGGTCTCCGGCGCGATGCCGCCCGCGGCCGTCCGCGCCCGACAGATCACGACCCTGCTCAAGGCCATGAAGCTCGAAGAGCAGGCGATCGACGCGCTGAAAAAAACGCGATAGCTCGACCCCGCGCCCGGTGCCGCGTGCCACGGCCACGCTCCATGCTGGAACGAGAATCCCTTCTCGTTCCCATCTCCCACGGGAATCCTCCTGCCCTCGTGATAGCAGGACACAGAACCGAGAAGGAACTCTCGGGCCAGCCCGCGCGCAGTCGGTTGCTAGCGCCCCGGATAGGGCCAGAAGACGTAATCGCCGCCGCCGTCCCACTTCGCGTTGTGGCGGGCGCCGTCGTCTTTGCCGTCCGAGCCGACACTGTACAGAACCGGCTGGTCGCCTGCGAGCCGGTAGATGAAATCCGCTCCGCTGAAGGGGTCCGTCCGGATCTGCTTTACGCTCTTTCGTTTCAGGTCATCGAGGCTCTTCGGCCACTTGCCCTGCTTGTGGTGGTGTTCAAGGATCGCGAGGGTCAGGAGGGTGCCCCGCCGCCGGGTCTCTCCCCGCACCAGGAGCTGATGTGCGCGAGTCGCGGCCAGACCCATCTTAGCCAGAAACGGGTCATTCCGAATTCTCTTCTTCTGTTGGCCACAGTAGCGACCGATCCGCTGTGTGTTTCTTGCAGTGAACGCCCATTTTCCGGGGAGACTCACCAGGGTTGCATAGTATTCGTCTATGAACCGCAAGGTCTGAGCCGGGTCGGGCGGAGATGATACCGACATCTCCATCCCCAAAATATCGAACGACCCGTGGTGCTTCACGTATTGCAGGGTGTCCAGCACCATCGCCCATTCGAAGGTGATCATGCGTTCCCAATCCGGGCTCTTTGGATCGTAACGTCTGAGTGTCTCGTAGGCCGCCGCGATGTCCTTGCCTTGGATGACGTTGGTGCTCAACGCGGCCAGCACGTTGTCGTAGACCAATCCCCGTTCCGCCAGACCCACCAGCCCGCCAATCTGAACACCGCCTTGCTGCATGTGGTCCGCCATCCGCAGGGTGACACGATAGGCATCGATCATGGCGGCGGCCCGGTCGTCCTGCCGCATCCACGATCGGGCAAGGAGGGCCTTCGATGCGTGTCGAGTGGCCGACAGGATCGGCAGTTTCACATCCAGCAGCCTTTCAGGTCTCGGCGTCGCCGGCTGCCAAAAGTCCTTTCGCTCGACCGCCTTCGTTGCAATCTTCAGGAACGGCTCGCATTCTTCGAGATAGGAGGCCAACTCGGGATAGTCTTTCGGTTCCCAAATCCGGGCCTTGACCTTCTCGTATTGCGCCTCGGCGGCCCCTTCGAGGGCTTGAATGCCGCCCTGGCCATCGCCGTCGGAATAGAGGCCCTTGTACAAATCAAGGGCGTTTTCCGTCCGGCCGCGGCGCACGAAGTCGTCGTACCAGGCGATGTAGTCCACAGGCTTGTCGAGCGTCAGTTTCGGCGGGCGGTCGGGAGCATCCGCCAGGCAAAATGTCGACACGAGAAGCGAAACAGCCGATGTCATGAACATATTGCACCTCCATTCAACTGGCCGCGACTGATTCGTGGGTCACATGGTCGAGCATTGTCGCACAAGCTCGCCCTTCACGCCATCGGTTTGTTGAAATGCCCGCCGGACGACCGCCGGTCCCGGCGGAGGCGATCGCCCATGCTGGAACGAGAATCCGTTCTCGTTCCCGTCTCCCACAGAAATGCGCTCTGTTCACCTTACAGCAGCCCGCATTGCACGGAAGCATGGGAACGGATTCGCATTCGGCAGGGACCGAGAAGAGATTCTCGATCCAGCAACGCAACGCACGGCCACGCGAGCGTGGTCGTGGCACGCGGGGCGGACTCGGCCGGGGGACCATGGCCCCGCATGGGGCACGCCACCCGTGTGGGCGGTCGCTTGGCAGCCCCCGCGGGCGGGGCTATCATGCCGCCGGTTTTGGGCGCGGGCGGCGAACAGAACGACGCCGCCCGACGTATCAGTCAGTGGCGGACCTGTTGACACCCCTACGAAGCGAGGTCAGGAATCCATGGCGCATCGTATTGTTGGCCTCCAAGAGGCCGAAGCCGGGTTCTACGAGGCCGGCGGCGGACACGACCACTTTCACGATCACGCCCAGGGCGAGGCGGCGGCGGCGGCCCAGACGGCGGGCTTCTGGCTCGGCTGGACGCTGGCCGGGGGCCTGCTGGTCCTGACGAGCTATTGGGTCCAGTTGTTCAGCCCGAAGACCGTCGGCGGCGAATACCTCTGGCAGTTTCACATGGACCTGTCCGCCGGGATCGGGGCGCTGCTGCTGGCGATCCGCATCCTGTGGCACGCGCTCAAGAATCTCGCCAGCGGCCACATGCACATGGACGAGCTGGTGGCCCTGGCCATCGTCGCCGCGTTTGCCACGCACGACTATCGCGCCGCCGGTGTGATCGGGTTTTTCCTGCTGCTGTCCGAGCTGGTCGAGACCCGGACGGCCATCGGCGCCCGGGCGAGCATCGAAGGACTCATCCGCCTGACGCCCAAGACCGCTCGGCTCGTGGACGACAAGGGCGAACGCCAGGTCGAGGCCGCCTCGCTCGAAGTCGGCCAGCACGTGCGCGTGCGGCCCGGCGACAACATCCCCGCGGACGGCAAGGTGGTCTCCGGCGATTCAACCGTGAACCAGGCCAACATCACCGGCGAATCGCTGCCGGTCGACAAGCGACCCGGCGACCCGGTCTTCAGCGGAACGACCAACCTGACCGGGGCGCTGAAGGTCGAGGTCACCAAGGTCGGCGCCGACACCACGCTGGGGCGCGTGCAGAATCTGATCCTCCAGGCCGAGCGCACACGCATCCCGATCATGCGCCTGATCGACCGCTACGTCGTGTGGTACACGCCCGTCATCCTGATCCTGGCGGCGCTGGTGTTCTTTTTCAACAAGGACGCCAACGGCGCCCAGCGAGCCATCACGATGCTGGTGGCGAGTTGCCCGTGCGCCCTGATCATGGCGACGCCGACGGCAATGGTGGCGGGGCTGAGCTGCGCCGCTCGGCTCGGCATCCTGATCAAAGACGTCGCCCACCTCGAAAGCGCGGGCCGCCTGACCGCCGCAGTCTTCGACAAGACCGGCACGCTGACGACGGGGCAATTGTCCGTCTCAAGGCTGGTTCCCGCCCAGGAGGTGGACGGCGAACGGCTGCTGCGAATCGCGGCGTCGGCCGAGCAAAACAGCAACCATCCCGCCGCGCGTGCCCTCGTGCAGGTCGCTCGCGAGGCAAACATCACACTCCTCAAGTCGGACGCATTTCAGGAAGTCGCCGGCAAGGGCGTGATCGCGCGGCTCGACGGAGAGGAAGTGCTGATCGGGCGAGATTCGTTTCTTCAAGGCAAGGGTATTGATACGGCTCCGCTTCAGGAGGCCAGCGCCCGGGCGAAGGGCATGAGCCAGCTCTTCGTCGCCCGCGGGCGGGAACTGCTCGGGATGGTGGGTCTGGAGGACCGCACGCGGCCGGCCGCGCGGGAGGCGGTGCAGGAACTGAACGCCCTGGGCGTCCGGCGGCTGGCGATGTTGACCGGTGACCGCCAGGACGTGGCTCGGCGCGTGGCGGCGGAGATGGCCTGCACCGAGTTTACGGCGAATTGTCTCCCGCAGGAAAAGCTCGACCTGGTCGAGAAGATGCGCCGCCAGGGACACCGCGTGATGGTGGTCGGAGACGGTGTCAACGACGCCCCGGCGCTGGCCGCCGGCGACCTCGGCGTGGCCATGGGGGCCGTCGGCAGCGACGTCGCCATCAACTCCGCCTCGATCGCGCTGCTCAATAACGACCTGACGCGGTTGCCCTTTCTGATCCGGCTCAGTCGTGCGACGCGGCGGGTCGTGGTTCAAAACCTCGTCTTCGGCGTGGTGTTTGTCGTCGGCATGATGACGCTCGGCGCGTTCAACATCGTGCCGCCGACGTGGGCCGCCTTCTTCCACCTGACGTCGAGCTTCGTCGTCGTGTTCAACTCCGCCCGACTCGTGCGATTCGGCGAAGACAAGGCCACGCACGAACAGGTCCTCGCGGAGGATGATCGCCCCGCCCCGGAGGCCGCTCCGGCGACCGCCTAGCGCTCCGTCACGCCTCATGATGTGACGCGCCTCATGGGCTGTCACGCCGCATGGGCTGTCACGGCGCATGAGCTGTCACGCCTCATGAGCTGTCACGGCGCATTGGGTGTCACGCCGCATTGCGCGGGGAGCATCGGCGTCTCGCCGGTGTATTGCTCTTGACAACGCGGGGGCGATCCTGCCCACGCCTGTGGCCAGTCCAGACGTGACCGTGCACGAGCGCCATGGGCCGGATCGGTTGCGGCGTCAGTCTCCGAAGCAGGTCCCGACGGCCTTGGCGGCCTGGATGAGCGGGTCGTCTGGCGAGACGAGACGCTGCTGGTCGGCGACTTCGGCGATCGGCACGCTCGTCAATTGCCCCTCTTGCACAACGACCAGTCGATTGAATTCGCCCCGGGCGAGTAGTTCGGCCGCCGCGTGACCAAAACGCGTGGCGAGCACGCGATCGGCGGCGCAGGGCGTTCCACCGCGCTGGATGTGCCCGAGGATGGTTGCCCGGGCCTCGATGCCGGTGCTCTCCTCGATCTGGCGGTTCAGGACCTGGGCGATGCCGCCGAGTCGGATCGCTTCGGGACTGTCGATGAGGACGCGGTCCACGACCTGCTTGCCGCCAACGGGTTTGGCGCCCTCCGAGACGGCGACGATGGTAAAGGCCTTGTGGCGCGTCATGCGCTGACGGCACATTTCGCAGATCCGGTCGATGTCGAAGGGGATTTCCGGAATCAGAATGACGTCGCTGCCGCTGGCGATGCCGGCATGGAGCGTGAGCCAGCCCGCGTTTCGGCCCATCAGTTCGGCGACCATGACGCGGTGATGGCTGGCGGCGGTGGTGTGCAAGCGATCGAGGGCCTCGGTTGCTATTTCTACGGCAGTCTGAAATCCGAACGTGACGTGCGTATGCATCAGGTCGTTGTCGATGGTCTTGGGCACCCCCATGCACCGCAGCCCCATGGGAATCATCTGAGCGGCGCACGACATCGTGCCGTCACCGCCGATCACGACGAGGGCGTCCAGCCCTTGCTCGGTGTAGTTGGCCATCGCCTTCTGGCTGACGTCGTCGAAGATCGGCTTGCCGTCGGCATCGGTGCCCACGGCGAACCGCCGGGGGTCGGCCTTGTTGGACGTTCCGAGAATGGTGCCGCCGCGCGTGAGGATGTTGCTGACGTCGGGGATGGTCAAGGGACGAATGCGATTCTCGATCAGCCCCAGGAAGCCGTCCTCCACTCCGAAGACCTTCCAGCGATAGTCCAGAATCGCCGTCTTGGCGACGGCGCGGATGACCGCGTTGAGACCCGGACAGTCGCCACCGCCCGTGAGCAGACCGATCCGCTTGATGGACCCGTTCATGAAACAACCTCCCGTTTCTGACTTCGATCACGCACGCTCGATACGCACGCGTCCGTGACAGCGCCACCGTTAACGTCGGCGAACCGCAAACAGCGCATGAGCGGCGTCCGCCGGCGGTCCCGCGCCGACCCGATAACCACCGCCACCACCCTATCGGACGCAACGCTGCGGCGAAACACGCGTTTGGAACGCCGAGCCAGCCCGCCTATCGTCCTATGGGAGGGAAGCACCATGGGGGAGCACAGAAGCTCGGAGCGAGCCGGACCGGCCGGCGCGCTCGACGGAGTTGACGCGCGAGCCGGCAGCCGGCGGGTCTTTCGGAAGATGATCAAGGCCGAGGCCGAGGACCGGCCTCTATCGTTCCTTCGCCGGCGCGAACTCATCCGTTTCGCGAGCCGTATCGAGATCGATCCCTTCGAGGCGCGGCTCATGATCCGGGCCGTCGAATACGAGTGCGGCCACACGCCACCGGCCGCGATGGCAGACATCGGCACCGCGGCCGACCTGGCGTACGTCGCCGAGCCGGAGCCGTGGCCGGCATGGCTGAACTTCCTGCTCGGCGTTCTGCTCGCGCTCGGCGCCGCGGGAGTCGGACTCTGGCTGGCGAGCCGCTGATAGTGCCGTGGGGTCCGCTGCAGCGTCGGCCCCCCGTGGCCGACGTGGAAGGCAGGACACACGCCGCCATGCCCGTCGGCCACGGGGGGCCAACGCTACGCTCTGCAAAACGCCGGCGATGTAGCGCTGCCATAGAAGGCCCGTCTTCGGACCGCATGGGACAGAGCAATTGCCCCATTCATCCCGGCCACCTATGCTGTAAGTGATGTTGCGGGCGTATACGCGGGAAAAACCGGCACGGCGCGGACTGGCCATCGGGACGCTCGGCGCCGTCTTCGCCGGCACGGTGTGCCTCGCTCTTCTGCTCACGCACCGCCGAACGCCGCCGCTCGTCGAATATCACGAGTTTGCGGACTGGCCCGTCACCTTTGCCGTGCCACGCGGTTACACCCTCCAGACGGCCTACGCATTTCTCGATGACCCCGACCCCGCCCGCGCCGGCGGCGTCGCCATCTTCTCGCCCGGTGACGAAGCGGGCGCGCGGACGATCCAGTTTGAGTACCGCTGGCTCTCCCCCGGCACGCCGCAGGACCAGGCCGTTCGTGCCACCGCCGGCGTGGCCTTCGAGGACACCGAGCCGATCGATGTCGGACCGGAGCCGGGCCGGATGGTGGGCCGACTTCGAACAACCGGCTACGAACTCGTGGCCACGACCTGCCGCGGCGACGGCCTGGCCGTGACCGTCACCTATCGCCCGACGACGATCGACGCGCGTGAAGTCCGCGAATTCGAGCGAATCTGCCGGGCGATCGGCTTTGAGGCCGGGCGATCGGGCGCCGACTGAAAGCATGATGACGCGATGAGTAACATGCAGACAATAGTGGTTTTGTTGGCGGTGTTGGGCCAGGCCCCTCCGGCATCGATGCCGGCGTCGGGCGAACTTGGCGAGCCGTACGTCGACGGCCATTACGGATTCTCGATTCGGCCGCCGAAAGGGTGGCAGCGGGTCTACGAACCCGGCGGGCGCGGGCGGGGCGCGACGATCCTGCGGATGCTCCGCGGAATCTCGCGCGGGCTCTATCACGAGATGGTGATCGAGCAGACGACGACACCGGGCAAGCGACCGATCGGCGAGATGCTCGACGGCCTGCACCACAAACTCGTGCTGGAATACAACCGCGTTGAGCTGGAGGGGCAGCAGCGGCAGGACATCGCCGGTCGCCCGGGCGGCGTGTTGTCGGCGACGTTTGACGCCGGCGGGATGCGCATGTTTCGGATTCATGCGGTGGTCGAGGTGCGACCCCGCCACTACTTCGAGTTGTCCTACACCGGGCCGGCCGGACTCCGCAACGAAACCGAGCCACTGTTCCACACCGTCCTCGGGTCGTTCCGGCTGCTGCCCGAGCGATTTGACGACAACCGGATCCGAAAGGCCCTCGCCGACGGCGCCATCTGGCTCAAGGGCGTCGCCCGCAGCAACCTTCGCATGGCCCTCGTGCCGCAATCGGTGCGGGCCTTCGAGGTGGACGGAAAGACCGTCGGATTCGTCCGGATGACACAGGCCGAAACGACGCGGAAAGGCCGCCGAGGCGCCGAACACGCCGGAATCGCCGTTCGTGAACGAGGCTGGACCTTTGGCGAGGACGGCTCGGCCCGGCGGCTTCAGTCTGACCTCTTCCTGAGTTTCGACCGCCGCTTCGAGCAGTGGAAGAATCGAATCACAACGCTTGTACCTGCCGAAGGCGATCGACCCGCCCGCCTCGACGTCGCGGCCGAAGACGGAATGCGCCAGGCAAACGTCCTCATGTCCGACCAGTCCTATCAGCTCAATCATCCGCCCACCGTCAATCCGCCCCTGGACCTGCCGCCGGCCTATCTGTCGCGCGTCGTGGAGCGCCTGCTGCCACGGCTGCTCAAGAACCTGGACACGCCCCGGCTCCTGGCCTTCAGCACCTTCGACCACAAGCGAACCGACCTGGTCTTTCGCATCCTCGACCTGAAGGGCCGCAGCGACATGCCGACCGGCGTCACGATCGGCAAGACCTACCGGATCAATGTCTACGACGGTCTAACCGGCGAAGCATCCAGTCTCTACGTCGACGAACACGGTCGCTGGCTGCTCCTCCGGGCCGGCAAGCTGACGACCCGCCCGGCGCGCCTCGCCGAGATGAACGTGAAATACGCCGCCCAAATCGCCTCCGCCGAACGCACCATGAACGAGCTCGAAAAGGCCTACCGGGCCGACGAACAGCGCTTCGGTCGCGGCGGTTGATCCGACGTCCGTAACTCCATCGGCAGCCACGTGCGTCCGGCAACCTGCCGGTCCGCAGCCGTGCCGCCGAGGCCGTCTCGGACCCGTCGATCCACCTCTGGGGCGAGAGTTTCTGCGTTTCCGCCCCGCCGGCACCACGTCCGTTCCGCTTCACTCGTTATGGGGGCCCCGCGCCGCGAATTGGCAATGCCCGGCGCCGATGTGGTCGATAGCGCGGAAGGAAAGTGGGGCGCGCGGAGAGCGCCCGACAGGTCACCACGCTCTGGAGGGATAACAGATGCTGCGCAGATCGTTTGGCTTAATCGCTGTCATGGGTGGGTTCGGGCTTCTCTTCGCCGGGTGCAACGGAAGACTGACGGGAGGCCTGCCGGGCGGCGGCACAAACGGGGACGTCGTCCCGTCCTTCCTGCCGGACGACGTCTCGCTGGATGTCGGCGAGTTGCCCGACCCCGACGCCACGACCGCCAAGAGCGTCCGCACCGCCTCGGCCATCACCGGCGTGACGGCCTATGACCGGACCGTCCGCGCCGCCGGGGCCGTGCTTCATGCCTTTCAGCGCACCGCCCGGCGCACGTTCGCGCTTGGCGCCGCCATCAAGAATGACTTTATGGACGCCCACCAGACGCAGGTCTCCGGCACGTTCCGCGTAGCGACTGTGACGGTGAGCTATCGGGCCGACTTCGCTCCGTTCGATATCGACGGGGACGGGACGGCGGATGGAAGCGGCAAGGCGACCGTGGAGCCGGTGGCCTTTCGCATGTGGGTCGATCGCGGCAACGGCTTCGAACGGTTCCTCTGCGCCCTCGTCACCACGCGGCCGTCCTCCGCCAATGTCGGCGCGGGGCAGATGTTCTTCAAGCCCTCCGCCGCCGTCGCGACCGACTTCTCAGACCTTCAGGTCCGCGTGAACTGGGACCGGACGGACGCCAGCCACAAGTGGAATGAGTCATTTGTCTCCGGTCAGGTCCGAAGCGACTACGCCATGTCCGCCGGCCACCAGCGCGTCGACGTCCGCACGGCGGCCGACGGCAGCGTCGAAAAGACCGTCCGCTCGAACACGTCGTTCACGCAGAGTCCGTTCGGTTTTGACGCCTATTCCTTCTCGGCGCATACGCGGGTCGGTTCCGGCGCGATCCTCATTTCCGGCCTGTCCACGGGCGGCACGGCACAGGTCGATTTCACCAACGTGTGCGTAAGCGTCACCGACCGATCGCTGGCGACGAGCGGGGAGTGCGACGCTTTTGACACCCAGGATATGGCCTTCATCGACGCCCCGACCGGGTCAGAAACCAACTTTCCGGCGGACTTCCCGGCACAGCCCACCTTCACCCCGCCGACCAACGGCAACGATAACAGCGCGGACAACAACAACGGCGCTGACAACAACAATGACAACAGCGCGGACAACAGCAACTCCAACGGCAACGACAACAGCGATGCCGGCGGTTCCTGAGACAGACCGAGACGGCCGATTCACAAGACGAGGGGCCATGCCGAACCGCAACTGCGGCCGGCATGGCCCCTCGCGCAATCCGACGACAGCCGGCTCACTCGGCCGCCCTGCCCCTTGCGATCCGATCGTGCGAACGTGATCGGACGGCGACGGCCGCGGCTGGCATGTCGTTTGCACGCGTTCTGACACCATGACACGGTACTGTCGACCGATCTGACGGTGGTGGGTGGTCGCCATCCCCCCCAGGACCCCGGTCGACCGCTGAACCGCGCGGCGGGCGCCCCAGAGATCCGTGCCTCGGCCTGCGGGATGTCGCGCAGTGTGTGCGCACTTTTCCGCACGGCCGCCTGCACCTGTCGGAGGCCGGAACGATGCATCACCGTCCATCCAGGTCCCAGTATATCGATCGGTCCGTGCTGATCCGCCTCGCGATCTCGGCGGGCGTCCTGGCCTGCGCCACGGCCACGATCCGTGCGGAACAGCCTGCCACGATCATCAACCCCCACGGCACCGACGGTGGGGCGACCGTCAAACCGGGCGATGCGGCCTGGCCCCGCGACATTGACGACGGTTGCCTGAGTTGCCACGGCAACATCGAAAACGCCACACAGAACATGGGCGGCTGGCTGGCCTGCACGTTTTGCCACGGCGGCGACGGCAACGCCATGACCAAGAAAGCGGCCCACGTTCAGCCCCGGCTCCCGGTCATCAGGGACCAGACCACGCGGCCGCTGGACTATGACCTCCAGTATCAAAAATTCGTCAATCCATCAGACCTGCGGGTCGTCGAGCGGACCTGCGGCTTCTGTCACCCCACCGTCATCGGGCGAGTCAAAAAGGGCCTGATGGCCACCGGCGCCGGCCACTACGCCGGCGGGCTCTATCAAAACGGCGTCGTCGACACCAAGACACCGATCTACGGAAACTTCGCCGTCACCGACAACAGCGTGAACATCCCCTTCGATCGCGGCGCCGTGGCGTCGCTCCAAGACCTTCTGACGTACGATCCCACCAACGATCCGTCGCTCATCTCCACGCACTATCGAGCCTTGCCCCCACAGGCCTGCGCCCGCTGCCACCTCTGGTCTCGCGGCAAGGGCTATCGCGGCGCCGTGGGCAAGAACGGGTTGTATCGTGCCGACGGTTGCGCGGCCTGCCACATGCCCTATGCGAACGACGGTCTGTCGCACAGCGCCGATCCGTCGATCGATCACACCGAGCCGGGCCATCCCATCAACCACATGATCACGCGGGCGATCCCCACCGAACAGTGTCTCCACTGTCATCATCGCGGCGCCCGGATCGGCCTGAGCTTTACCGGCCGCGCCCAGATGCCGCCGAGGCTGCCGTCGGGGCCGGGCGTGCCGGGTACCACGGACGAGCGATTCAACGGCAACTTCCACTATGTGGATCCGGCCACGAATCCGCAGGACATCCACGGTGACAGGGGTATGCACTGCGTCGACTGCCACACGAGCACCGAGATCATGGGAGACGGGTTCATCTATGGCCACATGGACCAGGCGACCAAGATCGAGTGCCAGACCTGCCACGGCACGCCGTGGGCCGAGGGCACCCTGATCGACAACGACGGCGTCCCGCTCCGCAACGTGGCTCGCAACAAGAACGGCGAGGCGATCGTGACGTCCAAGGTCGACAGCCGCGAGCATTGGGCACGCCAGGCGAAGGACGTGGTGGATCCCCTGTCGCCGATCTTCAATCCGCGAGCGTCGTGCGCCATGAACTCCAATCATCTCCGCCCCGTCGGCGGCCTCGAATGCTACGCCTGTCACAGCTCGTGGACGGCCAACTGCTTCGGCTGTCATTTCGAGCGGGACGAGCGGTTTCGCGGATTGAACATGATGACACGCCAATGGGAGCAGGGACGGGCCAGGTCGAACGACAAGATCTTCGTCTCCCTGCGTCAATACATGATCGGCCCCAACTCGTCCGGCCGGATCGCTTCCTACATCGTCGGCTGCCAGCCGATCGCGGACATCACCGACGCCAACGGCGCCACTATCCTCGATTTCGCCATGCCCTACACGGTCAACGGCCTGTCCGGCCTCGCGATGCAGCCGGTCAATCCGCACACCGTCCGCGGACGCCGTGAGGTGCGGACCTGCGCCGAGTGCCACCGGGCGCCGCCGTCGCTGGGGCTTGGCTCGGGCAACTACGCCGCCGCGAGGCAACATGCGTTCGTCACCGGCCCCGCCGGCGTGCAGGTCCTCGATCGCCACACCGATCCGACACAGCCCGTTTCCGTGGGCCTCCTGTCCGGCGGCCCGGCGCTGGCGGTCGCGTCGCTGCCAAGCGTGGTCGAGGGCACCGCCGATTTCCTGTATGTGGCGCGGGGTGCTGCCGGCCTGGCCATCTACGACATGCGCGCGGGCATCCCCGCCGGCCCGACCAGCGTGGTCGAGGGCATCAACGCGATCGATGTGAGCCGTTCGGGCAGCGAGCTGTACGTCGTCACGGGCGGCGAAGGCATTCGCATGTACGACAACAAGGACCCGGCACAGGCCACGCTGGTCTCCATCGTCCCGCTTCCGTCGGCGGTTCGGGCGGTTCCATGGGGCATCCACCTGTTCGTCGCGGCCGGTGCCGACGGCCTGGTGGTGATCGATGTGGCCAATCTCGCCGCGCCGATGATCGTGGGCAAGGTCGATGGCATCCACGGCGACGACGTCACGCTCTATGCCCACTATCAGATGGGCAATGCCTTTGCCTCGCGGGCCTACGTCGCCGACGCCGGCTACGGCGTCTGGGTCGTGGACCTGCTGCCGTCCTTCTCATCGCCGCGGCTCGTCGGAGGCTTGCCGCTCCCCGGCGCAGCGGGCCTCGACACCTACACCCGCTACCTTCCGGCCGACGACGTCACCCCCTCACGCGAACACGACTACCTCTATGTCGCCGCCGGCCCGGCCGGCCTCCGCGTCTTTGACATCACCGATCCGGACGCCGTCATCGAGGTCGCCACCGCCGAGCTGGGCGGAATGGCTACCGATGTCGATGTTTCCAGCGAGCTGGCCCCACCCGGCGTCGACGACTATGCCCTCGTGGCCAACTCGCAGTTTGGCCTCCAAGTCGTCGACGTGACCGACCCGCTGACCCCGGTGCTGCGGACCACGGTGCCGGCCCTGGGCGATTCGCGTGTGCTCGTCGAGGTTCAGCAGCTCGACCGCTTCATCGATGAAAACGGCACGCCCTTGAAAGAGAACTCCCACCCCTTCGTCGGCACGTTCTGCCGCCAGGACATCGTGCGAATCCTCGGCGCCGACATCACGCCGCAAAACTGCGGCTGCCCGACCGCGGCGGCCGACGTCGACGGCGACGGAGTCGTGACCGGCGCCGACATCGGCCCGTTTGTGTCGGTCCTGCTCGGCGCCGGCCAGGGCTATTACGCCTGCGCTGCCGACCTCAACGGCGATCTGTCAACAGACGCCGGCGATATCGCCCCGTTTGTCACCTGCCTGCTCAACGGCTGCCCGTAGCGTCGGGGCTTGTCCCCGACGTGTGTAGCGTCGGCCCCCCGCGGCCGACGTGCGGCGTGGTCCGCCCAGCGGGCCCTACACGGCTCATGGGCCGGGGAGCATCGGCGTCCCGCCGGTGTATTTCTTCTGACAGCGCGCGAGTGGTCCTGCCCGGCGCTCGCGCCAATCCAGGCGTGACGGGGCACTACGCAATCGCCGTTTCGTTGAGGTTTGATCGGATCGTCTCGATCAGCCTCTTGCGGTCGATCGGCTTCGTCGCGTAGTCGTCGCA
>JBHHVX010000087.1:0-16566 GCA_046754505.1 Phycisphaerae bacterium | reverse complement strand
GCGCGTGCATGCAGGCCGTGAAGGCCCGAGACACGACGCCCGAGCGGGTGGTGCGTTACGCCGCGCTGGGTGGCGCGTGGGGATCGTGTGGGAATGTCAGACCCGCGACCGGTCGCGCCTCGCGGAACGCCTCGCTCGATCGCTTTCCACACGATGATGGCTCTGCGACGGCGAGGCGTACATCGTGCAGATCCCCACGACCGCTGAGGACAAGAAACTGGCCGGGCGGATCGCCGAGTCCGTCCGCGCCATCACGGACGCCAAGGCCAAGCTCCGCTCCCCCGCTTTGCCATTAGCCGGAGGCGAGGGCGGGCTCAAACCTGCAGTGCTCTCTGACCGCGAGATCACCGTTGCGGAGGTTCGGGACGATGACGCTCCTCCGCGCGAAGCCCTGGCCGCTGTCTGGGCCCGAACAAAGATCGCCGATCTGGCGGACCGCGCGATCCACGCCGGCGGCGACGGCGCGGCGGACGCGACCAGAGACGTGGCGCTCGAGTATGGCCTGGTGTCGGCCTATACTGCCTTCGTGGCGGTCGACGCACTGACCCGGACCGCCGGCACGCACGGCACGACCGTTGCCGTGTCCGTTCCCGTGCCGGTCGGTGTGAAGTACGAAACGACGGTGGGGGAGTGAGGCCGAACCGGCTGGAGGTCGCCATGCGAAACGGTTGTCTTGCGGTGTCGGCGCTGATGGTATCGGCGGGGTGTGCCGGATCCCGGCCCGACGCCGCCTCATACATGACGTCGGACTCGTACCGTGCCCGGCCCGCCCTGACGGGGTCCTTGTTCCCCGGAGATGAGGCGGTTCTGGGCGACAAGGCGATCGAGAAGCTGCTCACGTCCAAGATCATCTTGCCGGCGAATCTTCGCCTTGCCGTGCTGCGGCTCAGGTCCGACCCCAACCGTGGACGGTTTTCGCGGGCGCCGATCCCGCATCAACATGCGCTGGTTGACTTCATCGGCGCCCTGCGTGCTTGTGACCGCCTGAGTGACGCCTCGGTCCTGCCGTCGTTATTGGTTCCGGAGAAACAGACGGTGCCGTTTCTGCGTGAGGCGGCGGCGCGGTATCAGGCGCAGTTGTTGTTGCTGTATCGCCCCGCGTGGACGGTCTTTGCGAAGGAGCGCGTCTTCGGCGCGGACGAGGCCAAGGTCTGGTGTCGCATCGAGGCCGTCCTGCTGGACGTCCGGACCGGCACGGTGCCCTTCACGACGACCGTCTCCGGCGACGCGCTGGCGAAGAAGTCCAAGGCCGAGTTGACCTTCCATGAGACGATCTCGAAAGCAAGAGACGAGGCGTTTTCGAGCGCGCTGTCGCGGCTGGCGAGTGAGACGATCCAGTTCTTGGAGGCCGCGATGTCTGAGGGCGTGTCCTTTTCAGAGCCGCGACCGTCAGGGAGCGGGCCGCGTTGGGCCGCGACACCCGCTTCCTCATCCTTGACACGTGCTGGACCGAGAATCCCTTCTCGGTCCCCACCCGATGGGAATCCATTCCCATGTCGCCATGCAACGCAGACCGCTCCGGGAGGGACAGCATGTGGCAAAGTATCAGGGAGAGGGGAACGAGAAGAGATTCTCGTTCCAGCTCGCGACAGCACGTGGAAAACGTGTCAGGGAGAGGGGAACGAGAAGAGATTCTCGTTCCAGCTCGCGACAGCACGTGGAAAACGTGTCAGGGAGAGGGGAACGAGAAGGGATTCTCGTTCCAGCTCACGCACGCTTCAGGAGACAAATGTCTTACGATCTTGCAGAGGAGTCCTGTGATGCGCTTTACAATGGTTGTTCTCTTTTCGACGGGCTGTTTGATCAACGTGTCCGGCTGCATGATGTCGCGCAACTGAAGCACCGTGCAATCACGCCGGTCGGCGTGGGAAGGGCGGGCCGTGCGGTTTGTCGAACCCGAATCGATCGCGGGGCGAACCCGGTATGAAGACGAACACCTCCGGATTCGCCTGCGGACGCCGGAGGAAGACGCCGGGACGCCTCAGCCGGTGCGACCGCTCATCGCGGTGCTGGACGTCGAAAACAAGCGGTCCGTGGTCGGCCGCATCGACGCGGCGCGAAGCTGTTTGGCCGACCCCGAGCTCGGGGCGTTCAATCTCTCGATGGCCGATCGCGTGCTGCCGCCCGGCAGCTTCGTGCGAATCTCGAATCTCCAACAGTCGTTTATGACGGTGAACCTCAATATGTTCTCGGGTCCGCCGCGGCGCGGCGTTGCGCCACGCGTCGGCTCGCGGCAACGCATCTTCTTGCGGGTCCCGTGGGATGACGGCGCTGTCGACGAAGTGAATCTCGCCTATGAGATCGTCGACACGTCTGCGGACATGCCGGAGACGATCGCCTCAGAATCGGAGTAAGCCGCGATGCGAACGGTGCGCCTGTCCTCTGGCGAGCGATTGAGATCCGTGCGTTTCGCCTCAGCGGAGAACGTGCCCTCGCGGCCGCAGGCCGTCTAATCGCGTTGTTGGGGACCGACGCGTGTTCGGATCGCCGACAGCAGCGCGTCGCGGCGAATCGGTTTTTCCAGGAAGCCGTTGCAGCCGGCTTGGCGGCAGTCCTCCTGGGCCTCGCCGGCGGACAGCGCCGTGAGCGCGAGGATTGGACCGTCGAAGCCTTCCTGCCGCAGGACGCGTGTGGCTTCGCGGCCGTCCATGACGGGCATGTCCATGTCGGTCAGGATGATGTCGAAAGATCGGCCGGCTCTGCGTGCCGCACGAGCGGCCTCGACGGCTTCCCTTCCGTTGTCCACGATGAACGCCTCGGCGCCCGCCTTCTTCAGGACCGCGGAGATGAGACGCTGATTGTCCTGTGCATCTTCGGCGACGAGGACCCGGACGCCGTTGAGTCGGACCGGCCGGGCGTCATCGGACGGATCGGAGCCGGTCGCGGTCGCTTCGCTGCCGCGCCCGCGCGGCAGCGTCACGAGAAAGGAGGTTCCCTTGGGTGAGGCGGAGGTGAACATCACGCGGCCGCCGAGGTATCGTTCGGTGAGCAGCTTGATACTGAACGTGCCGAGTCCGCGCCCGGTTCCGCCCTTGGTCGAGAATGACCGCTGAAAGACCTGAAGCTGTACGGAGCGCGGCATGACGGTCTGGTTGTGGACGGAAAAGAGGACGTGATCGCCGTCGATCGCTTTGCAGCGGGTCGTCACGCATTGCCCCGGTTCGCTCGCTTCGAGCGCGTTCTTGATCAGGTTCCCCAGCACGCGCTGCAACAGCACCGGATCGGTGGTCAGGGACAGGTCCGCCGGCTCCGGTGGGACGAACACCATGGTCCGGTCCTTGGCGACCGTGTGGCATTCGTAGGTCGCTCGCAACTGTTCGAACATCTCGGCGACGACGACAGGCTGTTGCCGGGGTTGCAGCTCTCCGCGCTCGGCCGCGGCGAGATCGCGCTGGCTGCGAATTTGCTCGATCAATTGGTGCGTCATGACCTGGATGCGATCCAGACGCGTGCCGGCGTCTATTTCGCCGATGTCGCTGCCGTATTCGATCATTCCCTGGATGCCGCCGGCCACGTTGAGCGAGTCGTGAAAGAACGTTCGCTCGAGCGCGGAGCGTCGCTTCTCCGCGGCGATATCCCGGGCGGAAAAGACCATCAGTTTTTCGCCTTCGATCTCCAGGGGCGTAGCGACAACATCCAGCTCCAAGGCGCCGAGGCCTTCCGGCGTTTGCGTCGAGATGCGGCATTCCTGCCGGGCTTGAGTGCCTTCTGCCTGACACTTCAGCATCGCCCCGACCGCGCCGCACTCTCGACAGGCTTCCGACGTGCCGCAACCGCCGAACATCTCGCGCGAATGAATGCAGGAGAGTGCCTCGCCCATCCGTTGCCCGATGACCTTGGCCGGCTTATCGATTCCGAGCGCCTCGAGCAGGACATGGTTGCAAGCGACGATCTGGCGATATTCATTCAGGACGACGGCGATGTCGGGAAACGCCCCCAACAGCGCCTTGACGATCGCGTCGCGAGCCAGCGCGCTCGCCAGCGGAAGCAGTTCGGTGGCCTCCTTCCGCTCGGGCGAGGCGTGGTATGTCGCCGGCGTCTTCCGATTCTCGGTCGATTGCTGCCGGGGTTCTTGTGTTGTGTCCGTGTGGCGCATCGTGGCCTCTCCCACTGCGTTTCGTGCAACCCGACTTGTGCTCTGAATCCGGAACGTCGTTCGTCTCGTTCATCGACTTGCCGGGGTGCATGGATGACTTGTGTTGTGCATTCCGAGTCCGGGAAGGTTTCTTCCGGAGGATTCTCGGAGTGTGTCTGGCCGGATGAAGCCGAACCGGCCTCTGGGGTCGGGCGTGGGCCGTTGGGGTGCTCAGCCCAAGTCAGTCTGCAGGTCACGTAAGATTCGATCCTCGCGGCTTTGCGGAACTGACCGTTGGGATGTCGGAGGCGGAGGTTGTCGCGATGTTGGGACGGCCGCGGGCCATCGGCCCCAGGCTGGGTGTCCTCGAGAAGGGCCGGTATGCCGAAAAGCTGTTGTGGCGCATGGTGACGCGCGTCTGCCTCGACGCCGGTTACACAAGATGGTTTTATGGCGGCTCTCCGGCGAAGCGAAGATGGATTCGACTCGACACCCCGAGCGCGGCCTATGTGGTCTATTTCACGGATGAAGGAAGAGTCGCGAAGTGGCGCCGCCCGCGGGGTTTTCGACAAGAGGCGCCGTAGGCACGGATCGCGTGTCAATAGGAGCAACGTGGCGGCTCGATCGTGCCGGGCGCGTGGATGCTTTGACATGTCGTGCAAGTCACTCGCCACGTCGCGGCTTTGTTCCGCGGAGCGACCCTGGCTTGCGTTCTTTACCGGGACACGCGATGTGCGATAACGGTTCGTGGCGTCGGGCCTGTCCTCGACGTGTCCGCGCACCGTTTTTCTTTGCTGCGTCACCGACAAGGGGGCTGCGTCACCGACAAGGGGTGACGCTACGGGACGTGCAGAGAAGTCAGGGTTAGAACTGCGCCAGCGCCTCGCGAAGGTCGGCGACGATGTCTTCGCGGTCTTCGAGGCCGCAACGGAGTC
This sequence comes from Phycisphaerae bacterium, assembly GCA_046754505.1. Classification (GTDB taxonomy): domain Bacteria; phylum Planctomycetota; class Phycisphaerae; order UBA1845; family UTPLA1; genus JAPULF01. The sequence goes on along the minus strand of JBHHVX010000087.1, from coordinate 11,556 downwards.
GCAGGCCGCCGGGGACGACGCCGCGGCGCTCTTTTTCCTCGGCGGGCAGCGCGGCGTGGGTCATGCTGAAGGGGCACTCAATCAGCGTCTTGATCTGGCCCAGGCTCACCGCGAGGCTGATGGCATAGGCGTGGTCGGCGATATGGTCGACGAATCGATCCACACGCTTATGGCAATCGGCTGCATCCTTCAGAACGAAGTAGATCATGCTGCCGGGGCAGAAGCGGCCCTTCGTGTCGAGCATCTGCTGTCGGGCGAGGTCGTGCTGGGGGAATGATTCGAGACCGGGGTAGAGGACCCGTTCGACCTTGAGGTGCCGCGCGAGGAACTTCGCCACGTGCAGAGCCGTCTTCTGATAGTTCGCCATCCGCGCCCCGAGCGAGGGCAGGCCATAGACCAGTGTGGCCCAGGCGGCCTTGGGCGAGAGGATGCCGCCGAAGTCCTTGCGATAGACCAGCAGGCGTCCGTGAAGTTCACGCGGCCCGATCACGGCCCCGCCGATGTCGGTGCCGAATCCGCCGATGCCCTTGGTCAGCGAATGACAGACGATGTCGGCACCGAACTCGAACGGCCGCTGGCCGTAGGGCGTCGCGAAGGTGTTGTCCACAATGATCCGGATGCGGTCCTCGGGCGTGCGGCGGCGGTTGAATCCGGACACGACGTCGTGCACGGCCTGAATGTCGATCAGCGTCAGGTCGGGATTGACCGGCGTTTCGAAGTAGACTATGCGCGTTTTCGGCGTGATGGCGCGACGGACCTGGTCCGGCTCGGTCATGTCCACAAAGCTGAAGTCGACACCGAATCGCGGCAGGCCGTTGGTGAACAGCGAATAGGTGCAGCCGTAGAGCACGTCATGCGTCACGACGTGGTCGCCGGCGGAGACGAGTGTGCAGACCGCCGCCGAAATCGCCGCCATGCCGGATGCGAAACACAACGCGACGTCGCCTCCCTCGGCCTGAGCAAGGTTCTCTTCCAGCATGCCGCGCGTCGGCTCGTCCAGCCGGTCATAGATGAAGATCGGATCGTCGGCACCGGGCGTATCCTGGGCGAAGTCCGCAAGACCGCGGGCGCCCCGCGCCACCGAGTCGAGCCGAAAGGTCGCCGAACTCGTGATCGGCGGCACCACGTGATGGCGATAGTCCCAGTGACGGCTGCGGAATGCACCGTGGATCATCCGCGTGCGGGGATGGGCTTTCTCTTCGCGGCTGCTTGAGGTGTTCGCGTTGTCTGACACAGACGGCCTCCTTCCTGGTCGATGTGGCGTCTTCTGCATCCGCGCCATCGGCATATGGGACGCCCCGTTCCCGGTCCACCGAATCGCTCCGCGACACTGCGCGATCGCCCAACCGGCGGCCACTGCGCATTCTCACGACGGGCTGAGGAAATATCCACAATGGCCGCGTCGCCGGCTGTCGCCGAACGGCGACGAGACCGCGGGCGCTCCGGACATCGCCCATGGCGACCGACTCTGGCACCCGGATTGCAGGTTGCCTTACGAGACGCCGGCTCGCGCGCCCGCCGATGCGCCGGAGCGCGGCTTGGAGGTCGGACATGGGGTGTTGTCGGATCGACGCGAATCGATGTAAGGGGTGCGATCTCTGCATCGACGTCTGCCCGAAACAGTGTCTGGCCACCGGTTCGACGCTGAACCGACTCGGGTACTACCCGGTCGTCCTGCAGGACCCGGAATCATGCAACGGATGCGCGTTGTGCGCCCAGGTCTGCCCCGACACGGCGATCCGCGTCTTTCGAAAGGTGCGAGCGAGTGCATGAAGCCGAACAACCACAACGGCAGGCGGCGGCTGGTCAAAGGGAACCATGCCGTGGTGCTTGGGGCCATTGCCGGCGGCGTGGACTGCTTCTTCGGCTATCCGATCACCCCGCAGAATGAGATCCCCGAACACTTCTCGGTACTGATGCCCAGGCTCGGCCGCACGTTCCTCCAGGCCGAGAGCGAAGTGGCCGGCATCAACATGGTCTATGGAGCGGCGGGCGCCGGTCTGCGGGCGATGACGTCCAGTTCCGGCCCGGGTTTCAGCCTGATGATGGAAGGCCTCAGCTATCTGGCCGGCGCCCAGTTGCCCTGCCTCGTCGTCGACGTCATGCGTGGGGGACCGGGTCTGGCCAACGTCGCACCGGCTCAGGGCGACTATTTCCAGGCCGTCAAGGGCGGCGGCCACGGCGACTATCGCTGCATCGTGCTGGCTCCGTGGAATGTGCAGGAGATGTTCGACCTGCCGCGGATCGCGTTCGACCTCGCCGATCGCTATCGCATGACAGTCATTCTCCTGGCCGACGGCGTCCTCGGCGCCATGCTCGAGCCGGCGATCGTCATCGACGAGGGTGACGCGGACTTCGGACGGCCCGTGGTCCCGCCGCCGAAACCCTGGGCCTCGCGCGGGCGATTCGGGCGGCCCGAGCGCAACCTGATCAACTCGATCTATCTCCAGCCCGAAGCGCTACAGGCACATTGTGAAGACCTGTTCGCCACCTATGCCGAGGCCGGCCGCGAAGTCCGCTCTGATGAACGATATGTCGACGATGCGGATGTTGTCGTCGTGGCCTATGGCATCGCGGCGCGCGTGGCCTCCAGCGCGGTCAGGATGGCGCGGGCCGGTGGGCGGCGCGTGGGGCTGCTCCGGCCGATCACTCTGTGGCCGTTTCCCTCCGAGCGCGTCCGCGCCCTTGCCGAGCGCGCCCGGCGGATTCTGGTGTTCGAACTCAGCGGCGGACAGATGGTAGAAGACGTCCGTCTGGCGGTCGAGGGCCGGTGCCCGGTGGAGTTCTTCGGCCGCATGGGCGGCGTCGTGCCCGCGCCCGGCGAGCTGTGCGGCCGCATCGATCAGATGAGGGAGCCGTGTCATGCGTGAACCCGGCTCCGTTGTCTGTCCGACCGACCTCGAGTGTGTGTTCTCCCGCCCGAACAGCATGACGGATTGCATCACGCACTATTGTCCGGGTTGTTCGCACGGCGTCTTTCATCGACTTGTGGGCGAGTTGCTGGATGAGTTTGCCCTGACAGACCGAGCGATCATGGTCTGTCCGGTCGGGTGCGCGGCCTTTGCCTATCGATACTTTGAGTGCGATCAGATTCAGGCGAGCCACGGCCGCGCACCCGCGGTGGCGACCGGCGTCAAGCGGCCGCTGCCGGACCGGTTTGTGTTCACCTATCAGGGTGATGGCGACCTGGCGTCGATCGGCATGTCGGAAACGATTCACGCGGCCGCCCGCGGCGAGCCGATTACGGTCTTCTTCGTCAACAACGGCATCTTCGGCATGACCGGAGGACAGATGGCGCCGACGACGCTGGCCGGGCAGGTCACCACGACCTCGGTGGCCGGCCGAGCCTGTGAGACGACCGGCCGGCCGCTGGATGTCTGCAAGCTGCTGTCGTCGCTGCCGGGGGTGGCGTTCCTCGCGCGGGCGTCGCTGGCCACGCCGAGGCAGATCCACACCTGTCGGAGCTACATGCGCAAGGCGATTCGTGCCCAGTTGGAGGGCAAAGGTTTCGGCCTCGTGGAGGCGCTGGGCACCTGCCCCACCCAGTGGCACATGAGCCCAACCGCCTGCATGGACCACATCGATCAGGTCGTGGTCAAAGAGTTTCCGCCCGGCGTGTTCGTCGACCGCGTCGATGATCCGGCACCCGAATCGGCCGAATCGGCAGCCGTGAAACGGGGGTATTGCTTGTGACAGAGACGGTGCTGATGGCGGGTTTCGGCGGACAGGGTGTGCTCCGATCGGGCACCCTGCTGGCCCAGGCCGCACTGGCGGCCGGATACGAGACCACATGGTTTCCCTCCTATGGCCCCGAGATGCGCGGCGGAACGGCTAATTGCACGGTCGTGATTTCGGACGACGAGATCGGTTCGCCCATCGCCGGCGTCTATGACACGGTCATCGTGATGAACCAACCGTCGCTGGAGCGTTTTGAGTCCGCGGTCGCGCCCGGCGGTCGGCTCCTGATCAATGCGTCCATGGTGTCGGCCGAGCCGACGCGGTCCGACATTTGCGTATACCCTCTCGCGGCGGTCGACATGGCGCAGGCCATGGGGAACCCGCGGGCGTCCAACGTGGTCATGCTCGGTGCCTATGTCCGGCTGTTTGAACACCTGGCGATCGAGACCGTCGCGCAGGTCGTCGCCGAAGGCTTCGCCGACAAGGGCGACGACATGGTTCAACTGAACCTGGCCGCGCTGCGGGCAGGGGCGGAAGCGGTCTGCGTGCCCGCCGCGTGATCCGTGCTCCGCGACGCGCGTCGCAACCGCGTCTCCGACCGGCCGGCCATCGCGGCCCCATCGGCCCGGCCGCAATCGAATGGAAAGGCGTGCATCATGCGATCCACCTTGTCGTACAGCGGACAGACCCAACGCATTCTCGAGCGGCGAATCCGAAACTGGGAGTTGGCCCGATCCCAACGTCGCGCCGAAGCTCCGCCCGAAGAGCGAACGATTCACCCGTTCATCGCGATCTCACGCATGGTCGGGGCCGGTGGGTCGTATGTGGGCCGGGCCGTCGCCGACGAGCTTGGCTGGTCGGTCTTCGATCGCGAATTGCTGGACGTCATGGCATCGGACGACGAGGTGCGGCGGCGCGTCTACGCGATCGAAGACGAGCACGAACGGAGCCTGCTGGAGGACGTGCTGCTCTCCATCGGCTATCACGGACCGGGCGAACGCGACGACTATTTTCACCGGCTGGCCCGGGCCTCGGTGGCCATCGCGACGCGAGAGCCGGCCGTCTTTGTTGGACGCGGCGTCGGCTTCATTCTGCCGGCGGCCAGCGGCGTCACCGTTCGCATCGTGGCTTCGGTGGACTACTGCGACGCTCGCTATGCCGTCCGGCGCAATCTTCCTGCCGACCATGCACGCAAGGAGCGCCGCGACAAGGAAGCGGACCGGATCAGATACCTGAAAAAACATGGAAGACGTCGCTTCGCCGATCTGTCCGGCTTTGACCTGACCGTGGCCGTCGATCGGATCGGTCCTCGCGAGGCGATCAACGTGATCACGGCCCTGGCACGCTCCCGGTTTGGCACGTACCTCAGCCACGCCGCCCCATCAGAACCGCGACCGTGAAGAAGCGGCGTTCGCGGCTGGAACGAGAATCCCTTCTCGTTCGTTCTTCCCACAGGGATCTCTTCCTGTTCTCTCGACAGTAGTCTGCATTGGATTGTGACATGGGAACGCACTCCCATTCGGCCTGGACCGAGAAGGGATTCTCGGTCCAGCACGATCGGGCGGGGGGATCAGAGGCCGAGACAGACGGCGAGGCCGCAGGCGCAGAGGACGAGGCCGGCGGCGGCGTGGCTGTAGCGGCCGAGGCGCGCGAAGGGGAGGGCGCCCGCGGCGGCGCGGGCCATCAGGACGACGGTTGTCATCGTTCCGATCGTTACCAACCCAAAGACGGCCGTCACGATCACCACGTCGCGGAGGCTGCCCTGCGCGGCGGGATACATCACCAGCGGGATCAACGGTTCGCACGGGCCGAAGATGAAGATCACGAAGAGAACCCAGGGGGTGATCGACGATCGCTCTTCCTGTTCGGCGGGAGGCTCGCCGGCGGGCGCGAAGGGCGCGTCGTGCGGATGGGCGTGGTTGCGGGTGTGGGCGTGGGTGTGGGCGTGGATGGTGCCGTCGGTGTGGGCATGCAGATGGCTGTGGGGGCGGTTGCGAATCGCCCGGTGGACGCCCCACGCCAGATAGACGACACCGAAGGCGAGCAGCAACCAGCCCGCGAGGCTGCCACGCAGGCTTTCGATGTCATCGAGCCTGAAGACGGCCACACCCAGAGCGATGCCCACGAGTCCCAGCACGACCGAGCTGAGCACGTGAGCGACGCCGCAGGCCACGGTCACGGCGACGGTGCGCCGCAGCGACCATGATCGGACCCGCGAGAGAGCGACGAACGGCAGATAATGATCCGGTCCGAGAATCGTGTGGAGGAGCGCGATGGATGCGGCGGTGCCGCAGAGCAGGCCGAGGTCGGTAGACATTCGATAGTTCCGTCGCGGCCCGGTTTCGCCGATGGAAACCCAGGACGCCGCCTGAAGACGGTCGAATTGTACCTGAATGGGCGCGGTTCGCCAGCGCGGCAATGGCGATCCGCGACGGCCGAATCGACCGATCGTGCTGCGCGCGCCGCATTCGTGCAGACGGCTGCGACGCGGCGACGGCGTTGACAAGTGGCGTCGGCTGCGATAGATACGCGTGCCGGTCGTCTAGAGGTTCCCACGCGAGAATGCCGTTCGGCAATACCGGGGGCGAACGGGATGATATCCTGCCGCAAGCGAAAGGTCGGGCACTGACTGTGAGGCAGTTGTTCGGATTGGTGCTACTGGCCGCGGTGGTGTTCACCGGCGCGTGGAGGATGGAGGGGCCTCCGACGACCGGGGCCGCCTCGCCGGCCTCACCGAGTCGTGCCGCCGGTACCCAGCCGGCGACGACGAGCCAGGCGGTGGCCGGACCGCAAGCGGCGAGCGCGGCCGAGCTGGACGGATTCCTCAGTTTCATCACGGGTAACAATGAGCCGAACGTCCGGCGTGTCGGCGCGACCCACCTTCTGGAGAACGGTTCGGTCGAGGCGGTTGCCCGCCTGGTCGATGTGCTGACGAATGGCAAGGACCTGGCGGCGAAGCTGGCCGTGTCCGATGCGGTGGCCGAGTTTAGACATCCACCGGTTTCCCTTGTGGCTCCATTGATCACGGCCCTCAACGACGACACGCCGGAACTCGTGTCTGCTGCGCTGTCCGCGCTGCGGGGGTTTGACAACGGCACCGTGATCGAACAGCTCGAGGCCGCGGCGCTCGATACGAAGAGCGACATGAGCCGGCGGACGGTGGCGATCCGAGCGATGGGCGAACTGGGGGGCGAGATCCGGGCGATCGCCGCGTTGACGCGGATCGCGGGCGGCGGAGATGCGACGCTTCGGGACGCGGCGCTGGCCGCGCTGCGTCAGGCGACGGGCGAGGCGTTCGCCGATGCCGCGGCGGTGGCCGCGTGGTGGGAGAATACCAAGGCAACCTCGGAGACGGACTGGCTGCGGCAGCGGAACCATCGGCTGTACCGGCGGATTGGCGAGCTGGATGCGGTGAGCGGTCGCCTTGGGACGCGACTGGTGGATGCCCTGCGTGAGCTGCACGTGCGGATGCCGGAGGCCGAGCGGCCGAAGCTACTGTTGGGATTCCTGCGCGATCCATTGGCGGCCGTGCGTGGGTTGGGTCTGGACTTAATTAATGTGCGAATTACCGATCGCAAAGAGGTCGGCGCCGAGATCAAGGCGCAACTGGGGAAGATGATTGCGGATCCGGACGTCGTGGTGCGTGGCCGGGTGGCAAACGTCGTTGGCGACCTGCGTCTGAAAAAGAGCGGGGAGGTCGACACGTTGCTGGCGGCGCTGGGGCAGGAGCAGGATCCCGGTGTCCGGCAGGCCCAGTTGAAGGCGTTGGCCCAACTCGACGACGCACGAGCTATTCCGGCGGCGATCACACATCTGAACGATCCGGAGCCGACGGTCGTGGCTGAGGCGGCGCGGGCGCTGGGTGCCTTGGCGCGTCCCGATCATGCGCCCGCGGAGTCGATTGCCGCAACTGCAGCCGCCCTGTCAAAGAGTTTTGCAGAGCCGGCTGTCCGAGAGGACTCCGTGCGCGAGGCGTTCCTGACCGCCATGGGCCAGATCGGATCGGCGCAGTTTCGGGACACCTTTCGGGCCGAGCTCGCCGAGGACCGCAGCATTTCGATTCGCCAGGCCGCGGTCCGGGGACTGGCTTTGATCGGAGATGAGGCCGCGGCCAAGGACCTGTGCGGGCTGCTGACCTCGCGGGAGCCCCGCGTGCGCCTCGCCGCAGCCGATGCGTTGGGCAAGTGCGGGCGGAGCGAAGGAGAATTGACCAAGCTGGCGGAGCGGCTCGATGCCTCGGGAGAGCCGGACGGCTCGGTTCGGGAGCGTGCGTGGAGCAGTTACAAGGCGATCGCGCAGCGGTTTCCGGTGGACCAGCATGTGACGGCTTCCGATCGCTTTGCGGGGTCGGCCGACGTGACGGCCCAGCACCGCTGTCTGGAGTTGTTGAAAGAGGCGGAGCCGAAGTTCGGCCAGCTTCCGGAGGATCGGCGCTCCGAGGCGTTCGAGCGGATGGCGCGTGCCCACCTGGCGCTCGACGAGTTCAAGGCGGCGGCCGGGCGATTCGATCAGGCCGCAAAGCTGGTTCCGGACCGGGCGTCGGAGCGTTTCGGTGTGCTGGCGTCACAGTCGGTGGCGGCGCTGCTGCGGGGCGGAGACGACGCAGAGGCCATCGGCCGTATCAAGACGATAGTCGGAAATAGTGCCGCGCCGGTCATCCCTCATGGGGCGCTGTTGGGCAAGGCCGTGCTCGACGCGGTAAGCGCACGGGTTGACACATCGCCGGAATCGGCACTGACGGTGATGGCCGCCGCGTCGCCGTTCGCGGGACGGCTCGGGCCGACCTTCGGAACTCAACTTGAGGCGCTCCGTCGCCGTGCGGAAGATCGCCACACGGTGATGCGCGATGCCGAAATCGACCGGCTTCTGAAGGCGCTCGCCACCGATCCGAAAGCCGGCACACGGCTGACGGCGCTGGGGCGCGACGCCGTGCTGCCGCGATTGCACGCGGCTCTCGCGGCGCGGCCGACGACGACGGCGCCGGCGGACCCCGCCGAGACGGCCCTGATTGCGCTCGGCACCCAACTGGCAACCGAGTGGAAGGGATATGCCCCCGGCTGTCCGCCGGCCGAGCGGATCGCGGCGCTGGCTGCTCTCGAGGCGCTGTTCAAGCCGGCGGCCCGCCCGCCGGCTCCGGCCACACGAGCCACGCCGCCGCCGACGTCTCAACCGGCCTCGGTCCCTGCCGGGTCGTGAATCCAGTCTCTTCCGAAGCGCACCCCTACGGCGGGGTCGGTCTGCGCCGCGCAAACAACGCCGAGGCTTCCCACATCCACCGGGGCGGGCTATATAGGGGTTCGATGGAGGCAGCGATGACGAGAGGCCGGAGATCGTGATGACACAAGGGGAAGAACCCGCCGTGCCGGACGACGCAACGTCGACGTTGGACACGTCCAAGCCGCGCCGGAAGGGATCGGTTGCCCCGCGGTCTTTCCGCGGACGGCTGATCGCCGGTGTACTGCTCATCATCCCACTGGCCGTGACGGGCATCCTTATGCGCTATGTGTATGGGGCCGCGTTGTCGGTCGGCGCAAGTGTCGTGAACTGGATTTACTGGGGCGCCCTGTGGACACAGGGCGAGCGCCCCGGGCAGGAATCGGGTGTGGGGGTTCGTCCTGAAGTCCTGATCAACCCTGCGGATCCGGACTGGATGGACATCATGATGGCGATCGGCTTGACCATCGTGATACTCTATTTCCTGGGATGGCTGGGAACGAACGTCGTTGGTCGGCGTTTCATCGAGGTGCTTGAAAGCCTCGTTGAGAAGATTCCATTCGTGGACACGATCTATGGGTCGATCAAGCGCATGGTTCAGGCGCTGTCGGGCGTGCGGGACCCGGAGGAAGGGGAAAAGCGCGTCGTGCTCATCGGTTTCCCCGATGCCCACCTGTGGGCGATCGGGTTTATGACCAATCAAATCGTTGATCGAAACAGCGGCCGGCAGTATGCCACCGTCTATGTTCCGACGACGCCCAATCCTACCAGCGGCTACATGGAGATCGTGCCGATTGAGCGCATCACCGAAACCGATCTCACGATGGAGCAGGCGCTGTCGATGATCCTGTCGGGCGGCGCCACCGCGCCGTCGGAGATGCACCTCTCACAACAGATTCCGCCGGGTCCCGCGACGGGATCGTCGGAGTAGCCGCCGTTGGTCGCGTCGGGGTCGGCCGATCGACGATCGCTGCCCCCGGTCGGCGGCAATGGCTCGGTGTGCCATGGAAACCCGGTCCGCCAATGGGCTGCTGCTCACTGTGGCGACGCGCGAAATAGAGATCGGCGTCTGATGGCCCGGCTGCCCGATAGAGAGATGCTTGCTCCGCCCGGCTCAGGAGACGAAAATGTACGCGAGGTCCCACAGGGTCACGTGATCTGTTTGAGGATGGAGTCTTTGTCATCGGAGCGCCGCGCATGACCGAAATCGTGTTTCTTATCCAGGACGACCACGACGGTGGCTATACGGCTCGAGCCTTGGGCGAGTCGATCTTTACCCAGGCCGATGACGTGGAAAAGCTGCGTGAGATGATCCGCGACGCGGTCTGCTGTCGTTTTCCTGACGACCGGATTCGCCCCAGGGTGATCCGTCTGCACACGATCCGCGACGAGGTGATCGCTTCGTGAAACTGCCGCGAGACGTGTCCGGCCGCGATCTGGTCAAGGCCCTCGGCTGGCTGGATGACGAGGTCGATCACCAGACCAGCAGCCATGTCCACCTGACCACGCAGCGCGGCGGCGAACATCACGTGACCGTCCCCACCCATGAGGCCATCAAGATCGGCACGCTCAACGCGATTCTGCACGCAGTCGCCGATCACTTCGGCCTGAGCCGCGACGAATTGCTCCGGACGCTGTTCCGCTGAAGCACGGCTTGGTGCGCTGCCCCGGGATCGCCGGAGTAGCGCTCTATCGCGTCTTCTTGAGCGGGGAGCGTCGGCGTCCTATCGGTGCCGGCGCCTGAAGCGTCCCTGCCGGATCAGCGGTTCGGGTCTATCGCTGCCGCGATGACCATTCGAGCAGACGTTGACCGGCGTCGTGAAGCGTGTCGTGTCGCTTGCAGAAGCAGAAGCGGATCTGATCGCGCCCGAGCGATGGGGGGTTGTAGAAGCTGCTGCCGGGCAATGCACGCCCTACCCGTCTGCCGGCGACGGTCGCCTACCCGGCCAGCAGCGCGCCGACGAAGAGCGAGATGTCCTGGCCGTCCGCGGTGCCGTCGTTGTTCATGTCGGCCCAGCGGCAGCCGGGGCCTGCGCCGTCCGGGCCGAGCAGGCAGTCGAGGAAGAAAAAGACGTCCGCCTGATCGACCAGGCCGTTGCTGTCGAAGTCGCCGCTGCCGGGCTGCGGGAGGGTCCCCCAGCGGGCGTAATCCCATTGACTGGTGTTCTCCAGGAACGCGGCCTTCGCGACCATATTGATGTTCGGGTTGACGGATGGATAGGCTCCTTCCGGGAGGCCGAAATCGACCAGTTGACCGTCGATGTACCATTCGTACAATGCGTCGGCGTGCAGTTCGAGACGATAGGTGTGCGGGACGCCCGGCTCGATGTCCACGAGGATGATCGGGAGCAAATTGTCGCGATTGAGTTCTGCCCGGTCGCTGGCGATCGTGAAACGATAGTTGACCGGTCCATTGCTCCAGACGGAAAAGCTGACTCCGCCGCCCCAGGGGATCTCCGACCGGTCAGCATCCGTCTGCACCCGCCACTCTATGAAAAACTCCTGTTCTCCGATAAACTCGGCGAGCGATCGCCTATACGCTGCAGTCTGGCCACCGGGTGGAGGAAAGCCGTTGCAGAGCTCGACGTGCTGGAAAAACCAGCCTCCGGCAAGCCACTGGGTTGGGTCGCACCATAGCTGCAGCAGGTTCCAGCCCGATTGATC
>JBHHVX010000086.1:0-16601 GCA_046754505.1 Phycisphaerae bacterium | reverse complement strand
GTGCGTGCGATTGTCACGGAGCTACATTCATGCCTACGTTGACCGAACGGATCGCACGCTGGGCCTGCGATCTGCGCTATGACGACCTGACGCCCGAGGCGATCGACGCCGCGAAGCGGTTCCTCTACGACTCCGTCGGCTGCGCCCTCGGCGGCTCGCAGGTCGACGATGTCCGCATTTTTCTCGACCACTACCGGACGCTCGGAAGTGCCGGACCCTGCACGGTCATCGGGACCGGCGACCGTGTGAATCCGGTGGCGGCGGGCATGCTCAACGCCCTCATGATCCGAGCGATGGACTACAACGACATCTATTGGAAGCAGGATCCGGCGCATCCGTCTGATCTGATCTCCGCACCGCTCGCGATCGGCGAATGGAAGAAGATGACTGGCCGCGACCTGATCCTGGGGATCGTGCTGGGCTACGAGATCACCATGCGCCTCTGTCACGTCGCCTTGCCGGGCATCCGCGAGCGCGGCTGGCATCATGCCACGCTCATGGCCTTCGCCGCGCCGGTCGTCGCCGGGCGCATGCTCGGCCTCACCTCCGCACAGATGCAACATGCCATCGGCATCGCCGCCTGCCACCGGTTCACGCTGGGCTGCGCGGTGGCCGGCAAGCTGACGATGATGAAGAACACGGTCAGCCCCATGGCCACGCGCGACGGAATCGAGGCCGCCCTCTTGGCAAAACGCGGCTATACCGGCCCCGAAGGCGTCATCGAGGGCAAGGAAGGCATGGCGCACTGCCTCGGCGAGGACTGGGACTATAGTTGGATCACCGAGCGGCTGGACGACCGCTTCATGATCACCGACTGCGGCATGAAGTCCTATCCGATCGAGGCCCTGATGCACTCGCCCGTGTCCGCCACGCTGCATCTCGTGCGGGAGCACGCGCTGAAGGCCGAGGACATCGAGGAGGTGCGCATCGAAAGCATCGCCCGTGCCGCGGATATCCTGAGCGATCCGGCCAAGTACGACCCGCAGAGCAAGGAATCGGCCGACCACAGCCTGCCCTACAGCATCGCCGCCGCCATCGCCGAAGGCCGCGTCACCCCGCGCGAGTTCACGAAAGAGAAGCTGTGGGACGCGCGGCTGCGGGCGCAGATGAAGAAGGTCAAGGTGGTGGCGAACGACGAATTCGAGAAGGCGTTCCCCGCCCGACAATGCACTCGCGTGACGATCACAACGACCGATGGCCGGTCTGTCTCGGCGGAGCGCGACTTTCCCAAGGGCGATCCACGCGACCCCATGACTCTGGATGAGCTTCAAGTGAAGTTCGACGCCCTCGCCGAGCCGCTCCTGAGCGAACGGCGCCGCACCGTGCTGAAGGATTGCGTGTTCGCGCTGGAGACAATGGAAGATGTTGGCAAGCTAATGGCGCTCACGGTCGCGGACAGATAGCGACGACTGAGTTTCGAATCGGAAAGGAATGGTGTCACGATGACTTCTCGTTGCAGAATGAAGTTGACACGTACCCTGTGTACCGTCCCGATGGCGGTATGTATGTCCGGGTGCACGACGGCCGGCAGCCGCAATATCAAGGAGGCGGTGAGCGTTGCGTCACGGCCTTCGCTGACCGAGAAGGATGTTCGCTTCATCCTGGAACTGCGGCAGAATAGAACCGAAATCGCACTGTCGGACGTGGACGAATTCCTTTCCGGACCCGAGTCCGCACACGTCGGCTATTCCGTCAAGGCTGACCTGAAACACAAGAAGCGTAAGCTACAGGAAACCCTCGCCAAGGCGATAGCGACGGTGGATGCGGGATGTGCGGTCACACGCCCGGATCCGGAACATGCCTTCACAGACGACAATATCGTCGTATATCTCCGCGGCCGAGAGGGTTGTCGCGTTTACTTCTCATACGGCGAGATCGACGCGCTGTTCGCCTATCCCGAGGTCACTGAGGATCTCGCGACCGTGCGATACACGAATCCGCTCTTCGAGACCGGCACGCTTGACCTCTTGAAAGCAAGCCTCAAGGAACGTCACATCGAAACCCCCAATCTCGCCTTGCCGGAAGGCAGACTAAAACAACTCAAGTCGCTGGCCGCGGCCGGCGTCCTGGAACGGAAGTTGAGGAGCCTGGACGTGCCGCTGACCGGTGACACGCTACTGCTGGCATCGGGATTGTTTGTACCCCGACATTCACCCAAGCTGACCGATGCCCTGGGGGATAAGGACGTGCTGGAACGCGTTCTATCCTGTGGCGAGCCAAACGTCATCCGGGCCTTGGTCTATCTGATCAACAATGACGTTGTCGAGTTGTCGTCACTCTGACCCGAGCGATTGCCTGACGACTCCTCCGGAATGAGCCATGCAAACGCCCGCAGAGGCACGTAGTTGATGAGTTATCCTCAACACGCCGAAGCCGGACGCCGCGGCGCAGACGTTCGATCCGACTGTTGGGTTCGGCTCACACAGGCTGATTCCGGCGGCATCAAGATCGGTCTGCAAAGCAAGGTCGAGTCGATGTACGGCGACGCGATCCGCACGCTCATTCGTGACATGCTGGCGGCGTTCGGGATCGCAAACGCCCGGGTCGAGATGGAGGACGCCGGGGCGCTGCCGTTCGTCCTCATGGCTCGCGTCGAGGCCGCGGTGCGGCGGCTTGGCGTCAAGTGTGGCACAGGCACCTTGCCTGTGAAGGATGACTGGCCCTCGTTTGCGCCGCACGCCCAGTACCCAACCGAGCGCGACCGCTTCCGCCGCTCGCGGCTGTACCTGCCCGGCAACGAACCGAAGTTCATGCTCAACGCCGGCCTGCACGGCCCCGACGGGGTGATTCTCGACCTCGAGGACAGCGTCGCGCCGACGGTCAAGGACGAGGCCCGGCTGCTGGTGCGAAACGCCCTTCGCAGCATCGACTTTTGCAGTGCCGAGCGGATGGTCCGCATCAATCCGGGCGACCGCGGCATCGAGGATCTGGACTTCATCGTCGCGCATAACGTGCATGTCATCTTGATTCCCAAGGTCGAGTCGCCGGATCAGGTCACGCGCATCGATGATCGAGTCAAGGAGATCCTTAAGAATGCGCCGAACACCGGAAGAGCCGTGGGCTTGAGCCCGCGCGGCGCCCCGAATTCGCGCAGGCCCGGCACCCCACGAACGGCCGCGCCGGCTGAAGCCGGCGGGTCGTCGGCAGCGCCGAATGACCAGCGTCGCCCTGATCCCCGGCCCCCGGTCTTTCTCATGCCGATCATCGAGAGCGCCCTGGGCGCGATTCGGGCCTGTGAGATCGCCACCGCCTCGCCCAACGTCGTCGCCCTGACCATCGGCCTGGAAGACTACACGGCCGACATCGGCGCCGAACGGACCGCCGACGGCCGCGAGAGTTTCTGGGCACGCTCCCAGGTCGTCAACGCCGCCCGTGCCGCAGGCGTGCAACCGATCGACACGGTGTTCTCCGACGTGGGCGACATGGACGGCCTGCGCCGCAGCGTCCTGGAAGCCCGGTCCCTCGGCTTCGATGGCAAGGGGTGTATACATCCACGCCAGATCCGCGTCGTCCACGAGGCCTTCGCACCGACGAAGGCGGAGTTGGAGAAGGCGCAAAGCATCGTCGCCGCATTTGAAGAGGCACAGGCCCGGGGTCTCGCGGCCGTCTCGCTCGGCAGCAAGATGATCGACCCGCCGGTCGTCAAGCGTGCGCAGCGAATCGTGAAGCTGGCAAAGGCGATGGCCATGATACAATAGCCCACGGCGGCCCAACGATCGAAGGCGAGCAGAGACGCTGGAGCACCGCCGGGCGGCGATTCGGCTAAGGCAGCAAGGGGAGGTAGCCACACGTTCCGACGAACGTAGCGAAATGTATCCGATGCCAAACACGATTACCGAAAACGCCGCAGGCCGCCGAGTGCCGACCGACATCAACGGCCAACCGGCCGTCCCGTACAAAGGTGTCGGACAACATCGTCCGACCGGCCACAGGGCCGCGCCACCCATCCGGTCTTGCGCCGACTATCCCGCCGACGGCAACAAGGTCGTGGCCGACCTGAGCACGGCCCTGAAGAACGCCGGCCTGTGCGACGGCATGACGATCTCGACGCATCACCACTTCCGTGACGGTGACAAAGTCGCCAACCTCGTGTTTGACAATGCCGCCGCACTCGGCGTCAAGGACCTCCGCTGGTTCCCCAGCGCGTCCTTCCCCTGCCACGAACCGATCATCCGACACATGGACAGCGGCGTTGTCCACCATATCGAAGGGAGCATGAACGGTGCCCTGGGCGACTACTGCTCCCATGGAAAGATGCGCGGCATGGGCGTGCTTCGCTCACACGGCGGACGATGGCAGGCGATCCAGGACGGCGAAGTCCACATCGACATCGCCGTCATCGCCGCCCCGACCGCCGATCCCTTCGGAAACGCCAACGGTTGCGGCATCACCGGCGAGGACGCCGGCGCCACACCATCGGCCTGCGGCCTGCTCGGCTTTGCCCTCGCCGACTCGATCTATGCCGACCATGTCATCGTCGTCACCGACCACCCGGTCCCGTTCCCCTGCATCCCCTGGCAGATCCAGGGCAACCATGTCGACCAGGTCGTGGTGATGGATTCGATCGGCGATCCGTCTAAAATCGTCTCCGGCACGACTCGACTGACGCGAAGCCCCGACCGCCTGCTCATCGCGGAGATGACCGCCCGGTTCGTCCGTGAGGCCGACCTCATGAAGAAGGGCTTCTCATTTCAGGCGGGCGCCGGGGGCACGGCACTGGCGTTTGCGATCTTCCTGAAGGACATGATGAAAGACGCCGGCGTCAAGGCCCGCTTCGTCCGCGGCGGCAGCAACAAATATCTGGTCGAAATGCTCGAAGAGGGTCTGACGGATTACATTCTCGACGGGCAGACCTTCGACCTCGACGGCGTCCGCTCGATGCGCGACAACGCGCACCATCAGGACACCAGTCCGTTTACGAGCTACAACTTCCACGGAAAGGGCTGCTTCGCGTCGATGCTCGACGTCGTGGTCCTCGGCGCAACGGAAGTCGATATCGATTTCAACGCTAATGTCGTGACCCACTCCGACGGCCGTCTGCTGCATGGCATCGGCGGCTGGCAAAACTGCCTCGCCGGACGCTGCGTCATCCTGCCCATTCCCGCCCTGCGCGACCGCGTCCCCGTCATCGTCGACCGCGTGACCACGCTCTGCGGCCCCGGCGAACTCATCGACGTCGTCGTCACCGAACGCGGCATCGCCATCAATCCCCGCCGGACCGATCTGATCGACGCGGTGAAGGGATCAAAACTGCCCATCCGGCCCATCCAGGACATGAAGGCCGAGGTCGAAGCCCTGTGCGGCGGCCCTCCGGCCCCGCCGGCGTATGGCGACCGCCTTGTCGCGGCCATCAAGTGGGTCGACGGCACCGTCATCGACTCCGTCCACCGGATCGGCTGAACGGCCCCGTCCGCTCAGGTGCCCATCGGTTTTGGGCGGATGAACATTTCAGCCGCTTGGCTTTCCCAATATGGCCGTTCCGGCTACACTGGCCGGGTCGTTCGAGTGCCTGAAGACCCAATGTGAGGAATCTCCCATGAACACACGCCTCCGTCTGTCTGCCGCCGCCGTTTGCCTCTTGATCACCGCATGGTCGGTCGCCACCGGCGAAACGCCGCTGCCACGCGACGACAAGAATGTCTATGGTCAATTCGACAACGGCTTCCATTACATCATCCGTTCGCACAACAACCCGCCCGAGCGCGTCGCGTTGTATCTCCACGTCAAGACCGGCGCCCTCAACGAGGCCGACGACCAGAACGGCCTGGCGCATTTCCTCGAACACATGGCCTTTAACGGCTCCGCCCATTTTGCACCGGGCGAGCTGGTCCCCTACCTCAACAGTCTCGGCATGCGCTTCGGCGCCGACACCAACGCCCACACGAACTACCAGGAGACCGTCTACAAGCTCTTCATGCCAGACACCAAGACAGAAACCATCGACAAGGCCCTGACCATCTTCGGCGACGACGCCAACGAACTGCTGCTCAGCGACAAGGAGATCGACGCCGAGCGACATGTGATCCTCGAAGAGGCTCGTGCTCGAAAGTCCGCCGGCGAGCGACTTCAGAAAGAGATGATGCGCAAGGTCTTCGAAGGAACCCGGATCGCCCTGCACGACGTCATCGGTGACAAGGATCAGATACGGAAATTCCCCCGCGAGCGATTCACGGACTACTGGAACACATGGTATCGGCCGCAAAACATGACGCTCGTCGTCGTCGGCGACATCCAACCGGACAACATCATTGCCGCCGCGCGCCAGGTCTTCGCCAAGATCAAGCCACGCGGCAAGGCCCGCTCGCCGGGGAAGTCCGGCATCCGACCCTACGACACCGCGCGGGCGTTCGTCTTGACCGACCCCGAGCAGGTCGCCGGACGATTGGAGTTGCAGGTCATCCGTCCGGGACGCCCGCCGATGAAGACTTATGAGGACTATCGGTTCAACGAAATCGAGAACATCGGCACCTGGATCGTCAGTCGCCGCTTTCGAGACGCCGTAGCCAAGGGAACCGCCTCCTTCCAGAACGCCCGGGCTGCGGTGTCGTCAATGTTGCACGACGCCATCCTGCCCACCCTCTCCGCTCGCGGCGAGCCGGAGGACTGGAACAAGATGCTGGATCAGGTCGTCATGGAAGCCAGCCGCGCGATCGAATATGGCTTCACCGATGAGGAATTGGACCTTGCAAAAAAGGCCGTGCTCTCCAGCTCCAAACGTTTCGTGGAGATTGAGCCGACCATGAACGCCCGAGCCTTCGTGGCGAGAATCAGTGGAGCCGTCGGCACCGGAGAGCCGCTCCTGTCCGCGGCGCAGAACCTCGAACTGATCGAGAAGATTCTCCCGACCGTGACCGCCTCGGAAGTCCACCGCGTCTTCGTCGACAACTTCAAGTCCAAGAACTACACCTACGTCCTCTACCTCCCCAAAGGCAAGGACGGATTCAAGATTCCTTCCACCCAAGACGTTCTGGCCGCCGCGTCCGCCGCGTGGGCGCGCAAGACCCGGCCCGTCGAAGAGGGAGAACACGCCGACACCCTCCTGGCGGCCCTCCCGAAACCTGGAAAAATCGTCGACCAGGTGACCGACGACGCGCTGAAGGTGGCGACCGCGACGCTGTCCAACGGCGTCGTCGTTCACCATCGCTACATGAACTACAAAAAGGACCAAGTCTACATCCGAATGGTCTTCGTCGGCGGCGGCCTCGAAGAGACCACCGAAAACCACGGCGTCGGACAGGTCGCCGGGATCGCGTTTCGCCATCCCGCCACGTCGCGCCTCGATTCCACGCAGATTCGTGACATGATGACCGACAAGAACATCCGCGTCTCCGGCGGCATCGATCTCGACGCGATGACCGTCAGCGTCAGCGGCTCGCCGAAGGACCTCCAGACCGGATTGCAGCTCGCCTACGCCATCCTGACCGACGGGCACATCGAGACCGCGGCCTTTGACAACTGGAAACGCGTCACCCTCCAACGTCTGGAGCAAATGAAGACCCTTGCCCAGGGCCGCTTGCTCGAAATCCTGGCGAAAAACTTTTTCGGCGGTGATGTCCGCCTGTCTCCGTTGACACCCGAGGAAGTCGAAAGACTCACCCCGAAGGCCGGCAAGCGGTGGCTCCATCGCATCGCGGACACCGCCGCCCTCGAGGTCGCGATTGTCGGAGACATCACGCGCGATGACGCCCTGTCCCTCGCCAAACGCTATCTCGGCTCTCTGCCCAGGCGCGCCCACGGCTTCTCCGCGCTCGACGGCCTGCGAAAGGTCAAACGCGGTGACGGACCCTACGCCGGCACACTTCGGTTCGAGAGCATCACGCCGAAGGCCGTCGCCCTCACGGGATTCGTGGGGTGCGATTACGCCAATCGCACCGACCGCCATGTCCTCACGCTCGCGGCCAGAATCCTCTCCGATCGCATGATCAAACAGATCCGCGAAGAGCAGCAGTTGGTCTACAGCATTGGCTGCCGGAGCCAGCCGGCCGTATCGATCCCCGGCACCGGCATGTTCTTCGCCTTTGCCCCAACGGACCCCCAAAATGGCGATCGTCTCGCCGACGCCGTTACCAAGATGATGAAGACATTCGCCAAAAAAGGGCCGTCCGACGAGGAACTCGCGACCGCGAAGAAGCAGATGAGGAACGATATCGAAACCCGTTCCAAGGAACCCCGATTCTGGGTCACCCAGTTTGCTGACATTCAGTACCGCGGCCGCTCGTGGGAGGACCTGCACAAGATCAACACGCTCTATGACGACTTCACGACCGAGCAGATCCGCGAGACCGCGAGCCGCTATGCCGTTGACAAACACGCGATTCGGTTCGTCGTGGTCCCGGAAACAAAGTCCGCCCCGACCAAGACCGAAGAGAAACAGCCCACCCCCGTCGGCGGCTGATAGCAAGCGGCGTGCCGGACGTCGGCCACGGGGGGGCGACGCTGCAGGCGGACTGGGTGGGCAGACCCGATCCGAGCCGCGATCGTAAGCGAGCGGGCGCGTTGCGAGTGCCACTGGCGGTCTGTTCGCCAGTGCTCTGGTGCTCTGCCACGGGTCATTGCATGGGGAGCATCGGCGTCCCGCCGGTGTGGCTCCTCTGAGAACACTCGGGCGATCTTGCCCACACCTCCCGTCAGTCCAAGCGTGACGCTGCATGGGTGCGTGATCTGTCGGCACGCCGATTCTGTCATGGGGCCGCGCGCGTCAGCTCAATTCGGGTTTGTCACCGCCGCGATCAACCGCTAGGCTACCGCCCACAATCAGGGAGGCCCCGTGTCACCGACCGCCAGGAAATGGATATCCCGCTGCATCAAGTTCGGCGTCTGCATCGGCGCCGTCGCGTACCTCTCCACCAAGGTCTCGATCCAAGACCACGTCAGGCTCGTGGATCAGCCGGGCCGCGATTGCGTCGTCATCGCACACGATGACCAGACCGTCCGCATCCGTGAGACCGACACCGGACACGAACGCACGGTCCCCTGGTCGTCCGTCGTCCGAAGGCCGGATCAACAGCGCAACGAAGACGCCATCGAACGCGGTCTTGCTTCAATCGTGCGTCAACTCGACTGGACCTGGACCGGCTGGGCGTTCCTGACGTTTGGGCCGGCGACCTTCTGCATCGCCTGGCGGCTGCGACTGCTGTTGAAAACTCAGAGAATCCCCATCGGTTATCGCGATGCGGTCCTCCTCACCTTCGCCGGGAACTTCTTCAACTTTGCCATGCCAGGCACCACCGGCGGCGACCTCTACAAGGCCTATCACATCGCCCGCAGGACCCACAAACGGACCGAGGGCGTGACCGTCGTCTTCCTCGATCGCGTCATCGGCCTGATCAGTTTCCTGTTGCTCTCCGCGATTGCGATCTATGCGGCCCGCGAGAACATCGGCGAGTACGGCCGATGGGTCGGCTATCTGATCATCACATTTTTCATCTCTGCGGGGCTTTTTTTCTCACGCCGCGTCCGGCGATGGATCCACTATGAGGCCCTCCTGACGCGCCTGCCCTTCGGAGACAAGTTGCGGCGCATCGACGACACGGCATTCAGCTTCCGCTTTCATCCCCGCGTGACGATCGTCTCGCTCGTCGTGACCGTCCTCGTCCATTTCTGCCTGATTACCGCCATCTACTTCCTCGCTCGGGGCCTCGGGATTGCCCCGCACGGCACCCTCACCGCCGCTGATTTATACAGGGCCTGTTTTCTCGCAGTCGTCGTCGGCTACCTCCTCGCTGCGATTCCCATCAGCATCCAGGGGTTTGGGCTGCTCGAAGCCGTCTTTTATCGCGTGCTCGTCGAGGGCCACTGGTGCGGCTGGAGCGAGATGCTCGCCCTCACGCTCGGCGCCCGACTCATACAGATCACCTGGGCGCTCCCCGGCCTCATCGTTCCCTGGCTCGGCTTCCAGCGTCCACCCGCTACGTCCACGCCGTAGCCGCTCCGCCGCACGGCTTCGGCCGGCCCCCGTCCTGACGTGGTTCCCGGCGCACGGCGCGTCGGACCGGGCTTTCCGCGGGTGTCGGAATCTGATACAATGCAGTCGGTCGGACCCTCAACGGGTTCTTCTCAAACGCCGCGTCACATGAGGAGCCGCTGATGCCTACGGCAGTCACCATCGAAGGCCTCTTGGGGGGAATGAAGACCCACAACGCCTCGGACCTCCACCTCAAAACCGGCCTCCCCCCCACCTATCGGATCGGAGGGCACCTGCGGGCGTTGAACCTCCCCGCCATGTCGGGCGACGACATCGAACGCTGCATGTCAACCATCATCCCGCCGAAGCGCCGCGACTTCTACGAGGAATACGGCGATCTCGACTTCGCCGCCGAACTGCCGGACGGCGACCGCTTCCGCGTGAACATCTTCCGCGCCGCCAACCGGATGAACGCCGCCATCCGCCGAGTCAAAGGGGAGATCGCCACCTACGAAACCCTGCACCTCCCGTCGATCTACCATGATTTGATCGGCAAGACGCACGAAGGCCTGATCATCGTTTCCGGCGTGACCGGATCCGGAAAGAGTTCCACGCTCGCCGCCATGATCGAGCACATCAACGAGTCCCGCTCCGAAAACATCGTCACCATCGAGGACCCCATCGAGTACCTGTTCCGCCCCGTCAAGTCCATCGTGTCGCAGCGGGAGATCGGCATCGACATCCCGAGCTACGGCGAAGGGTTGAAGTATGTCGTCCGGCAGGACCCGGATGTGATCTTCATCGGCGAGATGCGTGACAAGTTCACGATGAGCGCCGCCCTCCAGGCCGCCGAAACCGGCC
Source organism: Phycisphaerae bacterium (assembly GCA_046754505.1). GTDB lineage: Bacteria > Planctomycetota > Phycisphaerae > UBA1845 > UTPLA1 > JAPULF01. The sequence continues at coordinate 5,836 of JBHHVX010000086.1, read as the reverse complement.
ACCTCGTATTTGGCAGTCTCCACACCGCCGACGCGATGCAGGCCTTCGCCCGCATCCTCGAGTTCTTCCCCCGGAACGAACATGAGTTCATCCGCGCATCGCTGTCCAACAGCCTGCGCGCCATCTGCGCCCAGCGGTTGCTGCCCGGCTGTCGGGAGGATGCCCCCCTGGTGCCGGCGACGGAAGTGCTGCTGAACTCGCCCACCTGCCGCGACCTGATCCGCAAGGAGCAGGACGAGGACATCCCCGAACTGATCGCCTCAAGCTCGAACGAAGGCATGCGCTCATTCACGGCGTCCCTCGCCGATCTGGTGGAGGCCGAGCTGGTCTTCCGCGACACGGCGATGAAGTTCGCCCCCAACGCCGACGCCCTCGCCAGCACGCTCCGCGGCATCAAGACGCAGGCCCAGAGCATGATCCATCGCGTGCGTGCGAGCTGACCCCTCGACGCCACGATCACGCCTGCGCCGACGGCAACCCCAGGTCCGCCGCATCCAGCAGCGCCTCGAACACATAGCCCGCCGCCGTCACGTTTTCCGCCGCACCCTCGCATCGATCCACGACGGCCACGATCCGTTCGACGACCATGCCGGTCTCGCACAGGACGCCGGCCGCCTCGATCACCTGTCCGCCCGTCGTCGCGATGTCCTCCACGAGAAGGATCCGATCTCCCGCCGCGGCGCTTCCCTCGAATCGCCGCCCCGTGCCGTAGTCCTTTCTGGAGTTGCGGACAATCACGAACGGCAGCCCCGCGGCCACGCCGGCGGCGGCGGCCAGGGCCACACCACCAAGCTCCGCCCCCGCGATGTGCGTCGTCTCGGGCGTGACCCGATCCGCCAGACGTCGCCCCAGTTCCGCCAGGATATCCGGCTGGGTCTCAAACAGATATTTGTCAACATAAAAGGTCGACGTGCGGCCTGAACGCAACGTAAACGTCCCCTTCAGGACCGCGACCTCCCGAATGCGCCGGGCCAGTTCCGCCTTCGTCATACCTCAAACTCCGGTTCGCGGCGCGGCGTGCGCCGATGTCGCCGCCGAAGGGGTCCCACCACCGTCTTGAGAAACGCGTCCACCTGCTGCGGCGCCAGGCCGACAAACGCCTCGGGACGCACGATGTCGCCGATCGGTACGTCGGCAAACGCCGGATCACCCCGAAGCCGCTCTAGGAGGTCGTTCTTCCCTCCGAGGACCTTGATGACCTCCGCCGCCGCCCGCGAATGAACCCGGATGCGTTCGTGCAGCGCCTGCCGGTCGCCGCCCGCCGCCACCCCCGCTATCAGGATATCCTCCGTCGCCAGGAAAGGCAGCGCCGACGCGATTCGCGCCCGGATCACCTTGGGGTACACCACCATTCCTCGTGCGACGTGAACCACGATCTGGAGGATGCCGTCCGTCGCCAGAAACGCCTCGGGAACGATCAGCCGCTTGTTCGATGAATCGTCCAGCGTGCGTTCCAGCCACTGCTCCGCCGCCGTCTGAAATGCGGATTGCGCAAGGCTGATCACGAACCGCGCCAGCCCGGTCGCCCGCTCGCACAACATCGGGTTCCGCTTGTAGGCCATCGCCGAACTGCCCACCTGCGACTCGACCGCCGGCTCCTCGATCTCTCCGAGGTTTGCCAGCAGCCGCAGGTCGTTCGCGAACTTGTGCGCCCCGGCTGCGATGCTCGCCAGCGCCGACAGGACCTGCACGTCTACTTTCCGCGAATAGGTTTGCCCCGTAACCGGCTCGCACGATCGGAACCCCAGCTTTGCAGCCACACGCCGCTCGAGCCGCGCCACACCCGCCGCATTCCCGTCGAACAGCTTCAGAAAGCTCGCCTGCGTCCCCGTCGCCCCGCGAATCCCGCGGAATCGCAACGATTCCAGCCGCGATCCGATCTCCTCAAGGTCCCGGATGAAATCCCAGCACCACAGCGCGGCTCGCTTTCCGACCGTCGTCAGTTGCGCTGGCTGATAGTGCGTGAAACCGACGCACGCGAGCCGCCGATGTCGCCGGGCCTGGGCCGCCAGCGCGTCAACCGCCGTCACCAGCCACTGCTGGATCAGCGACAGGGCCTCTCGCAGCAGAATCAGGTCCGCGTTGTCGACGATGTCCATGCTGGTCGCGCCGAGATGCAAAATGCCGCGCGCCGCCGGCGCCTGGTCGGCGTAGGCGTACAGGTGCGCCATCACGTCGTGCCGCAGGCGACGCTCATGACGCGCCGCCGCCCGCAGATCGACGTCGTCCACATACTGCCGCAGCGCCCGGACCTGCGTCGCCGTGACCGGAAGCCCCAGTTCGTGTTCCGCCTCGGCCAGCGCAAGCCAGACCCGCCGCCACGTCCGCGCCCGATGGATCGGCGAAAAAACCGCCGCCATCGCCCGTGAGGCGTTTCGCGCAACCAGTGGGCTCTCGTATCGTCCGCTGTCCACCGTCGCTGAAGACGTTCGTTGTTTCGATTTCATCCGGCTCAGAAACTCAGGCCCAACAGATCGCGCATGAACCGTTCGTATTCTTCCTCGAACGTCTCGAGGTCGTCCGTGATGTACGCCCGGAAGATCGCCTCTCCCTCGCCCATCGTTCCGTCCGTATCCGCCGCGAGGTACGCGCTGGCCATCCGGCGCATCGACTCCGTCCCCACCTCCTTCAGCAGACGCCGGAACCCGTCGTGGTACGGATTCTTCCAGGCCGGTTCGAGCAGATACAGCACCAACGCCCACTCCTGTGCGTAGTAGCTGCGGACGTGCCGCGACTGCTTGTGGACCTCCCGGCCCGCGTGCGTATTCAGGATGTCCCGAAGCGGGATCATCTGCTTCCGCGCCAACGTCTCACGAAGCGCCGAACTCCGAAGCGGGTTCAACGCCGGTGTGAACACGGGCCGGTCCCGCGCGTCAAGGTCAAACCCCTCGAAGTAGCACGCCAGCCCCTCATTGAGCCACGCCGGAATCGGTTTGCCACGCGTCCGCTCCAGGTACTGGTGAAGCCCTTCGTGCGCCAGCACCGACAGCGCCCCGCGACGCGTCGAATAGTGCGAAACCGTGATGCCCCGCTCGGTGTACCCCCCCGAGCGGATCCGCTTGTACGTCGCCGCCCGAGCCGGCGAGAAACGTTCCGTAAACCGCTCCCACTCCCAACGCTTGAGGAATAGATACGTCGTCAGCGGCTCATCGGGCGCACGATCCGTGGGCAGCAGTGATTCGTACCGCGTCCAGCACGCCTCCAGAAACTGCGGAATGTACTCCAGAAACCGGTCATCGCGGCAGGTCGTGTGCAGATCGTAGTGCGCCGACGTGATCTCCGTGCCGGGACTTCCGTCGAACTCCCACGCCGCCCGCTTGACCGGAACCACCGAGTGGTCTTCCGTCCACTCCGCACAACCCGCGCAGACAAAACATGCCGCCACGCCCCACCGACGCCACGCCATCGACCTTCCGCCGCGCCGCCGAATCGCCGTCCACTTCATGCTCTTATGCTACGCCGCCGCGCGAACCCTGGCAATCGTGTTCCGTGCAACGCCGCAGGTTCTCAATCGACGGAAGGAAACTCGAACGGGGGAGGAATGACCACAGGATCGCCCAAGGCGTCGCGGACGATCCGTGACGCCTGATCGCGCCCGAGCGCGAGGGCCTGTTCGGCGCTCGCGGGATCGTCCGGGCGAGGACGCGGCGTCGGATCGGCGCTCGCCATCGATGCGGCGCGAAGACCGCTATCGGCGCCGGAAGCCAGGTGAATGGTCTGCGTGGGAAAGGCGAATTCCACGCCCAGGCGATTCGCCAAACGGATGATGTCGAGGAAGAGCCGGTGCCGTTCGCGAAGTTCGGTGGTCCAGTCCGGCGTCTCGTGGAAGCAGTAGAGGAGGATGTTGATGGAGGAGTCGGCGAATTCATTCACCCAGACGACGTAATAGTCCTTGCGGGTATACGGATGGCGGCGGATCAACTCACGGATTCCCTCGCAGAACGCATCGAGCTGTTCCGGCGTGGTGGAATAGGTGACGGCCAGCTTGCAGGAGATCCGGCGAAAGCGGCGGCGGCCCATGTTATCGACGTTGGCGTTGGTCAGATCCGAGTTCGGCACCGTGACTTCGGAATTGTAAAAGGTGCGGATGCGCGAGCTGCGAAGCCCGACGGACTCGACCGTTCCCTCGACGTCGCCGATCTTGACCCAATCGCCGACCTGAAAGGGCCGATCCAGAATGACGGTCACGGACCCGAAGAAATTGGCCAGCGAGTCCTTGGCGGCCAGCGCGAATGCCAGACCGCCCAGCCCGAGGCCGGCGAAGAGCTTGTCGATGTTCCCCTTCGAAATGCCGATGGCCTTCAGAATGAAGATGATTCCGATGGCCGCCACGACAATCTTCGCGGTCTTGCGAAGCAGGGGCACGAGCACGTCGTCCAGCCGACCGACGGTCCGCTCCGCCCGAACGGCGAAGTGCCCGGAGACCAGATCGATGAGCCGGTAGGCCGCCCAGACGCCGGCGACCGTCATGACGAAGTTGAGCGCGGGCCAGACGTATTGAAGGATGGCGATCGGAACGAGCAGCATCTGTAGCCCGCCCCACCAGGTGGCGACCATGACCAGGATGCCGAGCGGCCGGGTCGCCGCGGTAATGTGGACCGGCAGCAGGTGGATGTGCCGCGAACGGCCGAGCGTGCGGGCCAGCCCGCCGAGCAGGAAGTGTGCGACGCGATGAATGAGGTAGCCCAGCAGGATCAGGAGGGCGATGGCCGGCCACTGCCACGACTGCACCCCGAGGAAATCGCTCTTCCAGCCGGGTGGAATCTGTTCGAGCAGCCAGAGCCGCGGATTGTTGGTGAAGGACGGCCGCTTCAGCGTTTCTACGCGTGTCTTGTCTTGAAACGCCTTGTACAGCGGTTCGATGGAATTGACGGTGGCCTTGCTGAAGAGCCAGTAACCTTTCCGATCGCCTCCTTCCTGTCGCGCCAGTTCGATCCGGCCATGCGCGTCCAGGTGCCACGCAAAGGGCTCGCCGTCGGGGGAATCGGACAGATCCTGGAGGACGACTTCTTCGATACGGTCCATGACGAAGAGGAGCTGGTCGACGAGAGTCTCGCCGGTCTGCTCGACGGTCGCGGCGGTGGCCTTGTCGCTTAGATCAAGACAGGTCGCGGCCTCGGTCTTGTTTCCCTGGCTCATCGCATTCAGAAAGGTCCGCATGGTCGCGCGGGCCGACCGATAGGCGGCCGGGACGGCGGTGGCGGCAGCCTTGGGCGGGGCCTGTTCGGCGGCGGCCTGATGCTGCTCCTCGATCTGCTCCAGGTACTCCGGAATGTCGCCGATCGTCGCGGCGCTGAACCGCCACAGACCCTCCGCCGAACGCACGAGTTCGAGCTGCAACTCGCCTTCGATTGCCTCTCGGGGAAACCGGACCGAGTCGGACTCGGGGGCCTTGGGAATCTCGTCACGGGACTTGCCGTAGGTGTTCAAGATCGCGTCGATGACGCGCTCGAGCTCTTTCGCCAGCAGCGGACCCTGTTTCTCGACTTCCGCCGGCTCGGTCCGGTCGAGACCCGACAGATCGAGACAGCGGACGGCATCCGTCATCCGCTCCGGCGTCTTCTCCGACTCTTCGAGGGCACGCAGGAACTCGGCGACCATTGTTCGGGGCGAGCGGAGGGGGTCCGGGCGCGAGGTCGGCTTCGTCGTGGCGGCCGGCTGCGTAGTGGGCTGCGCGGGCGGATCGACTGCCGGCACAGACCGGGCGCCAAGCCCCAGCGAACCGAGTATGACAATAACGACAGCGAACCGACGCCCCATTGGAACCTTCCCGTAAAAAGACAGCGACCGTTTTCCACACGCGGGTGCCCCATCCCCTCCGAGGGTGGGGGACGGA
>JBHHVX010000085.1:0-16747 GCA_046754505.1 Phycisphaerae bacterium | reverse complement strand
TCGGTCCAGCGAGTTTCGGCGCAGAACGACAGGAACAACCGATGGTAGAACAGCCCGTTGAATCAGGACCCGCGGCGACGGAGGGGCGTCGGCATGTGCTCGATCTCGATCCCGGCGAGCTGGCGGCGTGGTTCGAGGCCCACGGCGACCGGCGGTTTCGGGCCAAGCAGGTGATCGAGTGGATCTATCGGCACGGCGCCGCGGATTTTGACGCCATGACGAACCTGTCAAAGGCGCTGCGCGAAACCTTGCGAGCGTCCTTCGACGTGTTCACGTCACGGATCGCGCGGCGCGTGGCCTCGACGGACGGCACCGTCAAGTTTCTGCTCGAGTGGCCCGACGGCGCCACCACCGAATGCGTCATGATTCCGACGGACACCCGGAAGACGGCCTGCATCAGTTCGCAGGTGGGCTGCCCGGTCGGGTGTCGTTTTTGTGCGAGCGGCCTCGACGGACTCCAGCGTAACCTGACCTGCGGCGAGATGGTCGAACAGGTCCTGCGCGTCCGTGCGGAAGCTGCAGGACGTGCTCCCTCCGGCGAACCGGCGATGCCCGGCGACCGTGCCTTGACGAACATTGTCTTCATGGGGCTGGGCGAGCCGCTGGCGAATTATGACAACGTGCTCCGGGCCATCGGCATGATCAATGCCCCGTGGGGCGTGAATATCGGCGCCCGCAAAATCACAGTCAGCACGGTCGGTCTGCCGAAACAGATTCGGCGGTTGGCGGACGAGGGATTGCAGCTCAACCTCGCCCTCTCACTGCACGCCCCGACCGACGCCCTGCGCCAGGACCTGATCCCCTGGGCGGAGCAGATCGCCAACCGGGACCTGGTCGACGCCTGCCGGTATTATTTCGAGACCACCGGCCGCGAGGTCACGCTCGAGTATCTCCTGCTGGATGGCGTCAACGATCGTCAGACGCATGCGCGACACCTGGCACGGTTTGCCGGACAGCTTCGCTGCAACGTCAACCTGATCCGCTACAATCCGGTCGACGGCCTGCCTTATGGCCGCCCCACGGGCGAGGCGACCTTCGCCTTTCAGCGGTACCTGACCGAACACGGTGTCAACGCCCACGTCCGGTCCTCTCGAGGGCTGGACATCGACGCGGCCTGCGGTCAGTTGCGCAGGCGTAACGCCTGACCGCTGCTTCCGATGTGACGAAATGGACACGCGGCTGTTTCATAAGCGCTTGCTGGATGCCGTGCGGGCCTCGATGCCGGCCGGGGCGGGTGTGGTCTGCGCCGTGTCCGGCGGTGCGGATTCCATCGCCCTGCTGCACGGACTCTGCACCGTCAATCAGATCCACCGGCGGGACTGGCGGCTGCACGTCGCGCATCTCCACCACGGCCTTCGGGCGGCGGCAGACGAAGACGCGGCGTTTGTTCGGAACGTGGCCTCCTCGCTCCGGCTCGAATGCACGGTCGAGGCCGTCGACGTGGCGGCGGCGGCGCGGGCCGGCGGCGGCACGATCGAGGAAACCGGTCGCAACGCCCGTTACGCGTTTCTGGAGCGCGTGGCGGTCGAAGCGGACGCAGGCGTCGTGGCCGTCGCACACCATGCGGACGATCAGGCCGAGACGGTGCTGCATCGCATTGTTCGCGGGACGGGCCTTCACGGCCTTGCGGGGATGCCGGCGCGGCGGTCGATTTCGGCGACCTCGGCGATCGAACTCGTGCGGCCGCTGTTGGGATTCCGCCGGGCGGAGTTGCGTGCTTACCTCGCTGCGCGGAACCTGGGTTTTCGGGAAGACGCAACCAACGCCGACGTGACCGCCACACGCAATCGGCTTCGCCACGCCGTGCTGCCGTTGCTCGAACAGACGCTGAATCCGCAGGTCGTAACGGCTCTGACGCGGCTGGCGACGCAGGCCCGGTCTGCGGATGAGGCGTTGACCTCGTTTGCACAGGATGCGTCGAACCGTTCACGCATCCGGCGCGATGACCAGTCGATCGTTTGGAGCGCGGCAGCGGTCGCCGGCTGGCCGCGTCTGATTCAGACGGAGGTCATTCGCTCGGGATTGACGCAACTGGGCGTCGGGCTTCAGGGCGTTGGCTTCGAGCGGCTCGAGGCGGCGGCGCTTCTGGCGGCTGGCGATGGAAAGCGGTGTACCATCGAGTTTCCGGGTGGCGTGCTCGTGGAACGGCGCGGACAGGAACTGCGGATGGGCCGTTTGTCTTCTCCGGTGTGTGACGGCGTCATCGATTCCTGACGGTTCCACGACAGATGGCGCACTTCGGCGCGAGCGAGGCGATGCAACAACAGTCACGCTTTCGGAAATGGCTCGGCCTGATCGTCGTGGTCGGCTTGGCCGCACGGGTGGCGGTTGTTTTGTACGCGGAGCGGGACGCCGGGCGATTCGATTACCCGGATTCGCAGAGATACCTGCGCGTGGCCCGCAACATCGCCTCCGGCCGCGGGCCGATCGATGAGGCGCCCTCGAGCGGCGCCGTTCCGGCAGACGGCATCGTTTGGGCGGGAACCGATCCGTTGTATCCGGCGATCCTGGCGGCGGGCCTCCGGTTGGGCCTGGCCGGCGGGGGCGACGTGCGAGGGATGATGCGATTCGGCCGGGCGGTCAACGTGCTGTTCGGGACGGCGGCCGTGGGGCTGTTGGCGCTGATCGGGCGGCGTCTGGGCGGCGAAGGGATCGGCCTGATCGCCGCCGCCCTGCTGGCGGTCGACCCAATTATTGTCTTTTTTCACGGGTTGGTCCTGACCGAAACGTGCTTTGTGATGCTGTTGTTGACGTGTGTATACTTCATGGTTCGCCTCGACGGCTGCAGGGGAACGCGTTGGGCCGTGCTCGGTGGCGCCGCGTTGGGCCTTGCGATCCTCGCACGCAGCAGCAGTCTTCTTTTGCCGTTGGTCCTTCTGCCGCTGGTGTGGTGCCGGGCGCCGCGCCCGTTGCGCCCGCGCGTCGCGGCGCTGTTCCTCGGTGCCTGTGGACTGCTGTTGGCGCCGACGGTTGTGCGAAATTACCGCCTGTCCGGACGCCTCGTGCCCGTTCGCACTGGCAGCGGCGCGAGCCTGCTCGAGGCGTGGGGGCCGTGGGCGGATGGCGGGCCGGGCATGGACCGCATCCGGTATCCGACGTTTTCCGACAATGCCGACGAGTTTGAGCGCGATCGCATCGCGTGGGACGCGGCGCTGGCGTGGGCCGGAGCGCACACCGGGCGCGTTGCAGCGCTTGCGTGGAACAAACTTCGACGGACGTGGTCGGTCACGCCGAACGCCCCGGGCTATTCATCGACGGCCTATACCGCGTTCGGGTGGTTGACCGTGGCGCCGGTGTTCGCAGCGGCGATCGTCGGCATCGTGTGCTGGCGCCGCCGGCCGTGGGCACTCGCGTTGTTGCTGACGCCCGCGGCGTACTTTACGCTGCTGCACATGGTGTTCGTCGGCTCGGTGCGCTATCGCATTCCGGCGATGCCGGGCGTGTTCTTGCTTGCGGCGGCGGGCGTCCAGACGCTGTGGCGCCGTTCGGGGCGTGGCGCCGCGCCGGCGTCCGGAACAGAATGAGGTCAGGGCCGTGGGCATCTTTTGGAGATTCAGAACACACCGCAGACGGGCGCCGTGGCGCCGGCGTGTCCTGCGGAAGACGCTGAATCGCCATCCCGTCTCCCTCACGCGGCGTCGCCTGGGCACGACGCTGTTCTTCGTCCTGTTCGCCGGCCTGAGCGCCTATCACCTCAGCACCGAGGACGCGGCGATCCGCCGGCGCGCCATTGCGTACCTCAACGAGGTGACCTCGGGCGATGTGCGTGTCGGAGAGGCGCAGTTCAGCATGTTCGGGGGCATCACCCTGAAGGACGTCGAGGTGGCGACGCCCTACAGCGATGCGCTGGACCCGAGCGCCGTTGATTTCGACACACGTCGCATATTCCGTGCAGGCTCTCTCACGCTGATCCACAGTCCCTGGCGGCTCCTGTTCGGCGCGTTCCGCATCGAGCGCATCATCGCGACGCAGCCGGAGATCACATTGGTCCGCAACATCGACACCGGTGTGAAAAACTGGCGGTTGTTGTTGGGCAATCACGACGCACACACCCGGAGCCGCTCCGCCCATCGTCCCACGATCACCCTCCGCGGCGCCAGGGTCGTCATCGTGACCGTGGATGCCACCGGCCGACACGAAATGGAAGGAGATGAAACCGGCGGGCGACCGGGGGTCGAGCTGGACGCCGATGTGCGGCCGCACGGTCAGATCGAGTCCGCCTATTGTATCGACGTGCGGCGGCTGCGCGATCCGGCCGAGCGAACGACCGTCATCCTCAGTCCCGACGACCGCCTGCTGACCAATGCACCGTTTGTGGACGTCCGCACCCTCGGCCTGCAACTGCCGCAGTTCTACCAGCGACTGTTTCGCCGGATCGGCCTGGAGGGCGAGATCAAGCTCAGCCGCGTCACCTACGACACACTCTCACCGAGTGACCGCGACGACGAGATCGAGTTGCGTGCTGTTCGCTGTTCGGTGCCGTTGGCTCTGTTCCATCCGTCGGTGGTGACGAGCGGCTCGGCCACGCGGCCCGGCGCCGGCGCTCCGTCTTCGGCCATTCTCATGACGGACCTCCACGGCACGCTGAAGCTGCGCGGCACCCGGCTCAGCGTCGATCTGGCGGGCAAGATCAACGGTGCCCCGTGCCGGCTCAAGGGAACGGTCGATCCGGTCGACGAGGCCCGGCCGGCGGAGATCGGGATCGACCTGGCGGTTCGCTGTGACGGGCTGCCCGCGCCCGAGGGCACGCTGCGAGAACAATTGCTGGCCGACGAGCACCTGCCGAAGGGGTTCCGGAAGTTTCTCCGGGACTACGATCCCCACGGGCCGTTTGGAGTAGACGGTCGGCTGATTCGAGCGCCGGGCGGCGGAGGCGGGCTGGTGTTTCAGGGCGAGTTGCACGCGCTGGGGGTGGTGGGCCGCTACCACCGTTTCCCGTACGAAGTTCATGATCTTCAGGGGTTGATCCGGTTTGACGGCAAGCTCGTCGAGATTGAGCACCTGCGGGGGCGGCACGGCTCCGGCACGCTCGACGTCAATGCCCGAATCGACCGCACGACTCGACGTGCCTCCGTCGACGTCACCATTGAAGCCGCCACCGTCCCTCTGGACGTGGCGCTCTATGAAGCGCTTTCGGATCGGTATCGCGACGTATTTCGAAAGTTCAATCCGCGCGGCACCGCGGATATCCACGTTCGCCTGCGCCGTCCCGGTGCCGTGACACGCGATCCGGAACCGCCCTGGAGCGTGGCGATCGCGGCCGATCTCACCGATGCACAGGTGACCTTCGAGCAGTTTCCCTATCCACTCGACGGCGTCTTCGGGCAGGTCCGCGTCGAGAACGGGCGTCTCCGGTTTAACGGATTGACGGGGCAGCATGGCGACGGCTCGGTCCGCATCGACGGCGATGCGTCCATACGGGCCGGCGCGCCACCCGACGTCGAACTCCGCATCGAGGCCCGCTCGATACGGTTGGATGAGGCGCTCGCTTCGGCGCTGCCGGCCGACGGGCGTGGAGCGTTGGCCCAGTTTCAGCCGGACGGCACGGTCGACCTCCTCGGCACGGTGTCCCTGCACGACCGCGATGTCGGGGTCGTCTACGACTTTCGTGCGGACCTGGCGGATACATCGATCCGTTACGATCGGATTCCCTATGCCATCGAGGACGTCCACGGCACACTCCGCATCCGGCCGGACAACGTGACGATCATGGATCTCCGCGGGCGACACGGGTCGGCAACGATTGTGGGGCGCGGCGCCGTGCACCGCCGGCCCGGCGGGTTTCTCGCCGACATGGAGTTCGATTGCCACGACCTGTCGCTGGATCAGGAACTGTACGACACGCTACCGAAAGACGTGCGCTTGGCGTGGGATCGGCTCGATCTGGCGGGGACGGGCCAGTTAAAGACGCACATCTATTATGCCGTGTGCGACGCCGTTCCGACCCTGCGCTACCGTTCCGAAATCGAAGTCGAGGACGCCCGGCTCCGTTTCGACGGTCTGCCCCTGACGCTTCACTCTGTGGCGGCCAAGGCCCTTCTGACGGAGCGCCGCATCGAGATCGTCTCGCTGCGCGGACGCGCCGGTGCCGGTGACGTTCAACTGACCGGCGCGGTCGACCTGACGTCTTCCGGCCGGCGTGGCACCTTCGAGGTCGACGCGACGGGCATGACGTTCGATGACGCGCTGGTCTCCGCCCTGCCGCGTGCGCTGGCCCGCCGCCTGAAGGCGGCCCATGCCGCCGGTGGATTCGACCTGCGTCTCGATCCGATCCATTTCGAAACTGATGCGTCCGGCAAGACGCATTGGAAAGCCGCCGGTCGGCTGGTCCTGAAGGACGTCTCCGCCGACATGGGCCTTAAGCTGCGTGGCGCGACGGGCGATCTGGTCGGCCGGGTCGTGATTGGAGAAGACGGCGCCGTCGATCTGGATGCAGACGCTGATCTCGATCGCGTGACGTTGTCTCATTGGAAGCTCGAACACGCCCGGGCCGGGCTTCGTCTTCCGGCCGGTTCCGGAATGTTGTCGATCACCGACGCCTCGGCGGATCTTTATGGCGGCACAGCGAGCGGCTCGGCCGAGGTCGATTTCCCCGGCTCGAACACCGAATACCGACTGGCTGTGGCGGTGCGCGATGCCCGGATCGGCCCGTATCTCGCGTCGCTGCCGCGCCGCGCGGACGGCGCGAAGAACCGGCGATCCCAAAAACCCACGCAGGGGTACATCTACGGAAATATCTTCATGCGTGGGCAAACGGGGCCGGTCCGGCGGGTCGACGGCGGCGGAGAAGTGTTCCTCCGCGAGGCCCAGGTCTGGAAACTTCCGCTGGTGTGGTCGATCTTTCAGGTGCTCAACCTGACCCCGGATGAAAACGTGTTTCATGACGGCCGGTTGAAGTTCTTCATCACGGACGACACCCTGACCCTTCACGAACTGGACCTTCAGGGAAAGGCCATGTCGTTTGTCGGCGGCGGCCGGATGGACCTGAAAAGCGGCCGGTTGGACGTGACCCTGCTCGCGGGCAGCCCGATCCGGTTCCGAGTGCCCGTGTTGTCCGACTTCCTCGAAGGCGCGTCGCGCGAGCTGATGGAGGTGCGTGTCACGGGCACACTCGCAGAGCCGAACCTCAACCCCAGGCCGCTCAAGAGTCTTCGAAAAGCGCTCGAGACGCTGTTCCCGCCACCGCCGCCGCGCGCAGAGGCTCGATCGTCGGCCGACGTCGGAGGGTGAAGGCTCAGTCCGGCAGAGCATCGTTGTCGGTGTGGAGCCGATTGCCGAGGCCGAACCCGATGAGCGAACCGATGGCCCCGAGGGCGGCATATTCGATGGGCAAAGGCCGCGCCGTGGCCGTGAGGATCACATAGACTGCAGGCTCGCCGGCGTCGGGCATCGCCGACGGATCGGGGCCGTTCATCGTGTAGGCCACGATGGCGACGACCGCCACCGCGATCAGCCCCCACAGCCGGGACGACGGCCGAAAGATCCACTGGGCCAGCATCGTCGAAAGCAGGAATCCAAGACCGACGGCGAAATAGATCTGTCCCGTGAGAATCGCGTCCTCCGGCAGCCCGCCGGCGACGCGAATGACGTTGTAGGCCACGAGAGCGCAGACAACCGTAGATCCGATCCCCTGACGTATCTCGCCGGCACTGTCCACCGGCGTTCGTCGAGCCGGTCCGGACGGCGGCTCGGGGCCGAACCAGCTTTCCACCCAACGTCCGATGACGAATCCCACGGCAATGACGGCGAGCCAGAGGCAGGTCTCGGCGATCATTTCGGTTGTGGGAAAGGTGTGCAGCCCCGCGTCGCTGCCGGACAGCCGCAGCGTCATGAGCGTGTCCATCTGCCCGCCGCGAACGGCGAGCGCGGCCAATCCTGTGGCGATGGCGAGCGGACCGGCATGGCCCGATTGGGGTCCGCTGACGGCGACGGCCAGGCCGCCGGCCGCGATCGCGATCCCTAATATCTCCGCCATGGCGATCACGCCGTGATCGACCAGAAGCAGCGTGACCGGGGCCACGGGGTCGGACGGGCCGGCCACCCACCAGCCGACATACCAGAAGATGAGGATCGAGATGGTCAGCCCGCAGATATGTCGCATGCGGCGGACCAGAGGATGCCCGGCGTGTTGCGACGCGTCGTTCAGATTGTAGGTTGGGTCGGTCATGGCAGTGGACATCGGACTCATGCGACCGGCCCCGGCACATCGTGCAACCGGCTGTCGGCCCGGGTCGAACCGGCTTCCAGCAGGTCGGCCAGGCGGCGGCGTTTCGCTTTGTCCATCGGGCACATCGGGAGGCGAAACTCCTCGGTCATCATCCCGCGCATCGCCAAGGCGGTCTTGATCGGGATCGGATTGGTATCGAGCCGCAGCAGGCCGCAGGCCAGTGGAAACAACCGCCGGTGAACCGCCTGCGCCTTGGGCCAGTCTCCCGAAAGGGCGGCGTCGGTCAGGGCCTTGGTCTCCGCCGGCAGCAGGTTGGCGATGACGCTGACGACGCCGGCGGCTCCGACGCTCATCAGCGGCAGCGTCAGGGTATCGTCGCCTGACAGGATCGTGATGTCGCTGCGGGCCGCAAGGGCGCTGGCGCCATCCACCGATCCGGTCGCGTGTTTGACGGCGACGATGTTGTCGTGTTCGGCGTGCAGGCGGACGAGCGTGTCGACGTCGATCTCGACGCCCGTCCGACCGGGGATATTGTACAGCACAACCGGGGCCTCGACGGCCTTCGCCACGGTGCTGAAGTGTTCATGGAGTCCGCGCGGGTTCGGCTTGTTGTAATAGGGCGTCACCAGCATGACGGCATCGGCGCCGGCCTCGATGGCGGCGCGGGAATGCCGGAGCGTGCTCTCGGTGGAATTCGTCCCGGTGCCCGCAAGGACCGGCACGCGGCCGCGCGCCCGCGTGACAACGGTCGCGATCACGCGGGCCTGTTCGGCGGCCGAAAGGGTGGGCGATTCGCCGGTCGTCCCGCAGGGCACGACCCCATCGACTCCGCCGTCGATGACGTGGTCGACGAGACGGTGGAGCGCCGGCTCGTCGATTTCGCCGTCTCGAAACGGCGTGACGAGTGCGACCCAACATCCATGAAACATGGCCGGCCTCCTCTGGCTGCGCAGGTACTTCGGTCGCGGGGGCGCCATGCCCGCGCCGGTTCAGGTCTCCGCGGCCCCGCGGCCGTCCGCCGCCGGGGACGACCGATCGAGAATCTCCTTCATCTCTCGCACGGCCGCACGCAGGCCGACAAAGATCGCCCGGGCGATGATACTATGGCCGATGTTGAACTCGCAAAAGCCGGGAATCTCCGCGACGGCGGCGACGTTGCGATAGGTCAGGCCGTGACCGCCGTGGACCTCGAGGCCGCATTGGCGGCCGAGGTCGACCCCGGCCCGCAGAACATCGAGGGCCTCGCGACGCCCCGCCTCGCTGCGGGCGTCGGCATAGCTGCCGGTCCACAGCTCGACGGCGTCGAAGCCGAGTTCGGCCGACTTCCGGATGTGGTCCGGCTGCGGCTCGATGAACGCGCTGCAGCAGATGCCGGCTTCCTTCAGCCGCCGGACCGCCGCACTGACGCGATCGGCATGACGCATCACGTCCAGCCCGCCCTCGGTCGTGAGTTCCTCGCGGTGCTCCGGAACGAGGCTGCACTGGGTCGGTTGCGTCCGGAGGGCGATGTCGACGATTTCCGGCGCGATGGACATCTCCATGTTGAGCTTCGTGACGACGACTTCCTTGAGCAACGGCACGTCACGGTCGATGATGTGCCGCCGGTCTTCCCGCAGGTGGAACGTGATGCACGATGCCCCGCCAAGCTGGGCCTCCGCCGCCGCCCAGACGGGGTCCGGCTCATCCGTCCGCCGCGCCTGGCGGACGGTGGCGACGTGGTCAATGTTGACACCAAGCTGGGCCATAGTTGAAACTCGATCCTGCC
The DNA here is from genome assembly GCA_046754505.1 of Phycisphaerae bacterium. Taxonomy (GTDB): domain Bacteria; phylum Planctomycetota; class Phycisphaerae; order UBA1845; family UTPLA1; genus JAPULF01. Next base: position 6,815 of record JBHHVX010000085.1, on the reverse strand, counting down.
GGCGGTGCGATGCGGCCGCAGCAATTATACGCACGACGGCCGTGGCTGCAATCTTGCCAGACGATCCGGCCGGAAAGGTAGTTGGCTGATCCATGTCAAGAGGACGAACGAGCCGGCTCGAACTCGTTGGCCGCATTCTGATCGCGACAGGGGGCGGCATGTTCGGGGTCGCGTGTTTCGGAGGACGAAACGCGGCACTTGCGGTCGCAGGATTCATCGTCATTCTCGCCGGCTTGGCGGTGGCGCTCATCTGCATGCTGTCATCGGGAAAAAGTGAGTGGCGACAAATCACCGCGCCGATCAGTCACTGCCCCATGTTTGGAGACGTCCTGAAGCAAAACGAGAGCGGCGCGTGCTCCCAATGCGGTCGTCCCGTCCAACCATAGGAATCCGGTGTGGAATCGTTCATGAATATCTCCGTCGGCGAAGAACGGCTGGCGGCCTGCCTGCACGCGCCGTCGTCGCGCGCAGCGGGCGAGCCTTCGCCGCTGGTGATCTGCTGCCACGGGCTGACCGGGACGCGCGTGGGAACGTGCTATCGATTTGTCCGGCTGGCGCGGCGGTTGGAACAGGTCGGAATCGCCTGCCTGCGGTTCGACTTTCGCGGCTGCGGCGAGAGCGGCGGCCGATTCTGCGACGTGACCGCCGATCGGCTGGTGGACGACCTGCTGGCGGTCATCACCGCGGCCGGCGACACCGCCGGGTGCGATGTCGGACGGCTGGGGCTTGTCGGCAGCAGTTTCGGGGCGTTCACCGTCGCGTGGGCCTCCGAACGCGTGGCCGGACCCCGCGCCGCCGTCTTCTGGGCGCCGGTTGCCGACCCGAGGCCGCTGGCCGATCGGGAGATGAACGACGACGCCCGCGCCCTGCTGCGGCGGCAGGGCTGGCTGGACCACCACGGGATGCCGTTGGGGGAAGGCTTCCTGACGGGGTTACCGGAAACAGACGGGCCGTCGGTGTTCGCCCGGCGGCCGTGCCCGCTGTTGATCTTTCACGGCCGAGGCGACGAGTTGGTCCCCATCGAACACGGTCGGGCCTACGAATCGGCATTCAAGAAGACCGGCATGGATGTGTCCTTCCGAGAGATGGACGCCAGCGACCACGGCATGAGGACGGTTACGGCGAACGAGACGATCCTGGACGGCACGGTCGCCTGGTTCCGCCGGTTTCTCGAAGACACGTAACGAGCCGGCGTTTGCGCCGCCGGACGTCATAACATACGATCGTATATGATTCAGGCTCAGCCGAGGCCCGGGCCGGTCGCGATCTCGCGGATGAGCGCCGGCGGGGCGCCGATGTCGGCCACGAGGATCTCGCCGGTATAGGCCGAGGCCCCCGGCGCGTCGAATCCGGCCTTCCGTGCGACGAATGTGATCGTGACGCCGGCCCGGATCGTGGCGTTGGAGGGGCGCCCGGTGTCGCAATCCAGCCCGGAGGGGACGTCGATGGCGACAACGGTCTTGGTTTGTGCGGCGTTGACCGCGTCGATCGCGTGATCCAGCGGCGGCCGAACGTCGCCGGAAAAGCCGGTTCCCAGAATCGCGTCGACCACGACATCGGCGGCCGACAGCCGATCCGCAAGCGATCCGATTCGATCGGCCGTGTCAAACGGGTGAACGGGCAGCGACATGCGATGGACGATCTCGTGATTCGTCGCCGCATCACCCGCCAGCCGTTCGGAGGCGCAGGCGAGAAACAACTCGACCTCGATCCCCGCGTTCGCCAGGTGCCGCGCAATGACGAACCCGTCCCCGCCGTTGTTGCCTCGCCCGCAGACGATCGCGACGGGACCGCGTCCGCGGAGCCGCCGCCGGATCGCGTCGGCGGCGTTGCGGCCGGCGTTCTCCATCAGGACGATACCCGGGATGCCGTATTCCTCGATGGCCCGCCGATCGACCTCGCGGACCTGGGTACGGGTCAGAACGATGTTTTCGTCGGCCGTCATTTTCTCCTTCGCATCTCTGCCGGAGCCGTCGTCGTGGAATCTCGGCGCAGGCGATCATAGGCTGCCCGCATCTCATCCGAAATCCGAATCTCCGCGTCGCGGAGGACCTGTTCGTACTGTTCGAGCGCCTCGGCGGGCTTGCCGGTCGCCTCCAGAGCGGCACCGAAACTCCACCGAGCCTGGCCGGAAACAGGCCCATGCTCCAGCGCCCTTCGATAGAAGTCGACCGCGATCGCGTACTTCCCGTGCGACATCGCGACGCCGGCGAACCACGCATATTTCGTCGACGCGCTCGGATACAGGGCGTCCGTCTCCCGCATCGCGGCTTGGGCCGATTCGGCGTCACCCTTTGCGATGTGGGCGTCCGCCAGCGCGACGTATCCCCACGGGCGCCGAGGTCCCAGCCCGAGGCTCAGGGCACGCTCGATGATCGGGATCGCATCGAGCGGCCGGCCCGCTCCCGTGTAGGCGACGCCCAAAACGCGACAATAGTCGGCGTTGCGCGGCTCGGCCTCGACGGCCCGCTCGACGTGGAGCAGGGCGACATCGTAGGCACGGTCGAACACATCGAGAACGGCGAGCTCATATTGAGCCTTGGCCAGCGTCGGCACGGCGGCGGCAACGTGGGTCCAGAGCGCCCTGGAGTCTTTCCAGACGCGCTGTTGGGCGCGCGTCAGCAGACCGAGCGGAATCAGGAGCAGGATGGCGCCGAGTTGGACGACGTGCGCCCGAGCGGGTCGTGCGCGTTCGAGCCGCCGGACAAACCAGGCTGCCGGCAAGATCAGAAACAGAATCGGCAGATAGAGAAACCGATCTGCGACGCACGTCTCAGAGAAGCGAATCATACCCAGAGCCGGCAGCAGCAGCACGAAGAAACCGGCCAACCCGACAAAGACCGGGCGCACTCTTCGTCGTGCAAACACGCACACCAGCCCGAGGCCAATCGCGCCGGCGACCGATGCCAGGATCGCCGGATTCTGAGGCGACAGGTTCGCGGGAATCGCGCGATAGGGCGACAGCGACGCCGGCCAGAAGACGTTTCCCAGATAGAGCGCCATGTTGTGGCACGCCAGCGCCGTCAATCGCGGCCAGGTGCCGGGCCGCAGGAGGTCCGGCATCGCCAGGGCGGCGGTCGATTCGGCCTGCGAGGTCCACGCGACCCCGGCCATCGCCGCCATGATCAAGGCGAACGGCCACTTTTCGATCAGCGATCGAACCACGCGCCGCCGCAACGGCCAGTGGTCCAGTAGCGGCAAGACCAGCGGCAGCATCACGACCGTCGGCTTGGCGAGGCCCGCGAGGGCAAACAACGCGGCCGAGGCCCCAAGCCACGCGCGGGACGCTCCGCGTCCGTGTCGCAGATAGCAGAGAATCGATCCGATCGCTAGCGCCGACGCCAGCACGGTCTTGCGCTGCGATATCCACGCGACGGACTCGACCTGGACCGGGTGCAACGCGAACACGGCGGCGGCGATCCACGGCACGACGATGCCGCCCGTTGTGGACCGAACGACGAACAGCACCAGAATCGCGGCCACGGCGTGCAGGGCGATGTTGGTCAGATGGAAGATGAACGGATCGATGCGCTCCCGACCATTCAGCCAGGCGTCGAACATGAGGGACGTCATCGTCAAGGGTTGGTAGTAACCGGAGACGGTCGAAGGGTTCGTCATCTCGAAAAAGAAGCGGCGAAGGCTGTTGGCGCCGGGATTCCGCACGGCGGCGTTGTCGACGACGTATTGATGATCGTCGAGCCGAACGAATTCCGCCGACAGCGCCGGCAGATAGGCGACCACGACGAGCAGCCCCAGCAGGACCGATGGAAAAAACACCGGCCGTTGCGCCGAGGCGCGATTCGTCGCGGCGACCTGGTTTGACATGTGCGTCGATGGCGACACAGGATCCCCGCCGTGACCGCTACAACCTGCCGGTGCCCGCCGTCGGCAGCGACCAGTCTTCCCCGTCGACCGGCGGCGACGGGGGCGCGGCGTCGAGCAGAGATTGGAATCCGGTCTGGTGGATCAGCGCCCGCAGGGCCGGCATCCGCGCCGCCCGGGCCGCGAGGGCGCTGTCCCGTGACAGGGCCGCGACCAGATGTCGACGGGCATATTCCATGATGTCATTTTTCGCCCACGCGATCGCCAGCCCCATGTGGACCATCGGGTCGCTCCGTTTGTTGAGGGCGATCTGCAACTCGCGACGGGCCTCGGCCGGTCGATCGACCTTGAGGTAGGCAAAGCCGAGATCGATCCGGATGTCGGCCGATCCCGGGTCGAGCGCACGGGCGCGTTCGAGATACCCGATCGCCTCCTCGTTGCGTCCCGTATGGGCCAGCGCCGCACCGAGGTTTTGCAGGCAGGCGACCCAGTCCCGGTCGGAAGCGAGGGCCTTCCTCAGCGGCTCGATGGAGAGCGCCGCGTCGCCCGGCTGCGCGAGCAGGGCGGTGCCGAAGCAAAACTGCACGAGTGGGCTGTCCGGGTCGGCGGCGCAGGCTCGCCGCGCCCAATCGAGCGCCCGGTCGTCCTCATGCCGCAGGTACCAGTCGATCAGTCCGGCGTAGCCTTGGTCCCAGCCGGGAGAGGTCTGGACGACGCGCTGGAAGTAGCTCTCGCCGTCGCGCCATACGGCCGTCTGACGGCGCGAGAGGGTTCCAAAGCCGACGACGATCGCAACGGTGCCCACGGCAATCACGCGGCGCCACGCCGGCCGCGCAGACCCCGTGGCCGGCGACAGCCACGCGACCGCCGCGAGGATCGGCACGATCAGCGCCGCATAGAGGTGCTCGTCGCCGAGCAGGCGCGGGGTGTATGGCAGATGGACCAAGGCCGGCAGGACCATGATCGCAGCCCCGGCGAGGGCGACAAACAACGGCGGACGGGTCCGGGCCGACAGGATCAGCGCGAGGGCCGCGAGGGCCACGACCGCGATGTCGGCAGAGGCAAGACCGCTGCTCGTGGCGGGCATCGGATAGAGCGGAGCCAGGGCGACCGGCCATGCGACGCGCTGCACAAACGATGAAACATTCGGCACGGCCGACGCGATGAAACCGGCGTAGCCCTGGGCCGGCGATGCGTGGATGCGCACGCCGAGCACCCCCGCCGTCGCCAGCAGCATCGTAAGCCACAGGGGTATTTTTTCGACAATGGAGCGCCACAGCGGACGCCGCAGCGGCCAGGTGTCGAGCAGGAGCATCGCCAGTGGCAGCGCCAGGAACGTCGGCTTGGACAGCACGGCCGCGACATACAGTAGCGTCAGCGGGACGAGCCACGCGAGACGGCCGGTGCGCGTGTATCTTAAGTAGACGATTATGGCAATCAATGAAAAAGCGGCCGCCAGCAGCGTCATCCGCTGCGACACCCACGCGACGCTCTCGACCTGGAGCGGATGTAGTCCGAACACCAGCGCCGCCAGGACGCCCCAGAAAAGCGACCCCGACAACGCCCGCGCCAGCGCGAACACCAGGGCGACGTTCAGCAGGTGCAGAGCGACATTTGTCAGGTGAAAGAAGAACGCCCGGGCCTCCGAGTCGCCCGTGAGCACGGCATCGACCATGAACGACAGATCCACGAGTGGCTGGTAGTAACCGCCGGTTCCGGCGGGATAGTGGACGCGATTGAACGCGTCTTTCACCAGCTCGCGCACCAGACGATAGCAATCCCGCGCGGGAGAGTTGCCGTGCATGAGGGCGCCTGTCACCGATTGGTCTGCCAGGGTCCAGATGCCGCGCGTGCCGAAGACGTACGACGTGTCCTCCCGATTGACGAACCCCGCGGTGACGGTTGGGGCATAGGCGACGCCGACGAGCCCCACGGTCGCGAGGCACGCGCAAATCGCCCCCATCACGGGCGAGGGTCGCGGAGGGGTCGCTTCAATTCTTGTCATGTCCATTGGCGGCGCCGCCCACGCGCTCGACATCGCCCGCACGGGCACGGTCGGTTTCACTCAAAACGCGTGATGGCCGGAATTGTACGAGCGGCGGCGCGCTCCTACAATTCGGCCCATGCGTGTCCTGCTCGCCAATGACGACGGAATCCTCGCCCCCGGCCTGCTCGCGATGTACCGCGCCCTCGACGCCGACCCCGAAATGCGGGTCGATGTCGTCGCCCCGGAGACGGTCCAGTCCGCCGCCGCCCACGCCATCACGATCCGCCATCCGCTGCTGTGCCGCGACGTGCACATCGCCGGCGCGTTTCACGGAACCGGCGTCGAAGGGTCGCCCGCCGACTGCGTGAAGCTCGCGGTCAACGCCCTGTTGCCCGAGCGGCCCGAGCTGGTCATCTCCGGCATCAATGACGGTGCGAATGTGGGCGTCCACGTCCTCTATTCCGGCACCGTCGCGGCCGCCGCCGAGGGCGCCATCCTGGGGTGTGCGTCCATCGCCGTGTCGCTGACAACCTCCGACGAACCCGATTTCGATATGGCCGCCCGCCTGGCGAAACCGGTGATCGATCAGCTCCTCCGGCAAGACGCGCGTCCGGGCAGCCTCTACAACGTCAACCTTCCCGCGCCCGGTCCCGGCCGGCCCCGGGGCGTCCGTGTCGTACGGCAGTCTACGCAATCACTGATCGAGCGATTTGAGCGGCGCCACGATCCCGCCGGCCGCCCGTACTACTGGCTGTCCGGTGAGTTCGGCGAGTCGCCCGACGAGGGCGATACCGACCTCCGCGCCATCCGCGAGGGCTACATCGCCGTCACGCCGCTGCACGTCGACCTGACGCACGCCGCCCGACTCGAAAAGATGCAGACGTGGACCTGGCCCGACCTGCGCCGCGGCTGAACCTTGCTCAGGCGTCGGGTGTGCGGTGGCACGCACTGGCGGGCAAGCCGCCAGTGGCACCCGCCGACGGCCGATCACTCACTGCTCACTGCT
>JBHHVX010000084.1:0-16925 GCA_046754505.1 Phycisphaerae bacterium | reverse complement strand
GTTGTAGGTTCGAGTCCTACTCGGGGAGCTTCAGGCGCCGCTGAGAACTGCGGTGAGGTTTTGACTTGCGGTAAGGGCTGCTCGGCTGCCGCATGCGGGACCGTCGTAACCCCCCCTGCGGGCGGACTTGCGGACTCATGGGCAGATCACCAACGCTCTCGGCGTGGAGCCGGCAGGATTGGGGGCTTGGAACGAACCCTCGGTTTTCCGATCGCGGCCTCGAATCGAGCCTCGCGTTGACGAAGACTACCGATGGGCGTCGAGTTCTGGCGTGCCGGTTTACCAGACTCGGATGTTCGGGCTAGAGTGATACGAAACGTCGGTCAATAGTCATCTAGGACAGACGTTTAGTAACACCGCATGGTCTCGAAGGACCAAACAGCCCGGCTCCTCGACTACGTCCGCGGTCACGGCTTGGTCCGTGCACGCGACCTCAAGACGCTCGATATCCCGCGCGCCGTGCTCAAACGGCTGGTCGACCGCGGGCACTTGGTCCGCCGATCACGCGGAGTCTACACCGTACCCGATCACGAGCTCACGCGGCACACCGATCTGGCGGAGGTCTGCGCCTGGGCACCCCAGGCGACGGTATGCCTGATCTCCGCTCTCGATTTCCACGAGCTGACCACGCAGATTCCGCACGCTGTCTGGATCATGATCGCTCGCTCCGGCCGGCGGCCGAAGATCGATCAACCGCCGATCCACATCGTGTATGCCTCGGGGGAAGCTCTGACTGCAGGTGTGGAACGACGCCTGGTCGAGGGTGTCAACATCGCCGTGACCAACGCAGCGAAGACCGTTGCTAGACTGTTTCAAGTATCGCGATCATGTCGGACAGGATGTGGCCATCGAGGCTCTCCATGATTGCCTGCGCCAGCACAAGGCGACACCGAGCGAAATCTACGAGATGACGAAGATCGATCGGGTCGCAAAAGTCGTTCGGTCACACATCGACGCTCTGATATGACGGAGAGGCCGGTGAAAAACATCGCGGCTTCTGTGCGCCAGCGGTTGCTGAACCTGCGCGAATCGCAAGGCACAGACTACAACACGCTGCTGACGCACGACGCAATCCAGCGGTTCATGTATCGACTCTCCAAATCTGAGTTAGCTGAGCACTGTGTTCTCAAGGAGGCCATGCTCTTTCGTGTGTGGTCCGGCGCGTTGCATCGTCCCACGAAAGACCTCGATCTGCTCGGCTGTCGCGATTCGACTCCGAGCGCCATGGCTGACACGATTCGACGAGTCATTGCTGCTCCCGTGGAGGATGACGGTTTGACGTTGGATCCGTCATCCCTCGCAGCGCAGGCCATACGTGAGGGGCAGGAGTACGGCGGTATTCGCGTCACACTGGTTGCCTTGTTGGGCAACACGCGAATTCCGGTGCAGATTGATGTGGGATTCGGTGATGCCATTACACCCGAGGCACAGGTTCGGCAGTATCCGACGTTGTTGGGCATGGACGCCCCTCGCCTGCGCATGTACCCGCCTGAGACGGTTGTGGCCGAGAAAGTCGAGACGGCGGTCACGCTGGGTATGACCAACAGCCGGATGAAGGATTACTTCGATCTACTCTTGCTGCTCCGGCCGGACGGTCTGGCCGACGAGAGCCTGGTCGGTGCCGTCGTGGCGACGTTTCGGCGCCGTCAGACACCGTTGCCGCACGAGATCCCGCCGGGCATATCGAACGAGTTCGGCACGGATGAGAGAGCGAAGCGTCTGTGGCGCGAGTTCATTCGCCGAACGCAGATCGAAGACGTGCCGATGGATTTTGCTGCCGTTTTAGACGAGGTGCGCGGTCGTATATGGCCCATTCTGGTCCGGGCGAGAACTCTCAAGACATCGTGAACACTGAGGCGGCTCAGGGTCGGTAGTGGAAACGCAGGGTCCGTGGGCACCGATCATGCGGACTGTGGAGCGGGTGTAAAGCGAGAGGCGGTCTTGCGGTCGAGGCGCGGCTGAGCGTAACATCATCGCTCACGATGTTCCATAAATCTTCCTGACACCTTTTAAGCTGTATAGTTCCGTTAGGGCGGCAAGGGGGCGCGTCCGCAAGTTGAGTTGGCCGATCGTTGCCTCCCAGCGATAGACGCTCGCTGCTGAGACGCCCAGCCGGTGGGCGAACTCGGCCACCGAAAGCTCCAGTTGCCGGCGGACTCGGGCCACGGATTTACCGGTCGGTCGAATCTTCCGCGTGGCGGGGGCCTTGCGCTTTGCCTTCCTGGCGACCATGGAGAGGACCGGCGGCGGCACGGACTTGCGTCGGACGGTGGCGCGGGGTTGGCTCTTCGTTCGGATCGAGACAGAATGTCTGCCCGGGCGGCCTCGTTTCTTCGGTTGTGTCTTAGGAACAGGTCGCTGTGTGCTCGCAACATCAAGGTCGATGTCGAAGATATCACCGAGCTGATCGTCGTCGAGGCGATCGCCCGTGGCGACGGCGGCAGGAACGGCTATCTTGGTGGAGATCAACTCCTGTGGATCGACACCGCGAACGAGAAACAGCAGTTCCGGCCGATCATCAAGCCGACTTCCGACTCCGTAGAGCACGGCGGCGACGTGTTTGCACATCACCGCCCAGTCAGGGCAATCGCAACCCAATCGGATCTCGCTCGGTTGCGGGAACAGGCCCTGCTTCCGGTCGGTCACGACCTTCATGACCTGGTCGGACAGCCTGCCCTGGAGCAGCTCCAGCATGGAGCCGATCCGCCCGGAGCACTTTTTCTTGACGGACTTCCAGGTGGCGGGTTTCAGCTTCTTGATGTTGATACGGATGTTGTACAGCTCGGAGCCACTGACAATGGCCTCAATCCGCCCAGGCCGGATGGCCAGGTGGCAGACCGAACCGTTGCGAACATAGGTACGCCCGCGCGGCAAACGGTTCTCGAAGTCGGAGAACGTTTCCAGATGATCACACCAGCCCCGGCCCCAGAAACTGCATGCGATGGTTCGCCCTTTGATATAGACGGGTTGAATATCCTTGCCCTTCTCGCGGAGAGCCGACATCTGCCGGAAGGCGCTGGCACGCCGCCGGGCCACGGGAACATAGGGACGCCATTGTCTCCAAGCCATCAGGTTTTCATTCCTTACATCTTCGCCCGAGTAACATCCAGGCGGACAAGCTGCATCAGCTCATCGTCCGGCAATTCCGTCATGTTGACCTCGCCGTTGGTGGCCAGGACTTCGTCGGCCATCTGCCGCTTCTCCGCGATCATCTCGTCAATCCGTTCTTCAATCGTCCCGCTGGTGACGAACTTGTGCACCAGCACGTTGCGTTTCTGACCGATGCGGAATGCGCGATCGGTGGCCTGGTTCTCCACCGCCGGGTTCCACCAGCGGTCGAAGTGGATCACATGCGACGCCGCGGTCAGATTCAGGCCCGTCCCGCCGGCCTTCAGTGAGAGGATGAAGAACGGCGGTCCGTCGTCGTCTTGAAACCGCTGAACCACGGTCTTGCGTTTCTTGACACTCGTTCCGCCATGCAACGCCAATCCCGCACGACCAAAGACCGCGGCCAGGTGGTCAGCCAGTGGGTCAATGATCTCGCGGAACTGCGTAAAGATCAACACCTTCTCCTGACGCTGGGCCAGCTCTTCACAAATCTCGCCGAGTCGCAAGAACTTGCCGCTATCGGAAGGGCTGTAGTCGCCGTCGCCGGAAAGCTGACTGGGGTGGTTGCAGACCTGTTTCAGTCGCATCAGCGTCTGGAGCACCAGCCCGCGCCGCGCCATGCCGTCGACACTTTCCAGGGCGGACCGCATTGTTCTGACGGTCTGTTCGTACAGGCCGATCTGCTTCTTCGTCAGATTGCAATACCGTGTCGTTTCGATCTTGTCCGGAAGGTCGGCGATGACCGAACGATCCGTTTTCAGGCGGCGCAGGATGTAGGGCCCGACCAACCGTCGCAGCGGCGCGAACCGGTCCTGTTGCCGCGTTTGAAGGCTTTTGACGAACGACTTGAAGACGCCCGCCGAGCCTAACAGGCCGGGATTGAGAAAGTCGAACAGCGACCACAGATCGCCGAGGCGGTTTTCCACCGGTGTGCCGGTCAGGACGATCCGCGCCTGGGCAGAGAGTTTTTTCGCGGCCCTGCTCTGGCGCGTGGAGGGGTTCTTGATCGCCTGAGCCTCGTCGAGAATGACCAGCCGCCAATCCAACTGGGTCAACCAATCCTGACGGGTCAGCATGGAATAGGTTGTGATGGCCAGATCGGTGTCGCGAAGGCGCTGCCTGGGAGATTCGGCGATCCGATCAAGCGTTTGACGGTCCGTTTCGGCCGGATGCAGAAACGTGAGTTTCAACGAGGGCGAGAATCGCTTCGCCTCGCTGCGCCAGTTGGCCAGGAGCGAAGCCGGCACCACCAAAAGTGACGGTTTCGGCTGCGGTGTGCGTATCGCATCCCAATCACACAGCAACAATGCCAGCACTTGAATCGTCTTGCCCAGTCCCATGTCGTCTGCCAGGCAGGCGCCCAACCCCAAGGTTGTCAGGAACCGCAGCCAGGCCAGGCCGACGCGCTGATAGGGCCGAAGTGTGGCCTGCAACCCATCGCAAAGCTCGACGGCGTCCAGTTGACCGGGCTGACGCAGGCCTGCGAGAATCTCCTGCATGCCGTCACCGGCAGCGACGTGGACCCAGGGGCGTTCCGCCTCGGCTCGATCATCCTGCCTCAGGTCGGCCGATGTGCCGGCCAACAGACGCATCCCCTCGACAAAGGAGATCTCTCCGTTGGCCGCGTGGCGTTCGAGGGCCTGCCAGTGGTCGAGCGCCTCGCGCAGCTTTTCGCGATCCACTTCAACCCATTGGCCCTTGAGCAGGACCAGTCCGTCTTCGCCGGCCAGTAGCTCAGCCAGCTCTTCCGGCGAGAGGGTTTCGTCCCCCAATGCCAGCTTCATGTCGAAATCCAACACCGCGCCGGCTCCGAGCGTAAACTTCTTTTTCTGGCCGATGGTCACCGCCACCTGCGGTCGAGCGCGTTTCCTCCACCAATCCGGCAGTCGAACCGACAGGCCGCTGTCCTCCAATTGCGGCACCGTCCGCAGAAACGTATAGGCACGCTCCGCTGTCCACGCCATCGGCTGATACACTTCGCCTGAATCCACGAGTTTCATCACCCATGGGCAACGTTCGGCGGCCTGCTGGATCGGGGCGAGCAACTTGACAAGCGCCGATCGGTTGTTCGCGCCGGCGTACTGTTGCAACGCCTTGTGTAGAGGCACGTGCTTCAGGCGTCCCCCGGCGCCGAAACCGGTCGCATAAGTCGCGAGGAAAGCGAATGGGCGCTCCGGATCGTTCTTGTTCTCGGCGAGATGAAAGCAGACCCGACCCACCTGATGCCACTTCGGCGCTCGCGATTGCAGAAATGCGTCCAGCCCGCCGGTCGAGCGGATCGTCTCTGTGGCCCACCCGTCCAACGCGGTCCAGACGTTCAGCAAGGCCTGCGCGGTCAGATACTCGCCGCCCTGCATGGGCGGCGCCGTGAGCACCCAGGTCGCACACTCTGCCGGCGATGGGGGCTCAACCTCGATCTCGTCCGCCGACCCGGGAATGTGGCACAGCGCCGTGAGATATCGATCTGCCACGCCTTGCCAGTATCGCAGCGTCAGTGAATCGCCCGTGCCGAGCTTGTCGGCCGCCAGCGTGAAGAGGCCCTCCCGCCAGTCAACGGAAAAGACCTTCCGCAACGCCGCTAGTTGCGCAGACTCGGCTTGGCCCTCAGGGGCTTCCCAATACAGATGCCCGGTCGGTGTGAGTCGAATCTCTGCTACGGTTCCATCCTTCGTTGCCCGTCTCCGGTGCCGATCGCTGTTGTCTTTCGGATACCTTCTCGACGCAAGTGCGTCACCTTGCAGCTCGGATAGCGTGTACTCCGATGCACCCCCGGTTACGACGCCCGAGCACTACGATTCGGAGCAGTTTCGCTCCGCTGGCAGCATTCCGCCAACCGGCTCAGCGAGTTTCAGGGCAGGTCGCCGGCTCACTTTGTCGGGTGCGAGTCAATCTGGATCACGCCCAGTCCGACCAAGGCAACACCGATACACCCCGGCGTTTGTAAGAGGCATCGCCGCCGTGAACGAGACCCGCGGCACTGTTCGGCCTGCCGGCTAGGTGTCGCCAGTAGTGGATGCCGTCAAAGAAGTCGCTCGCGATCGTCTGACCGGACTTGATCTCGACCGGGATCTGCCTTTCCCCCTCGTCGATCAGCAGATCGACCTCGTGCCCGCCCGAATCCCGCCAGAAGTGGATGTCCGGCTCCATTCCCCGGTGGTAGAAGTTCTTCAGCGCCTCGGACACAACCCAAGTCTCGAAGATCGCGCCACGGGCGGCGTGCGAGACCAGCGCCTCGGCGTCCTGAACCCTCAGCAAGTAACAAAGCAATCCCGTGTCGAGGAAATATAGCTTGGGTGATTTCACCAGGCGTTTGTTGAAGTTCCGATGATGGGGGCGCAGCAGGTGGATGACGAAACTTGCCTCCAGAATCGACAGCCACCGCCGCACGGTGGTATGGGAAACGCCCGCGTCCGCAGCCAATGAAGACGCATTCAACAACTGGCCGCTACGGCCGGCACACAGCCTTACAAACCGGCCGAACCCTTCGATGTCGCCCACGTTGAGCAGATCACGAACGTCGCGCTCGATGTAGGTCTGGTAGTAGTTCCCCAGCCACTTCTGCGGTTTGAGGCCCTTGTCGTGGATTCTCGGGTACCCGCCTGCGAACAGCGTTTCGAAGAGACGCGCCGGGCCTTGCTTCGCGGTCGAGGCGGCGGTGCGACGTGTTCGGAAGGATTCGACGATGTTCCTGATCGGCCGGCGGACCAGTTCCGACCGACTGAACGGCAGCAGGCGCAACACGGCGCAACGCCCGGCGAGCGTTTGGCTGATGCGATGCAGGAGCAGGAAGTTCTGTGAGCCGGAGAGGACGAACTGGCCCGGCCGGTCTGTCCGATCGACGATGCCCTGGATGTAAGAGAACAGGTCAGGCGTCCGCTGGATCTCGTCCAGGACCGCCTTGCCTCGGAACTGATCGAGGAATCCGCGCGGGTCCTCCATGGCGAACCCGCGTACGTCGGGGTCTTCGAGCGACGCGTAGCGATGCCGAGGAAAGGCGGCGCGCACGAGCGTCGTCTTGCCCGACTGGCGTGGTCCGGTGACGGTCACGACCGGGAAGTCCCGGGCCGCGGCCTTCAAGGCTCTTGACAAGTGCCGCGGGATCATGAGAGGCCCTCACACAGATTGAATCCAAAGTATGCAATCTGCACGACTCCGGTTCGACTGTCAAGCCCTCTGCGCGGTGTGCTGCCTGGCACTCGCTTCCTCGGCTGCCGTTTTGCCATCGTTTGGCGCTGCGAAGCCCTGCGAATTGGGATGCGACCGGTAACATTCTGGAATAAAAGGAGTTGCACGCTCTTCGGTGCCCCCGGAATCTCGCCCGTCAACCGCTGGGTTTGAGTCCTACTCGATCGCCTGGAGCGTGACGGAGACCTTCTTCTGTCTATCCTGGCGGATGATCGTGAGGTCGACGGTGTCGCCGATGCGGTAGTGTTCGAGGGCGTTGAGGAGCGTGTTGAGATCAGGTGTCGCCGTGTCGCCCACCTTGACGATGATGTCCCCGAGGACGATGTGGCCGGTCTTAGTCTCGGTCGTCGAACGCAGGCCCGCGCGTCGGGCGCCGCTGTCTTCAGCAACACTGAGGATGAGGACGCCGTCGAGGCCGAGTTGCTGTCGAATCGACTCGGGGGCCGGGTTGATGCCCAGGCCCGGCCGCGTGACCTTGCCATGGCTGATCAACTGGGGAACGACCTGATTGATGATGTCGACGGGCACGGCAAAGCCGATGCCGGCGCTGCCGCCGGATTTGCTGTAGATTGCCGTGTTCATGCCGATCAGGCGGCCGGCGCTGTCGAGCAGCGGACCGCCCGAGTTGCCGGGGTTGATGGCCGCGTCGGTCTGGACCACCCCTTGGATCGTCCGGCCGCTGACGGACTGTATTTCCCGATTCAGGGCGCTCACGATGCCGGTGGTGAGCGTGAAGTCCAGTCCGAAGGGGTTGCCGATTGCGAACACCTTCTGACCGACGCGGAGGTCGTTCGAAGAGCCGACCAGCACGGGGAAAAGCTTGTCGGCGGGCGCGTCGATCCGCAGGACGGCGATGTCCTTGTCGCGCCAGAACCCCGCCAGTTCGGCCTCGTATTGCGAATTATCGGGCAGCGTGACGAGGCAGCGGCTGGCGTCCTTGATGACGTGGTAATTGGTGACGATGTGGCCGTCGCGATCCCAGACGAACCCCGAAGCCGTGGCCGTCTCCACCACGTTGCGATGGAAAAAGCCGATGCGCTCCGTTCGCCGGATCAACGGGCTGACATAAACCACGGACTTGGAACATCGCTCGAATAGTTCGATCGTATTCTTTTCGTCCGCGGCGAAGTCACCGCGGGCAGCGATCGGGCGCGGATGGACGGCTGTCCGGGGAACACGGAGCAGGCCTGCGCTGCGAAAGGCCAGCGTGACCGCCGCGATGGCCAAGCCGCTGGCAAGGATGAGGCCGGGGATCGATGAGCGCCGCCGCGGCGGGCGATATTCGTCGTATGGTTGACCGTACACCGACTCTCTCCTGCGAACGTGCCGGAGCGCTTCGCCAATCAGTGCGGCGTGTCGTCGCTCTCCGCTCAGACATCATAGGCAGGTTGAAGCGAGCAACCAAGGTCCGCGTGGCCCCCCGCCCACGAGGGGGATGGGGCCACCATGCTCAACGGCGGCGTCGGAAGAGAAGACAGCAACCGCCCGCCATCAGGCAGGCCAGTGTGGAGGGTTCGGGCGCGAGCGTCACGGCATAGAGGGCGATGCTGCTGTCAGGGAGCAGTGAGGGCGTGCCGAAGAGGTGTTCCCACGTCACGGTCAGGGTCGTGTTCGGCGCGGCGGCGGAGAAATCCACGGTGTAGGACCCGAACTGCTCGGAGCCGAAGTTGATGATGTTCTCGACGGTGCTGGTCGTGATGCCATCGGACAGCGACGCCCGCAATCGACCGATGGCGTTGTCTGCGGAGACATAGACGACGAGCGTTTGATTGGCACTCGCCGCCGGAGCTTGGACCGTGAACATGCCGGAGAAGTCGAGGTCGTCCGTGACGCGGATGCCGGCTGTTTGAGTGTCCGCGCTACTTGGCGGTGTTCCGTCCGTCCACGAGAATGTTGACCCGATGTTGTCGGTGCCCAAGACCGTCGCGAAGTCGCCCGAATCGTTGATCGCGATGGTGATCTGATCGACCGAGGCGACGCTGGCCTTTCGAGCACTCGGGATGGCCGGGTCCATGCCCTCGCCCCCGCCGGCGGTGACGCCCAGTACGGCCCAATCCACGGTGCCCTGCGCGGTCAGATCGACGCCAGGCGTTCCGGGCGTGAAGAGCGCGTTGATCATGCCGGCACGAGCCGGCGCGACGGCTGCGCCCCATGTCCCTGTGATCGCGAGGACCGCAAAGGCTGCGGTCATGAAGCGGCGGCATGCGATGCCTCTCAGCGCGAGTGGCACCGACTTCCTCTGTATGTTTTTGTTGGGCTGCTGTTCTCTCAACATCTGAGTCCCTCCTTGATGTGTGGAATGTTTTGCGACTATCCGGTCCGTTTGCCACGCCGCCGGGCGCTTCGGCGCCTCGGGCGACTGGCAATCAACATCATCCCTTCGAGTCCTAACAACCCGATCGTTCCGGGCTCCGGTACGCCGGCGGTCATCGACCGGCCGTCTTGCCCCTGTTCGACGGATGAAGACATTCTGGTGAGTTCCGCCAGCGTCGACGGCTCGGCTGTGACGCCGTGACACTCACCACTCGACGGGCACGCCGGATGACTGCGATCTCCCGCAGCAGGCGCACGGCATGGTCCCGTCGCAGGAGACGGCATCGTTCGCGCAGCCCCAGTTGCCAGCGCGAGCGCGGTCACGATACAGATTGTCAATGCCTTGACGGCGAGCCCCATCGTCACCCTCCTATCGGTGTAGGTATGCCTGGGTCGCGGCCCACGATGCCTCGGCCGGCGCGGTGGACGTCGGAGGCTGAATCACGTACCGGACGACCGGCGCGCGGCTGCCACGGTCCCACGCCGGCAGTGGGATATCCCACATGAAGAGACTGTCGCGTGTCTTCGGTAGTCGCCCGGACCAGGTTGCCCAGGGCATCGGCCCGGCCCGCCCGGCTTCGATTGCCGACGCCGGGCTAAATACTTCCGCGGACTGCGTTAGCCCGGGCCGCCTGTTGTCTTGCTCCTCGCCCCAGTCGACCGGGGAGATGGGGCCGTGGTCCGGCATGGTCGCCGTGGTGTCGAGCTCGCCACTCGCTGCCTCGTGGGCGACAGCTCGTTCGGCGCGAGACGAAGTCCCCTCCACGACGCAGTGATAAAGACACAGTGCCATGGGATCGATGTTGCGGCTCCGGTTGTCTTGCGGATCGGATACCGCCAAACCGAAATCCGTGTAGTGTCGCGTCCGGGACGCACGGGTTCGTTTCACGACGGTCGAGATCCGTGCCCACGCCGGCCGCGACGCAGCCGTCTGAGCCGAGCGGACACCTCTGGCCGAGGCGACCCGCGGACCGCCGGCAGGATCAAACTGTTGCTTAACGGCCCACGCACCAGCGACACAGGCGATACAAGCCAGCGACAATCGGCCAAGCTGATGTCTTTGTGTTCTTGACATTCTTCCGCCAGCCCTCAGAGGGTTTTCCCAAGCTCTATGTCGGTTAACGAGAGGGCTGGATTAGGACAATCAATCGGAATCCCACATAAGATATCGGCCTGTGTGTAGACACACGTCAGACATTCGCCGCCGGCCGTCTTGTTGGCGGAAATCAGCCCCGGGGAAGTGACTGATGGCAGGCTTGTTCTCGCGTCGACCGTGGGCGCCAAGAGGACGCGATCGCGGTCGGCGAGCGCTCGCGGCAGGAGGCAGGCGGACAAGCCGAGCCCCCCGCCGCGATCGGCTCACGCCGCCATCACTGATCCGGCGCGTCGTCCTGATGCTGGTGGGGAAGACCGTTGAGCTGGGATCGAGAGATGCTCAGCGGGTGCGCCGACCTGATCCTCGGACGCTGGTGCCTATCCGTGGCCCGCGCCGCGGATATCGGTCGTGTATGCTGGCGGTCAGGTTCTGATGCTGAGGATTCAAAGAGAGGAGACGGTCCGCCGCGGAGGCCGCATCGGTGCGCGTGGAGCCTGTTGTTCCAGTTCGCCTGTGGTCGACCCGCAATCTCAAAGCCGTGGATCGACGGGTTCGCTCTCCATCGCCAGAATGCCGAACGCGCACTCATGGACGCGGCGCAGTGGCTCATGGCGGACGAATCGCTCCAGCGCCTCGATGCCGAGTGCGAACTCGCAAATCGCGAGTGATCGCTTCTTCGCCAAGCTCCGCGAGCGAAGTCGATCAAGGTGTTCGGCCGATGTGTACTCCGGGCCGTAGATGATGCGAAGATACTCGCGGCCGCGGCACTTGACCGCAGGCTGAACGAGACCGCGCCGGCCACGCACGATGAATTCGAAGGGCTTGATCACCATGCCTTCGCCGCCGTGCTCGGTGAGTCGTAACCACCAGTCCGAATCCGCCTGTTCGTTCTCCGCATCGGACAGATCGAGCACCTTGAAGGGTGTGCTGAGCAGGACGGCGTCTCCGGCGTCGCAGACTTTGCCGAGCCTCTCCATGTGCCAGGTATGATCACGGTCGATGTGGACCTTGCCTTCGGTCGCCAGGACATGGAAGGGCGCCGGCCGGAGCAGGCGAGAGCGACCCACACCGGGAGACGGTCTCCCGATTGTGCGTAACTCAGAACGAGCCTTTCTCCATTTCACGCTGAACCAGTACACTATCGTCGTGCGCCGGGGTGTTCGGCGCGGGCCATTTCGCGTTTGTCTTCGCGGGCGCGGACGTCCTGGCGGCGGTCGCGGTGGGTCTTGCCGCGGGCGAGGGCCAGCTCGACCTTGGCCCGTCCGTCGTCGTTGAAATACACGCTGAGGGCGACGAGGGTCTGGCCACGAATCTGGATCTTGGACGCGAGTTTTCGGATTTCGCGCCGGTGCAGGAGCAGGTCCTTGACCCGTTTGGGGTCGTGATTGAAGCGATTGCCCTGCTTATAGGGCTGTATCTGAAAGTTGTGAAGCGTCGCCCGCCCTCCGTCGATACGGGCATAGGCCTCCGCAAGGCTGGCGTCGCCGGCACGTAAGCTCTTGACCTCAGTGCCTTTAAGAACGATGCCGGCTTCGACTTTTTCGAGGATTTCGAAGTTGAATCGAGCCTTCTTGTTGGCGATGCGCGGCGGCTGACCGGCGGTCTTGCGGTGTGTATCCCTTGCCATGGCAGGATATTAGGCCCGTGAAAGAATTCTCGCAATCGGCCAAAAAGACCGCGACCGTCGGCCGAACGGTAAGTATAATGGGAGTGAGAGACCAATGGACGGACGGGAGACCGGAAACGGACGGTCGGTGGCGTTCGAAGAGCGAGGGCTGATCGAGGCGGCCCAGCGCGGGTGTGCGGATAGTGCGCGCACCTTGATTGAGGCCCATCAGGAACGGTTGCACGCGTTCATATGGCGGATGGTCCGAAATCAGCACGACGCCGAGGACATCTGTCAGGAGGCGTTCCTCCGGGCCTTCAAGGCCTTGGACACGTTCAACTTCTCCTACCGGTTCAGCACGTGGCTGTTCACCATTGGTTATCGGCTTTGCCTGAACGCGATGCGCCGCAAGCGCGACTACACCGGCGACGTGGACTTCGGAACGATCGCGTCGACCGGGCCGGACGGCGAGACGAACGCGTCCGTCTGTGAAGAAGTGGCCAGCAGCGAGGAGGCCACTCGGCTGAAGAGCGTGATCTGGCAGGCGGTGGATCAACTGTCACCGCCGCAGCGGGCGACGGTCCTGTTGTTCTATCGCGAAACGCTGAACTGCCAGGACATCGGTGAGATACTGAAGATGCCCGCTTCGACGGTCAAGAGTCACCTGCATCGTGCCCGTGGGCGGCTGCGAAAGCTGCTCGGGCAGGAATTGGTCGAAGACTGGTCCGTGGTTCGGCACAGCAGTGGCATTGGCGCGGCCTAGCGCGCCGGAGGATTGGATGCGGTGTCGCGTGTGGCATGTGGCATGTGCCCGCGACCGGCAGCAGTAGAGGAGTCTGAAACATGTCGCTGACATGTCGCAATGTTCGGCAGCTTCACGACGCATGGCTGGATGGAGAGCTCTCCGCCAACATGAACGCCGAGGTCCACGCCCATCTGTTGCAATGCCCCGAGTGCCAGCAGCAGGTGGAGATGATTCGCGCCAGCGGTGACGTGATCACCCAGGACCGATCCGAACCGACCGTGGATGCCGACTTCAGCTCGCGGGTGCTGGCGGCCTTGCCGGAGCAGCGCCCGGTCGTCGCGAACCTCCCGTTCGAATCCATCGAAACGCGCCGCAGCCGGCGACGGCGACGTATCCGCATGTTCCTCGGCGGGAGCCTGCCGGCGGCAGCCTCCATCGCGTTTTTCTGCGGCGTGATCTGGCCGGCCAACCGTGCCGCCGCTCCGCGAAAGGTCGTCGCCCCGGCCGTCGTTGAGTTGGCCGTACCCGACATGGTGGACCCCACGGTCCACGCCGTGAAAGACGCGGCGGAGAGTTGGGCACAAATCAATCGCCTGTTGGCGGATGAGGCGAGCGACCGCCTGTCGCTCCGCCTTCGCAACGCCCGAAAGGCGGATCAGGCGAGTTCCTCTGACGAGCCGTCGGTCCTCGACTTCCTTCTGCCGTCGTTCGGAGAGATGATCGCCCCGGTGCAGCCCGAGCCGGCTCCTGACGCCGCCGATTCGGACGTCGTTCGATTCTAACGCGCCTCGCGCCATGGCCTCGACGCAACGCTTTACCGCCCATTCCGAACGGCCGTCACCGCCGGTAGGATGACGCGATGCACAAGCAGCCCTTTCGATGCGCCGTCACGACGGCGCTGGCGCTGAGTTTTTGTCCCGCCGTGGTTCCCGCGGCCGGCAACGACGTCTCGACCGCGGACTGGCTGCACATCGTCCCGGGTGACGTCAAGCTCTACGTCGAGCTTCGCAACCTGAACGCCATTCGAGCGCAGTTCCGTCACCTCGGAATCTGGGGCGTCGTTCGCGAACTCAGCAGGCCCGACGAATCTCGCGCCACGACACAACCCTGGCATCGCCGCGCCGAGTCCTCGCTCGACCTCGATCCCGAGGCGGCGATCAGCCAAGTCCTCGGACGCCGCGCCGCACTCATCGCCGCGCACCTCCAGGACTGGCAGGCCGGCGTGTTGCTCGCCGAGTTGCCGGCGCAGACACAGCTCCGCACACTGCTGCGCCGCTGGAACGCCCGAGCGGCGTCCGGCGCGGCCGCCGTCCAACGCTACACCCTCCGCGGTGGAATCGCCCTGGCCGTTCGGGGCAGGACCCTTGTGTTCGGCCCAGCGGCAGACACCAGCGGCCTGTGGGCACGAACCGTACGCCTGCTGGAAGGCCGGCGCGGACCGAGTCTCGCGAACCAGTCGGAGTTCGCGGGCCTCAGGTCGCGCCTCGCCATTGATGAATCCGGAATCGCGTTTGCTTCGTGGCCGGGCGAGTCGGAGGCGCAACCCGCCGGTGCGATCCGATCCAATCGCCTGCTCGTCGGCTTTTCGATCACGCCCACGGGGATCGACTGCGAATTGCACGGGCAGGCGGCCGGCGCGCCGGCGCTCGCCTCGACCGAAGCGTGTCTTGACCTTGCCAGGCTTCCGGCGACCACGCTGGCGTGTTGGTCCGGATCGTTCGATCCATCCAGTTTCATCCGGCCGCTGGATGCACAGCGCGCCGCATCCGACATCTCCCTCGTCGAGTTGTTCCTCGGTTTCCTCTCACCGCCGACGCCGAAGCAGTCGGACCTCGCCGCCGAACTCGGACCGAGGTTCACCGTTGTGGTAGACTCAGATCGCCGTCGGTCGGAGAAGCGTTACGAGTTGCCGTGGCTCAGCCTGATCCTGGAGGCCCGAGACGCCGCCGCAGTGAACGCACGCCTCCAGCCCGTCGTGCAGTTGTTCCTGAGCCTCCTGTCGGCGCCCGGCCCGGAGGATGCGCCATCCGCCACGGCCGTGCCGATTCACTCGGAGACCTGTGAAGACGTCGAGGTGCGTTCGGTCGCTTTGGGCGAACTGCTGGCGAAGCGTCCGGCCCTGTCATTTCTGTCGGGCATCGAACTGTGCTGGGGTAATCTTGACGGTCGTCTGATCTTGTCCTCGTCGCGAGAACACGTCGAATCCATCGTCCGAGCGGTGCGGGGCAAGGCCCCGGTGCTGGCCGGAGAGCGGGGGTTCGCCGAGCTGGGCCGGCCCGTCGAAGGCTCCGAACCGGTCGTCGAGTGGCTCCACGTCCGTGGATCGGCCTTGTCGCGTATGCTGACGAGTCTGCTCCTCTATACCATGCGCGAGCATCCGACCGCGCTGAGCGGCCGTTGGTGGCGATCGTGGGCGTCCGAGCGATTGCGACAGAAGACGCGTCTCGGCGTCGGACTGAAGCCGGACGCGACCAACGACCGCCGCGCCGTGGTCGTCGAGATCAGCCCGGTGTCTCCGGCGCGAGGCCGACTCCGGATCGGCGACATCATCGTGGCCGTGGCCGGCGCCCCGCTGACGACGACGCGTCCGGCGACCGAGGTCGCCAAGCGGTATGGTCAGCGTGGCGAGGCCCGCGAGTTTTCGTTGACGGTCCTCCGCGATGGCGAGACGCTGGACATCAGCGTTCCGGTCGCGCCCGGACAACCGCTCGACCTCAGCCGGTTCGATCCGCCCCGGGCGATCCGCTACCTCGCCGCGCTGCTTCGGCGGATCCGTGTGCTCTCCATCCGCCGCCTCGCGGCCGGCCCCGCGGAACTGAACGCCCGCGCGATCATCCGCTGGGATCCACCCAAGCCTCGCCGGCGATGAACGGCCCGCGACCGCCCGCGCCAAGCCGGTGTTCGGGACGGTTTGGGCGGACTCGCTGCGTGGCTAAAGCGTTGGCCCCCGGTGGCCGACGTGGCCGGGCCAGTGGTCCCCCGGCCTCCGAAAACCGGCCCGCACGGCGTGTTCGAGGGGCTTGACCGGCTGGCGCGAATCGCATATTATAGGAACGACGAGCCGGTCGGAGAGAATCATGGCCGCACAGCCGCACAGCCGCACAGCCGCACAGCCGCACGTGTCGCAACGCGCCGCGCGAGTGCATTGGCGATCCCGCTCCTCTTGTTTATTGGTGGTTTCGTCCCAGCCGTGCGTGCGCAATCGTCCTGTCCGCCGATTCCTACGCCGATCCTTAACGCCGTCGAATTGACCGATTCCGCTGACGGCCAGCCACTCGCCGTTGGCTACGTCAACTCCACGGATCGTATCATGGACACCTACACCGCGTTCGCGATCCGGCGCGCGCCGGCCGGGCGCATGGACCTTTGGGCCGCACCGACCGGCACCGAAGAGGCGTTGCTGGCGCTGGAGAACGACTGGGGCCTGGACCTGACGCCGCTCTATGACGAGGACCCGGCGATTGCGACGGACGTCGACGATTGGCGAACCGCCCATGGTTACCCGCCACCGGACACGACGTGGCAACTCGTCCATCAAGCCGCCACGCCCGCCGACCTGGCCGCCTGGATGCAGGCCAACGGTGGGGCGACGGCACTGAGCACCCCCTGGAACGACGTCCTGAAGACGATCGCGGATTTGCTGTGCTGCATCTTCGGCGGGGCGTTCTGCGACGGCGACGGGGATGGGATCATCGACGGGCTGGACAACTGTCCCGGCGCCCCCAACCCCGGGCAGGAAGACAGAGACGGCGACGGCACCGGTGACGCCTGCGACGACGGTGACGGCGACGGAATCACAGACGATCAGGACAATTGTCCGGATAAGCCCAACCCCGGCCAGATCGACACCGATGGAGACGGCCTGGGCAACG
>JBHHVX010000083.1:0-17174 GCA_046754505.1 Phycisphaerae bacterium | reverse complement strand
ACGCAATAGCCCATCGCGGCAGCGATGGGTTCGCCCGCGTGAGAGGCCGGCCATGAACAAGGAGCCACCCAGCCATGCCAACCGGTGAAAGCCTGATCGTCGGCCTGTTGATCTTCATGGTCGCCGGCATCCTGATGGCCTTGGGCGGGCTGCTGATCGGCAAGCTGACGCGGACGAGCCTGCCGCACCCGGAAAAGGGCGCCCCCTACGAGTGTGGCGAGCCTGCCATCGGATCGAGCTGGGTTCAGTTCGACTTGCGGTTCTACGTCGTCGCGCTGGTGTTCGTCATCTTCGACATCGAGATCGCCCTGTTCTACCCGTGGGCTGTCGTGTATCGCGATGCCGGAATCGCGGCCCTGTGGGACATGCTGTTTTTCTTCGGCGTCATCGTCGTCGGGTTCTTCTTCCTCTTGAAGTTCGGTTACCTCGACTGGGTCCGTGCGACGACGACAACGAGCAGGCCGGCGACGCGATCGGTCGGCAATACGCCCGATTCGTTGTCCCATGCCGCCCGCGACTGGACATGAACCGCAACGACAGCCGCGGCCGGCAGCCCGCTGTTCGCACGACGCGCGAGAAAAAAAGACCGACGTGTCGAGGATACGCCCATGAGCTGGATCGAGAATCGATTCGAAGAAGGCCTGGTCATTACGTCGCTCGACTGGGCGATCAACTGGGGACGCACGTCGTCCATTTGGCCGATGACGTTCGGCCTCGCCTGCTGCGCGATCGAGATGATGGCGGTCGGAGCCAGCCGGTTTGACATCGACCGGTTTGGAGCCGGTGCGTTCCGAGCCTCCCCGCGACAGGCCGACCTGATGATCGTCGCCGGAACGGTCACCTACAAGATGGCCAGCCGGCTCAAGCGCCTCTACAACCAGATGCCCGAACCGAAATACGTCATGGCCATGGGAGCCTGCACGGTCGGCGGCGGCCCCTATTTCAAACACGGCTACCACGTCGTGAAGGGCGTGGACCTCGTCGTTCCCGTCGACATCTACGTCCCCGGCTGCCCGCCCCGCCCGGAGACGCTCATCGAGGGCCTGATGCGCCTCCAGGACAAGATTCGGCACCAGTCGATCGCCCGCGACTCCTGGGTCGGCGCGAAGGACAAGGTCCTGGCGGCGACGGAGTGAGTCAGGTGCACACGGTGAATCTTGAAAACGGGTCGGCAGGCATTTTTGGGAGGCCAATACGCGATGACCGCTGAAGCGATTGCCGGCATCGTCAAGGAAACCTTTGGCGAGCGGATCACGGCCTCGAAGTTCGACACCGCCCATCCCCACGTGGTGGTTGCGGCCGAGGCGTGGCACGACGTGGCGGAGTTCCTGAAGAACGATGACCGCCTCCGGTTCGACATGCTGCGATGTATCTCGGCCGTCGATCTGCTCGAGGATGAGCAATTCGAGCTGGTGTACGACCTCCACGCCACCTGCGGCGAGGTCGGGTCGGCCGAAAACTGGCGCGAACGTCACGCATTCTGCGCCCATGTCCGGCTGCCGCGCGACGACCCGCACGTGCAAAGCGTGGCCGACATCTGGACTGCCGCCGACTGGCACGAGCGCGAGGCCTACGACATGATGGGAATCGCGTTCGACGATCACCCCGACTCCGTCGAAGGCCCCAAGGGCCGGCACCCGAGGCGAATCCTCTGCCCGGACGACTGGGAGGGCCACCCCCTGCGGAAGGATTACGCATTCCCGATGGAATACCACGGCATCCCGGCCGTCACGGAGTTTGGACAGACACGGCCGGTGCATTGAAGAACCGTGCGATGAGACGACAGCTACAGAGCTGTGGGCTTCAGTGAAGAGCCGCGGGCTTCAGCCCGCGCGGCCTTACGATCGCAGACGGGTACCCGCTCCGGCGGGTGCATTCGCCGTGTCGGCGGTGACCGCGACACCATGACAGAGGCGACCGTGAGAAGACAACCCAACCGAGGCGAACCATGATCCGACGGCTGGAGACAATCCGGAAGACGTCGCGCAGGCAGGCCATCGGTCCGGAAGATTCCGGCCGGCTCATGACGCTGGAGGACTTCGAGCGCGCCCGCGGACAACCAGGCCATGTATACGAGTTGATCGATGGAGTTCTCATCGTGTCTCCGAATCCACTGCCGCCGCACGATCACTGGATCCAAGTGATCGCCGAAGAACTGACGTACTACGCCTCCAGACATCCCGGGCGCCTCAACTACGTCTCGGGCGGGTCAGAGGTGATCGTGACGGGCCGACCCGGGCCGACGCGGCCGCAGCCGGACATCGCGGCGTTTCGAGATTATCCCGATCCGTTTCCGGCCAGATGGGATGACGTGTGCCCGATCGTGGTGGTGGAGGTCATCTCGCCGCGTCGCGAGAAGAAGGACACGGTCCGCAACCGGCACCTGTACTGGATGGCCGGGGGCATCGCCGAATACTGGATCATCGACCCGCGGCAGGACGAGCGGCGCCCGACCCTGATCGCCCTCGTCCGCCGCCCGGGGGCGACCGGCTGGGATGAGACCGTCGTGCCGTTCGGCAAGTCCTACCGCAGCACGGTCCTGCCGGGTTTCACCCTCAATCTGTCTAAACCCAGGCGCAAGCGAGCGAAGTGACATGGCAGACATCGTCGTCGAGGCACAACCCGACCTGAACTTCGACCTGACCCGAGACCGCATCGAGCAGGACGACGTCCAAACCGAAGAGATGCTGGTCAACATGGGCCCGCAGCATCCGGCCACGCACGGCGTGCTCCGTGTGGTCCTCCGGACCGATGGCGAAATGGTCCTCGAAGCGGTGCCTCACCTAGGCTATCTGCACCGCTGCGCCGAAAAGATCGGCGAGAACGTGGCCCCCTACCAGTACATCCCCTACACCGACCGCATGGACTACCTCGCCGGCATGAACAACAACCTCGCGTTCGCCCTCGCGATCGAGACGCTCGCCGGATTGGAGGTCCCGCAGCGGGCCACCCTGATCCGCGTGCTCTGCGCCGAGTTGAATCGGATCGCCTCGCACCTCGTGGCTGTCGGCACCTACGGGCTGGACATCGGCGCGATCACGCCGTTTCTCTACGCCTTTCGCGAGCGAGAGCGGATTCTCGATCTCTTCGAGTCGGCCTGTGGGGCGAGGTTGACCTACAGCTTCATCACGGTCGGCGGCGTGACCGCCGACCTCCCGGATCCGTTCATCGACATGTGTGACGAGTTTCTCGACTACTTCGAACCGAAGATCGACGAGTACAACGATCTCTTGTCCCACAACCACATCTTCGTCAAGCGGACGGCAAACGTCGGGGTCATCACAGCCGACGAGGCCATCGCATGGGGATTGACCGGCCCGGTCCTACGGGGCAGCGGGGTCCGCTGGGACCTTCGCAAGGTGCAGCCGGTCTGCGGCTACGACGAGTTTGAGTTCGACATCCCGATCGGCGAAGGGCTTAAGGGAACGGTCGGCGACTGCTGGGATCGATACTACGTCCGGGTCCTGGAGATGAAGCAATCCGTGCGTATCGTTCGGCAGGTCCTCGACAAGCTCCGCGGCACGACGGGCGAGGTCTACGTCAAGAAGGGCAAGAATCTGAAGCTGCCGGAAGACGACATCTACCTCGAGATCGAGAATCCGCGAGGACAGCTCGGGTTTTACGTCCGCGGCGACAAGTCGGCGATTCCGTACCGCGTGAAGGCCCGCGGTCCGAGCTTCTGCAATCTCGCCATCACGAGCACCGTATGCACCAACTGCCTGCTGGCAGACGTGGCGGCGATCATCGGGAGCATCGACGTGGTCATGGGCGAGGTCGATCGATGACCGTCCCCGCGCGGCTCCAGACGCGAACCGTCCCGCCGGGTTGCCTGTTCAAGACCGACGGAACTTGCTATAACCCCCTCTTCATGGGCCGGCGGTGCGGCCGGACGAACAGCGGGTGGAGGTTCGCAGATTGAGTCAGATCTCGCTTCCGTGGATGACGGCGGCCGATCCCGAGATGCGTCGGGGTTATCGCGGTCGAGCGATCACCTGGCTTGGGGCCTTGGGCGTCCTGCTCGTTCTGATCGCCGGGACCGTCTTCGTCGCCTGCGATCTGAACGCACGCACTCGGATCACGGACTGGCGCGTCGCCGCAGCGCTGCTGGGCGTGGCCGGTCCGGGCGCCACGGGCCTCGCCCTGCTCGGCGGAGCGATGGTCGTCGCGTTCTACCGCCCTATCGGGGCTTTCTTGCTCGGGCGCTACGTCGCGGTGGCGATCTTTTGCACCAGTGTCATTGGAATCTGCCTGTTGGTCTGGGCGCATGCCGGCGTGTTCCGCGTCGTCCATGACATCACGACGGATACGTCGATCAACCTACCCGACATGACGGCTTTGCAGGGAGACCTGACCGCACGGGAGATGTATCGGGGCATCGAAGCGCGGGGCGTCGCATGGCCATTCGCCGCTTATCTGCTCTGGCCGCTTCAATTCTCGATCATTCGAGACCTGATTGCGGCGGGAGGCGTCATTGGTTTCATCGGGATCATCCCCGGCTTTGGAATCTGGTGGGAACGGAAGGTCGCCGGTCGCATCCAGTCGCGGCTCGGGCCGATGCGCGTCGGCGGCTGGCACGGCTGGGCACAGTCCGCCGCCGATGGCATCAAACTGATCTTCAAGGAAGATCTGATTCCGCTCGAGGGCGATCGCATTCTCTTCCGCCTCGCGCCCTACCTGGCCCTGGTCCCGTCCGTCTGTGCCTTCATCGCCCTGCCCTTCGCGGGCGCCTACGTCTTCCGCGATCTGGACGTCGCCCTGATCTTCATCCTCGCAATGCTCGGGATCGAGGTCGTCGGAGTCATCCTGGCCGGTTGGGCCAGCAACAACAAGTGGTCGGTCTATGGCGCGATGCGCGAGGCCTGCCAGATGGTCTCCTATGAAATCCCGATGGGCATGGCCCTCCTCATTCCGGTCATGATGGCCGGCACGCTGAGGCTGACCGATCTCGCCGCGGCGCAGTCGGGCGGATTCTGGCATTGGTTCGTCTTCGCCAATCCCTGGTGCTTTGCCGCGTTTTTCGCCTACTATACCGCTGCCCTCGCCTCCTGCAAGCGCGCCCCGTTCGACCTTCCCGAGTCCGAGTCCGAGTTGGTCGCCGGGTTTCTCACCGAATACAGCGGCTTCCGCTGGTCGCTCTTCTTCTTCGCCGAGTATGCCGCGATGTTCGCGGTCAGCGGTCTGGCGGTCATTCTGTTCCTCGGCGGATGGACCTCGCCACTGCCGGCATCGCTCGCCCCCGAGGGCAACGGCTGGGGAGCACTCCTGATCCGTGGACTGTTCTTCGACGGCCCGATTCTCTTCGTGGCCAAGGCTGCGTTTCTGTTCTATGTTCAACTCTGGATCCGCTGGACCCTGCCGCGCGTACGCATCGATCAGGTCCTCTACGCCTGCGTGCAGGTGCTGCTGCCGCTCATGATGGGCATCCTCCTGGCAAATACGCTGTGGATCTTCGGCGTTCGGCATCTCGCTTGGGGCTGGCTGATCGGGCTGGATCAGGTGTTGCACATCGCCCTTGTTGCCGTCGGCGTAGTCATCGCAGTTGTCATCCTCGGCATCGGGCTGTACGGTTTTGTGAATCGTCGCCGTTTGCCGGGGCCGCTGGTCATCGAACACCTGCCCGGATCGTAGGAACGACCTGGGCAACAAGCAATTATTCCGTCTGTGGCATTATGACTGAGTTCATCGAGGCGTTTTCCTTTTACATCATGGCCGGGCTGGCGGTCGGCGGAGCGATCGGCGTCGTCGTCTCAACGAATATTGTGCGCACGGCCGTGTTTCTGCTCGGAGCGCTCGGCGCTGTGGCCGGGCTGTACTTCCTGCTCGGCGCAAACTTCCTCGCCGTCGTGCAGTTGATCGTCTACGCCGGCGGCACGCTCATCTTGATCATCTTCGGCGTCATGCTCACCAGCAAGTCGCCGTGGATTCGGTTCAATCCGACGCGCGGGCAGGTCGTGGTCGCCGGCATCGTGTCCACACTGACGTTCGTCGGACTTGGGGTCCTGCTGCTAGGTGGCCGCTGGTCCGATGGGGCCGAACTCACCGCGTCGCCCAAGGTCGCGGCGATCGGCCACGCCCTGCTGACCGACTACCTCGTGCCCTTTGAGGTCGCCAGCGTACTCCTGTTGGTCGTGATGATCGGCGCCGCCTATCTGGCCCGGCCGGAGAAATAGCCGACGATGCTGGACATCGGACTCAATCATTATCTCATCCTCGCCGCCCTGATCTTCTCGCTGGGCATCCTGTGCATGGCCACCAAACGGAACGCCATCGGCATCCTCATCGGCGTCGAGTTGGTGCTCAACGCCGCCAACATCAACCTCGTGGCGTTCAGCCGGTTTCACGACGGCGGCCCGGCCCCGGCTGGTCAGATCGTAGCCTTGTTTGTCATCCTCCTCGCGGCGGCCGAAGCCGCCATTGCGATTGCGATCTTCATGAACTTCTACAACAACTTTCAGACCGTGGACGTAGACCGCGGCGACGAATTGAAAGGCTGATCCGTGACAGATCGCAGATCGGAAACTGCGGATTCGCAGCCGTGGCATTCATGCCGCATCTGTTGTGACTCTTATGTTTTTTGGCGTGTTGCCTTTTTGACTTTTTGACTTTTCCATGGCCTACCATACAGCACTGGCATTGGGCGTACTTATCCCGCTGATCGGCTTTGCGATCCTCGCGCTGTTCGGCCACCGGCTGGGCAAGCCTCGATCCAGTTATGTCGCTCTGGCCGCCGTGGGCCTGAGTTGCCTCCTGGCGTCGTGGGTGCTCTCGGGCTGGTTGGGCGCCACCGCCGACCAGCGTGCCGAACTGGCTCAGGCCGCACGCGAGGCGCAATTCCACTGGGCGGATTTCGGCACCCTGCCGATCGAGGTCCACGTCAACCTAGACTCGCTGACCGTGATCATGTATTTCATGGTCACGTTCATCTCTTTCTGGATCTTTTTCTTCAGCATCGGCTATATGGAGGGGCACAGCGACGAGGTCGACGGCACCAGCAAGTACCACCGGTTCTTTTGCTATCTCTCGCTGTTCTGCTTCAGCATGCTGGGGCTCGTCGTCGCGAGCAGCCTGCTCTTCCTCTTCATCTTCTGGGAACTCGTGGGGCTTTGCAGCTATCTGTTGATCGGGTTCTATTTCGACAAGAAATTCGCCAGCAACGCGGCCATGAAGGCGTTCATCGCGAATCGCGTCGGCGACTTCGGCTTCCTCTTTGGCGTGATGCTGGTCGTGATGTTTCTGGGGACCTTCGATCTCGATCAGGCCGCCCACAACTTTGCAGAACAATATCACGCGGACACCGGCGTGTTCGCGGCGTCGTTTGAGCTGTTCGGCTGGCACGTTTCCGGCATGACTATCGCCACGTTGATGGGCGTCGGCCTGTTCTGCGGCGCGATCGGCAAGAGCGCCCAGTTCCCGCTGCATGTCTGGTTGCCAGATGCCATGGCCGGCCCGACGCCGGTCAGCGCCTTGATTCACGCCGCGACCATGGTCGCGGCGGGCGTCTATCTCGTGGCGCGGATCTTCCGTCTGCTGACCCCGGACGCTCAGATGTTCGTCGCCGTCATCGGCTGCATCACCTTGACCCTCACCGCCCTGATCGCAGTCGTGCAGACCGACATCAAGAAGGTCCTGGCCTATTCCACGCTGAGCCAGCTCGGCTACATGATTTTCGGCCTGGGCGTCGGGGCGTGGATCGCGGCCTTGTTCCACCTGATGGTCCACGCCTTCTTCAAGGCCATGCTGTTCCTCTGCTCCGGACAAGTGATCGAGGGCTGCCACCATGAGCAGGACATCCGCAAGATGGGCGGACTGCGAAAGAAGATGCCCAAGACCTGCTGGACATTTTTCGTCGGGCTTCTCGCCATCTCGGGCTTTGGCATCCCGTTCGCCGGCGTGGGTTTGGGCGGCTATTTCAGCAAGGATGAGATCCTCGCGGTCGCCTACGAGCGCGCCTTCAACTGGCCGATCGTTCATGAGGAACACGATGAGCCCGAATACGCCGCGTCCGCACGTTTCGAGTCTCGAAACGTCATGTTGGTCTCAGACTCGAACGGAACATTCGAGCGCAGCGCCGATTCTGAACACGAGACCCCTCATGAACAGGATCACCACACCACCGGCACACCGGAAAAACTGCGCATCGCGGCCGGAGTTGGGGCGCTCCCGTCGTGGTTGTTCTGGTTGCCGATTATCATCGCCTACGTCACGCCCTTTTACATGATGCGGTGCTGGTGGCTGACCTTCTGCGGCAAGCCACGAGACGACCCTGTATACGAACACGCCCACGAGAACTGGAAGATGTGGGTGCCGCTGGTGGTCTTGGCCGCCGGCACGATCTGGTGCAGCTATTGGTTGTTCCGCCCGCTGATCGCCGATGCCGCTCGGTCGGCCGCCGACGCGACGGCCGTCGTCGCCATCGACGGAGAGGCTCACGGCATCGAAGAAGCCGGCGCTGGCGCCATGATGACGCTAACGCACACCGTCGGCCACAATCCGCACCAGGCCCTCGGCTGGATTGTCGGATTCGCGTGGATCATCGGCATCGGTCTGGCGTGGGCTCTCTACCGCCGCGGTCTCGACCTCGCCGAGCGGCTCCGCCGCGTTTTCCCGCTGAACCTCTTCCACCACTGGCTGGAACAGAAACTCTATTTCGACCACGTTTACGACAACGTGGTCGTGGGTGGCACGGTCGTGGTCGCTTTTGTGATGCGGGCCTTCGACAACGCGATCGTGGACGGAATCGTCAAGGGAACGGCATTTGTGACGCGGGTAACCGCCGTGTTTACGGGTCGGCAGCTCGACATGCCGGTCCGCCGCGGGGATATCGGCCTGATCGATGGCGTGGCCAACACGGCGGCCCGGGCAACCCTGTCGCTGGGACAGACGGTCCGCCGTCCACAGAACGGCCGCATCCGAACTTACATCGTTTTCGCCGCGGGAACAGCGGCAGCGGCACTACTGGTCGTGCTCTTTTCGGACCAACTGAGGACCGGGTTCGACCAGTTAATGGGGATCAGGACGGCGGCAGCCTTGCCGTAGGACCGCCGAAGCGGAAATTGACGGAGTCGCGAGGTGTACGAACGCATTCTGGATCTGATCATCTTTCTACCGATCATCGGGATGGTGGTCATTCTGGTCCTGCCATCGCGCCACGCCCGATCGATCGGCGTGCTGACCACCTTGGCAGTCTTTCTGACTTCACTGGTGTTGTTTAGCCCGTTCATCAGCGGCTACGCGCTCAGCGGTTCGTATGGGCTGAGCATGCTCTTCGAACGAGACCTGAGCTGGATCAACGTCGGCGACTTCAACATTCGATATCACGTTGGCATCGACGGCCTGAGCTTTCCTCTCATCATCCTGACGACGCTGATCACCTTTCTCGCCGCGTGCGCCAGTTGGAACTTCGACCAATGGAAGGTGAACCGCGGAGCCAAGGGCTATTTTGCCCTCTTCCTGCTGCTCGAGGCCGGCGTGCTGGGAACGTTCTGCGCCCTGGACTTCTTCCTGTTCTACATCTTCTGGGAGGTCATGCTCCTGCCGATGTACTTCCTCATCGGCGTCTGGGGCGGCCCACGGAAAGAATACGCGGCAATCAAGTTCTTCCTCTTCACGCTCGCCGGCTCGCTTCTGATGCTGGTCGCGCTCCTGGCCATGTACTTTACGAGCGCCGAGGCCCTCGGCGGCGCCGGCACTTTCAGCCTTATCGACTACGCCAACGATCCACACATCCACGAGCTGTTCAACGCCAAAGACACGATGTTCCTCAATTGGAACTTCGGCAGGGCGATGTTCGTCATGCTGTTCATCGGCTTCGCGATCAAGGTGCCGGTGTTCCCGTTCCACACCTGGCTGCCGGACGCCCACGTCGAGGCCCCCACGCCGATCTCGATGATCCTGGCCGGCATTCTGCTCAAGCTCGGGGCCTACGGCTTTCTGCGTGTCTGCTATCCGATCTTTCCGGAAGCGGCAATGTGGGCGGCCTATTTCCTCGCCGTGCTCGGGCTGATCAACATCCTCTATGGCGCCCTCTGCGCGATGGCCCAGAGCGACTTCAAGCGCCTCGTTGCGTACAGCTCGATCAGCCACATGGGCTATGTGCTCCTCGGCATCGCCATCATGACGACCGTCGGCCTTCAGGGCGCCATGTTCCAGATTCTGGCCCACGGAATCTCCAGCCCCATGTGCTTCTTCCTGGTCGGCGTGATCTATGACCGCGCCCACCATCGCGACATCAACCGATTCGGCGGCCTCTGGCTCACCATGCCGCGTTACGGGTCGATGGCCACGCTCGGATTCTTCGCATCGCTCGGACTCCCCGCGCTCTGTGGGTTCATCGGAGAGTTCTGGGTGCTGATCGGTACCTTCCAGGCCGGCGCCGTCCACGCCGCATTCACGTGGGCCAAACCCGTCGCTATCGTTGCGTCCCTCGGCGCCATCCTGACCGCGGCGTACATCCTGTGGCTCATTCAACGCGTGTATCTTGGCAGGCGTCGAGAGGAATACGCAGGCTTCCCCGATGCCACCGCCCGGGAAACCTTCATCCTCGTGCCCATGGCCGTTCTCGCCATCTTCATGGGCATCCTTCCCCAATACACGTTTGACCTGATGAACGGAACATTGAACGACATTGTGTGGCTGTTCCATGGAATCGGACAATGAGGAAACGCACAGTGCGAACCGATGTGGGTATCGCAGTATCCTTTGGCCTTCAGCTTGCGGCGTATTGAATGATGCTAGCTTCAGTGGCTGACAATGCACCTCTCTGGATGCCCACCGGCCATGACGTGGCCATGTTGGGGCCGCTCTGGGTGCTCGTCGGAACGCTCGTGGCCCTGCTGCTGGGAGCCACGTGCGTCTACGGCCGGAACTGGCGCGCCGCCGGGACGGTCGCGATTCTCGGAGCGCTCGCGACGGCAGTCTTCAGCCTGAGGGGCTTCTCGCACGCCACCGCCGGACCGTGGGCCGGCTTCGCCCCCACCGGCCACGCTCCCATGTTGATCGCCGATCAATTCAGCTACTTCTTCACGTTTCTGATCGCTGTCTTCCTCGCCCTCGTGGCGGGCCTGTGGGTTCTCGGCCACGGTACCGCCCCGGAACGACAGCCCGGCCGCAAGGTGGACGCCACCGAGTTCTTTGTCTTGTTCGTCGGCAGCGCGTTCGGCATGGCCCTCATGGTCAGCACAACCAACCTGCTCATGATTCTCCTCGCGATCGAGATGGCTTCCCTGCCGTCTTTCGCCATCGCGGGCTTCCGAAAGAAACATCGCATGGCCGCCGAGGCCTCCGTGAAATACGTCCTTTTCGGAGCGGTCACCAGCGCCATCATGGTCTACGGCGTATCCCTGCTCTACGGCCAGTATCAGACACTAGACCTCACCGAAATCGGCCGCGCCATGGCAGCGCAGGCCGCCCTCACCGGATCGACCGCCCTCATGGGTGTGTCCTTGTTCGCCTTGCTGATCGGCGTCGCCTTCAAGGTCTCGGCGGTGCCGTTCCACTTTTGGTGCCCGGACGTCTTCCAGGGAGCGTCGATTGAAGTCACGACCTGGCTGAGCGTCGCGAGCAAGGCCGCCGGGCTGGGGCTGATGCTCCGCATCATGACGGCCATCTCCGCAGGCTTCCCCTCGGCCCCCGCGTTGGAAGGCTCCTTGTACTGGGTCAGCCTGGCCATCGGCATCATGGCCGCTGTGACCTGCACGGTCGGCAATCTGTCGGCCTTCTGGCAGACAAACATGAAGCGTCTGCTCGCCTTCAGCTCCATCGCCCACGCGGGCTACATGCTCATGGCCGTCGCGATCCTCTGGCACCCCGCCGCTGCCGGTCACGCCGGCGCGGCCCATCCGGCGTTCAGCGCCATCGCCGCCTACCTCGTCGTCTACCTGTTCATGAACCTGGGGGCCTTCGGGGTCGTCGCCGTCGTGTACTGGTCCACCGGCAAAGAGACAATCGACGCTTTCAATGGGCTCGGACACCGCAACCCGGCCTTGGCGCTCATGATGGCGGTTTGTCTGTTCAGCCTGGTGGGGCTTCCGCCGCTCGGCGGCTTCATCGCAAAATGGTACCTGCTCCTCGCGCTCTATGACGGCGGGTTGGTCTGGTTGATCTTCGTCGTGGTGTTCAACACACTGATCAGCCTGTACTACTACGCCCGGATCGCCCGCGCGATGTATTTCGTCTCCGACGAAGGCCAGGAGCGGATTCGCGTACCCGCGGCGGGCGGCCTGACCATTGCCGTCTGCGCAGTGGTGGTCCTGCTCGCGGGGACCTTGTGGGCCGGTCATTTGAGAGAGTTTTCCGACGCCCGGTCGCGCGGCCTCTACAACGTCGGCCGGCAGGTTTCCGTCCCGGCCCTGACAGATCGAGCCGCGACCGCCGCATCACTGACGGAACTCGTACACCCGCATGCGCCCGACCGCTAGAATCCTAAACAGGCTGCTCCAGGCGGAATACGCCAGCCTCGCGAAGCGCCTCCTCAAGGCAGAGGCGTTCGTCGGCTGGGCCGCAGCCGATGATCGCGCGTGGCTGCGAAAAACGACCGTGGATGAGCAAGACCACGAGCGCGAACTGGTCGAGATGATTCTCAGACTGCGGAGCGTGCCGGCGCCGCCGCGGATCGGCATGGAGACCGGCGCTGTCCACTACCTCCGGCTCGCCCACCTGATGCCGGCGGTCGCAGCTGACCTGCGCAGGCTCATCTCGACTTACGAGTCGGCCGGCGCCACAGGCAACGCGACGGCCGATACCTTGGTTCAGCGCATCTTGGGTGATCATCGCCGACGCCTCACGGAATTGGAACGCCTCCACGGAAGCTCCGTTTGATGCACGCAGTCACACGCGTGAAAGAACCGGTGCGGACACGAGGCCTCGATATTCCCCCCGGAGACGCCGGTCCCGTCGTCCCCCGCCTCGAACGTGGTCGTCGAATGCGGAGCGGTCCAGTACAGGGCTAACTCCATGTTAAGGGTGCATTAAGAATCTCTCAGAGGCTCCCGAAGATCGCCCGGCCGGTTCACACGACCGCGTCGAGCCTGTATGATCGCCCGCTGGATCGTCGGCTTGGCAGGTGCTCTGCCGGGTGGATGCCGACGGAAGCGGTTATTTACGGCAAGATCGTCTTCAGCACGAGAGCTGGTGACACTCGTGGAGGTTTGCACAGATGTCCCCCCTTCAACAACTGTCCGGCGTCCTGTTCGACGTCCTCAATTCGGCGCTGACCGGACTGATTTCATCCTTCGTTGGACTGCTGTTCCAGTCGCTTCTGACGCCCCTGCTCAACAGCATTGCGACGGCTTTGGGCCTCGGCGGGGCCTGAGCACGTTCCGGCCGCCGGCCCGGTCGGTCTGACCGTACTGCTGAAGACACGCGTCTCGCCGGCATCGTCCCAGGATCCGTCGGCCAGGGGGGCTGCTGCGCAGGTCGACCGTTCTTCCGCGATCACAACGTGATCGTCGTACCCGTCTCTCCCTCCAGCGCCTGTGGAATGTGAGCCCAGTCGGTAATGACCGCACGGGCATCGGCGGCATTGCGCTTTCGGAGAAACTGTGCGGCGGCGCGGATCTTCGGAAGCATCGAGCCTTCGGCAAAGTGGTGCTCCGCCGCCAACGCCTCGATCTCGTCGACGGTCACGTGTCTCAGGGCCTGCTGGTCCGGCTTTCCAAAGCTCTTGAAAACCGCCTCAACTCCCGTCACGACCACCAGCGCATCGGCGCGGACCTCGTCGGCCAGCAGGGCGCTGGTCAGGTCCTTGTCGATCACGGCCTCGACGCCGTCGTATTCACCTTTTTCATTCACAACGATCGGAATCCCACCGCCCCCGCCGGCGATCAGCAGGTGACCCACTTCGACGAGTTCTCGGATGACGGGAAGCTGCACGATCCGCAACGGCCGCGGAGACGGAACGACGCGGCGGTAACCCCGCCCGGCGTCCTCGACGATCTCCCAGCCGTCTGCGGTGTGATGGTGTGCCGCCTGCTCGACCGACAGAAACGGACCGATGGGCTTGGTCGGCCGTCGAAATGCGGGATCCTTCCGATCGACGATCACGGTCGTCACGATCGCGATGCAGAGGCGTTCGACACCTCGCTTGTGCAATTCGTTCCGAAGGGTCTGCGCCAGCATGTAGCCCATGCCGGCCTGAGTGTCCGCAACGGCGAGGCCGAGGTCGATCGGATAGACCGCTCCGGAAGCGACTTCGACGCGCCGCATGATCGTGCCGACCTGCGGCCCGTTGCCGTGCGTGATGGTCACCTGCCAGCCCCGCTCCACCACGTCGGCCAGCGGCCGCGCCAATTGGCGGCTGTGCGCAAACTGGTCAGCGATGTCGCCCGTCTGCCCGGGCGTCACGAGCGCGTTGCCGCCGATCGCTACGACAAGTTTCATGGGATCAGCCTGTGAACGGTCGCTCGCGCATGGTCGCAGCCATGATGGCCTTGGCCGTGTGGAGACGATTCTCCGCCTCCTGGAAGACAACCGACTGCGGCCCGTCGAGGACGCTGTCCGTGACTTCCGAGCCGCGGTCCGCCGGCAGGCAATGCATGTAAACCGCCTGGTGGCGAGCCAGCTTCATCCGGGATTCATCACAGATCCACGACTTGTGCCGAGCGTTCAGGGCGAGGCACTTTTCCTCGATCTCGTGCATTTGCTCGGGAGCCCGGGCATCCAGTCGCTGCCGCATCAGCTCATGGGGACCCCAGCTCTTGGGATAAACAATGTCGGCGTCCTTGAAAGCGGCCTCCATGCTGTCAACGACCTCAAACCGCGTTCCCCCCTTTCGGGCGTTCTCACGCGCGGCGTCGAGGCAACGATCCATGAGGCCATACTCCGGGGGATGAGCCAGCGTGACGTTCATGCCGAAGCGCGTCATCAGGGTAATCAAACCCTGAGGAACCGACAGGGGCTTGGCATAGGACGGCGAATAGGCCCAGGTGACGGCGATCTTCCGGCCACGCAGGTCGCTGCCGAATATCTCCCGAATGGTCATCAGGTCCGCCAGCGTCTGCGTCGGATGATCGACGTCACACTGCATGTTGATGACCGGCACGTCGGTGGCCCTCGCAACCTCGCGCATGTACCGGTTGCCCTCGTCGAGGATCAGATCGTGACGGACGGCGATGGCGTGGCCCATGTTGCCGAGGATGATCCCGGTGTCGCGGGCAGTCTCGCCATGGGCGATCTGGGTGACGGCGCTGTCGAGAAAGTGGGCATGGGCGCCGAGCTGTGTCGCCCCAGCCTCGAAGGCGTTGCGGGTGCGTGTGCTCTTGTCGAAGAAGAGCAGGAAGACCGTCTGATTCGGCAGAAGCGGCGTCGCCTCACCGCGATGAAACCGCGCCTTCAGGTCAACCGCCAGATCGAGCAGGTGGTTGATCTCGTCCGTGGTCAGGTCCTGGGTCTCGATGTAGTCGCGACCTTTGAGCGATGGCATGGATGGCTCCGAAACATTCACAAGAAACCGAAAAGCCGAAACAAGCCCGCCTGAGGCTCAGATACGACTTAATCCACCGGGGGGGCATCAGCGTCCCGCCGATGCCGTGGGAGGCGCTTGGGTGCCACTGGCGGCTTGTCTCGCCAGTGCCCCGGGGTGCCCCAGCCCGCCGATTCCGTCACGCACCCTGTCCGCCATCCCCGCGGCTAGTCCCATCATAACACGAAGTCAGCGCCGCGCGCTCGATCCGCCCTTCCGACCGCGTCGTCGGGCTGGGGCGGTGCCGACCGTCGAGCAATAGATGCCGGGGAACGCGGCATAGAACGCGGCGCAATCGACGAGATGCCGAATCGGCACCGAGTCGTTGACCGTGTGGGCGACAGACTCGGGAGCCGGACCGAAGCCGACACACGGAATCCCGAACATGCCGTTGATCGAGACGGCGTTGGTGCTAAACGTCCAGCGGCCGACCTTGGTGGGCCGCTTGAACAGAGTACGATAGGTCGCGACGGCCGCCCGCACCGGCGGGGCGTCCTCCGGCTCCACCCACGTCGGGAAGTACTTCTCGGTCCGATACATGAGGCCTGTATAGGAAGAATGGGCATAGTCGGGCACGGCGACGCGCGCGGTTACGCCCGCGCGCCGAACGGCCTCGCGAACCTGTTTCAGAGCCAGGGCCTTTGTCTCTCCCGTTGTCAGGCGGCGATCGAGGTGGATGTAGGCATGGTCTGGCACCGCACAGAGGCTGGGCGTCTTGCAATCAACATAGGACACCGTGATCGTGCCGTTGCCGAGAAACGCGTCCTTGCCAAGCCGTCCGTTCAGTTTCTCGATCTCACGCACGATCCGAGCGATCTTGTACACGGCGTTGTCCCCCTTGTGGGGCATCGAACCGTGGCACGATCGGCCACGCGCCGTGACGCCGATCTCCATCCGCCCGCGCTGTCCGCGGAGAATCCGGCAATTCGTCGAATCGGTCACGACCACGACATCCGGCCGCAGCTTGTCCTCCTTGACGATGTATTGCCAGCAGAGTCCGTCGCAGTCCTCCTCCATCACCGTCACGACCATATAGAGCGTGAATTCGTCCAGCGGCAGTTTCAGATCGCGCATGATGCGGGCCGCATAGACCATCGGCGCGATTGCCCCCTCCTGATCTCCGGCCCCGCGTCCCCAGACACGACCGCCGGCGATCTTGCCCTTGTAGGGGTCGTGTTTCCACTCGCTGCGGTCACCGATCCCGACCGTGTCGCAATGGGCATCGATGGCAATGATCTTCGGCCCGCGACCGAGACGGCCGAACAGATTGCCCATCGGATCCGTCCAGACCCGATCGAACGCCCGCGTCGAAGCCATCTCGCGCTTGATCCGTTGGATGACGCGCTTTTCCTCACAGCTCTCGCTCGGGATCGCGACCATGTCGCGCAGAAACTTGACCATCTTCGGCTGGTAAAACCCGGCCCGCGCCCTCACCTGGCGATAGCTCATCGCGGCACTTCTCCTGCGGCCTCACCGACACGACACGGTCGAGGCACCCACGAATCGTCATAAAGATCACATGATCGTCCGCCCAAGCTATCCCCCCCACCCGCGCCGGTCAATCACGGTCGGCGCACCCTCATCCCCGATCAGAACCACGACCGTAAGCAAGCGGCTGGACCAGCACCCCGCCATGATGCCCTTCCGCCCAGACCCTTGAATCCGGACGATCGGATGCCTTATACTGACTTAGGGTGGAGCATCTTCGGACCGTCTT
>JBHHVX010000082.1:0-17253 GCA_046754505.1 Phycisphaerae bacterium | reverse complement strand
TGGCCTGTCCGAACATGTGTCGAGAGGGGATTCTCGACACAGCGTGGCCTGTCCGAACATGTGTCGAGAGGGGATTCTCGACACAGCCGGCATTACGAGCACAGGCCCCCGGGGCCGATCCGGCCGAAGCGGTCGAGCTGGTGCAGCGTGGCGCGGAAGTCCCGGGGAATCGGGGCCTCCAGGCGCATCGAGGCCCCCGTCTTCGGGTGACGGAATCGGACGGATTCGGAGTGGAGTGTGGCGCGGATGATGAGGGGCTTTTCGGAGTGTCGCCGGCTCGGCCGATAGCCGGCCTTGAACGAAGACAACATGAGTTCCTCCGCCCCGCCGCACACCGGGTCGACGGCCAGCGGCATGCCGACCGCGGCAAGGTGCCGGCGAATCTGGCCTTGGGCGGACGTCCGTGGGTGGCACTCCAGCAGCGCGAACCCCACGAATCCGTCCCGGACGCGCCAGTCCGTCCGAGCCGGAGTTCCGTCCGGCGCGTCACCGCGACGATGTCGGCTCGGCCCGTCGATCGGCCGGTCGATCGTGCCGCCATCTCCGACGAACGACGCCCGAACCAGGGCGAGGACGCAGACATGCAGCACCCCTTCCGCCAACTGCTGGACGAGGTCCTTGCGAACATCCTCGCTTCGGGCGAGCAGCAGGACGCCGCTGGCGTCCGCGTCGATCGGAACGACGTCGAAGAGCGAACTCGGCTCGGTCGCCGTCGCGGCGGATTCCGGAAG
The DNA here is from genome assembly GCA_046754505.1 of Phycisphaerae bacterium. GTDB lineage: Bacteria > Planctomycetota > Phycisphaerae > UBA1845 > UTPLA1 > JAPULF01. Next base: position 16,522 of record JBHHVX010000082.1, on the reverse strand, counting down.
CGCCACGCGGCCGGATCGGTCCGGCGCGATGCGCAAGCCCGCCGGCTTGTTCAACACCAGGACATCGGCGTCCAAGTGCAGCCGTTCGATCGTTTTCGGCGAAGGCAGGGACATGAAAGCAGCAATCAACAGGGGAGGGCGCTGCTCCGGACGCGCCGTCTGCATTGCCCGCAACCGAGCCGGACGGTCGCGCCGGCGGGTCACGGCGCCGGCAGGGGGTGGTTTGCCTCCTCGCCCGCGTGTCCGTCGCTCTCCAGCAGCGATTCCTCGAAGCAGACGCGCTCGATGTGGCTGGCTCGCCCTGTGTCCGCGTCGACGCGGACGAGGATGCCGCACAGGCGGGCATCACCGGCGGCCACGTCAAACGGCGCAGGCATACCCGTTGTAAGGGCCTTGAGAACACGATCCTTGCGGCGGCCGAGGACACTGTCATAGGGGCCGGTCATGCCGAGATCGGTGATGTAGGCCGTGCCCCGCGGCAACACGCGCTCGTCGGCGGTCTGCACATGGGTGTGCGTACCAAACAGGACGCTCACACGCCCGTCGAGGTGCCAGCCCATGGCGATCTTCTCGCTGGTGGCCTCCGCGTGCATGTCGACCACGACGATCCGCACATCCTGCGGGAGACGCTCGAGGACGCGATCAATCGCATGAAACGGGCAGTCGCTGACCGTTCGGATGAACAGCCGCCCGATCAGTTGGATGACGGCCACCTTCGACCCCGCCGGCGTCGTGAAGACCGCGTAACTGTGGCCCACGGATTCGCTCGGATAGTTGGCGGGGCGGACGATTCGATCGGATTTCTCCAAAATGGGCAGAATGTCGGCTTTGCGATAGGCGTGGTCGCCCAGGGTCATCAGGTGTACGCCGTAGCGCACGAACTTTTCATAGAGATTGGCCGTCAAGCCCGATCCGGCCGCGGCGTTCTCGACGTTTGCGATGACGCAGTCGATGCCGTGCTGCCGGACCAGCCGCGGGATGGCGCCGGAGACCACGAACCGGCCGGGCCGGCCAACGACATCGCCGATGCAGAGCAGTGTGATGTCCAAGGTGCCGTCGCTTTCCAGCCGCCGCCGCCATACCGGCTCGTCCATGCCGGAGCGAACTGTGTGGGGTCGTCGGATACAGAGGCTCGATGTCGGTCAGTATAACCCCCAGGGCCGCCGGTGCCACCCCGCCGTTTCAGAAAGGCTCGTCCCCGTCGATCTCCGTCAGACCGAGCGTCGCCAACATGGCACCAGGTGTCTCAAACTGGTTGACGAACACGGCAACTTGCGCCATCGCCATCTGCAGTTCCGTCTCGCCACGGGCCCCGTACATCTCGATGAGCCGCTCCTGATGACGGGCCATTGCTTCGCGACAGACATCATCGATCGACGGCGCGTCACCGTCGTGCAGGCGGTCATCGGGGGCGCCCTCGTGGGGAGAATCATCACTCCGCAGCGACGTCATCAGGACATCCATCGCCTCGGGCAGGCAAGGGCTTGGCGGGATGTCCCGCGCGATGTACCAATGGCGCACCTTGTTGATCAAGGCTTCTCGCAGCACCGACCTGGCCTCTTCGATCGCCACTTCGTCATCGTCCGACGACCCGAGATCGTCCTCGTCCACGATGAAGTCGACGTCTGGACGGCGTAGAAACTCGTTCACCGAGCAGCCGACGAGCCGCTGTTCCAGATCGGTCCAAGTTCCGATATACCGTAGATTCTTCTCCTCGCCTACGCCGAAGTCGCTCAGGTCGGCTGAAGCCGGGTCGCCAACGTCGCCCAGAATGGCGAGCCATCGCTGATAGTGGCTCGGCAGACGAAACCCGTTCCGCTCCGCGAAGCGAATACCGCCGGCAATGATGCCCGCCACCACATCGTAATCCGTGCGAATCAACTTGGTCTCATCAGGCAATCCGTTGTGAATCCATCGGTCGAACTCCTCCATCTTCACGCCGAACCGACCCCAGGCGTCCTTCAGACCGGCGCACCAGAGATCGACGTAGAACGACGCAACAACCATGCCACGGTCCCGCGAACGGCGCACCACAAAGATCGTGGCGCACCCCCGCTCACGCCACCCCTCATTGATGTAGCACGCCACCAACTCGCCGCTGCGGCCGATCTGGCGATAGGGACTGCCGCCGGTCAACCGCGCGGAATGATGACGCTTTTGCTGCCGTTTTCGCTGATGGCGTTCCTTCTTGGTAGACTTGCCAGCCATGACGTCCTCCCTGACTGCGTTGCGAATGCTCGCAACAGATTCTCGAGTTCCCGAGCGGGGCTGCATTGTCACATCATGCCCGGTGAGTGCAAGGCTTTTTTTGGGGCCTAATATGGCAGCGCTACGTTGCCGGCGTTATGCCGAGTGTAGCGTTGGCCCCCCGTGGCCGACGGGCATGGCGGCGCGTGTCCTGCCTTCCACGTCGGCCACGGGGGGGCGACGCTGCTGCAATGGGCGGTGTCTTTCACCGGCGCCCGACCATGCCAACCCATCGCTCAGAAGGGCATCAAGTAGCGCTGCCATACGAACGGGGAGAGGGAGGGGGAGAAAGCGGAGGTCCGCCTGAGCGCCGACTCAGGCGCCCTTGATCATCTTCCGACCGATCATGCCTTGGAGCGTCTCGCGAAAGGCATCGATGGCGACGCTTCGGGAGCCGTCGTCAAGCGATGTCTGCGAGAGGGCGTCCGTAAAGAGGCTTTCGGCGGCATCAGCCAGTTGTTGGGAGGTGCCGTTGGTGAGGTGTGACCGGTCAATCGGCGTCGGTGGCCGCAGATCACGCTTCGCGATGAATCTCAGGATCTTGTTGACCCGGTCCGGGGCTTCGTCCGGCAGGTAGGCCGGAATGTCGTCGATTGGACACCGGACGACCGAATCGTTGTCATACGGCCAGGAGACGTATAACTCGTCCGGATCCTTGACCCCTCGGGCAAGTTGAAACTTGGGCACGCCGTTCGACGTCCGGAACTTGCCGTCCCGGATGAGCAGCCACAAGGCCTCGACGCTCGCTCGTGTTGGGCCGACCCACTTGGCCATAGATGAACCTCTGTGTTTCTCGCTTGCGTGAAATCGCGGACCCACGCGGCGGGCGACGGCACGGGATCGACGGCCACACCGCTCCAGCCTGATTCTATTAGTCGGCTCATTCAACGACGAACTCGCGTTGTCAATTATCGGGTGACGGCCGGTGTGATTGGATGGCGGCCCAGCGACCTGGGGGCTATACTCCGGCTCGTTTCAACTTGAGAACCGGCAGCCGGTGGACCCCAAACGGGAGGACTTTATTGTGGCTCGAACATGTACGCTGAAAGGCAACCCCCAGACGCTGGATGGCCCGGCGCTCACCGCAGGAGACAAAGCTCCGGATTTTGCGTTGCAGGCAGGTGACCTGTCGGACGTAACACTGAAAGGCTCGAGCGGTCGCGTTCGAATCCTGTGCACCGTTCCGTCGCTGGACACCCCCGTGTGCGACACTGAGACGCGGCGGTTCAACGAGGAAGCGGCGAAGCTTTCGGACGTCGACATCCTGACGATCTCCGTCGACCTGCCGATGGCCCAGAAGCGGTGGTGCGGGGCCGCCGGGATCGAGCGGGTCAAGTGCCTCTCGGACCACCGGACCGTCGCCTTCGGGAAGGACTACGGCATCTTGCTCAAGGGTGGACCGCTGGACCGGTTCCTCTGCCGGGCGGTCTTCGTCGTAGACAAGAACGACACCCTGGTGCATGTGGAATACGTTTCCGAAATTGCCGACGAACCGAACTACGAGGCGGCGCTGGCGGCGGCGAGCAAGGCAACCGCCTGACGTAGCGTCGCCCCCCCCCGCCCACAACTCGGCGCCGTGCGAGATAGAGTTTCACGGCGTCCGAGACGTGCGTAATCACACAAGACTCCGGGCAGGTTCGCTCGGAGTCTTGTTTCGCCGATCGCCCAAACGTTCCTCGCCGCACTGCGTGCGGGGGCGGCTGGAGTGACGAGACACACCGGATGGCACAAGACGAAATACGAAATCTCGCGATCATCGCGCACGTCGACCACGGCAAGACGACGTTGGTCGATTGCCTCCTGCGGCAGTCGGGCACGATACGGGAAGGAGCCGTTCAGCGCGACCTGATTATGGACAGCAACGATCAGGAGCGCGAACGCGGCATCACTATCTTCGCCAAGAACTGCGCCATCACATGGAACGGCTACAAGATCAACCTGATCGACACGCCCGGCCACGCGGATTTCGGCGGCGAGGTCGAGCGCGTTCTCAAAATGGCCGATGCCGGCCTGCTGCTCATTGACGCCTTCGAAGGGCCGATGCCACAAACCCGCTTCGTGCTCGGCAAGGCATTCGAGTTCGGCCTCAAGCTCATCGTCGTCATCAACAAGATCGATCGGCCCGATGCGCGTGTCGAGGAGGTGCTCGACGAGGCCTACGACCTCTTCATCGACCTCGGCGCCGATGACACCGCCCTCGAATTCCCGGTCCTCTATGCCAGCGCCAAATACGGCTACGCCCGCCGCGCTGTCACCGACACCAACACCGACGTCCTGCCCTTGTTCGAAGAGATCGTCCGCTACGTCCCGCCTCCGGACGGTTCCCCGGACGCGCCCCTCCAGATGCTGATTACCTCGCTCGATTTCAGCGACTACGTCGGACGGATCGGCGTGGGGCGTATGTTTGGCGGCCGGCTCTGCGAAGGGCAACAGGCCATGCTGGTCTCGCGGGACGGCCATCGCTACGAGGAAAAAGTCGACATCCTTTATGGCTATGAGGGGCTGGGCCGGAAGCGTGTCCAGCAGGTGGAGGCCGGGGACATCGCGGCCATCGCCGGCATCCCCGAAATTGGGATCGGGGACACCGTCACCGACCCCAACGACCCCCACCCCCTGCCGATCATCGCCATCGACGAACCGACCCTGACCATGGTCTTCACGGTCAACACTTCGCCCTTCGCCGGACGCGAGGGGAAGTTTCTGACCACCCGCCATGTTCGCGACCGCCTGAAGAAAGAGCTCCAGTCCAACGTGGCGCTGCGCGTCGAGGAGACCTCGCAGAAGGATTCGTTTCGCGTGTCCGGTCGCGGGTTGCTCCATTTGGGCGTGCTGATCGAGACGATGCGGCGGGAAGGATTCGAGTTGGCCGTCGGCAAGCCCAAAGTGATCTATCGCGAGTTGGGCGGCAAAAAGACCGAGCCGGTCGAATATCTCGTCGTGGACGTGCCGGCGTCCGCCTCCGGCGCCGTCATCGAACTTGCCGGCGCGCGACGCGGCGAAATGGTCAAAATGGAGACACGCGACGATATCTGCCACATGGAATTCACGATTCCCGCACGCGGTCTGATAGGATTGCGCACGCGGATGCTGAATGCCACCCGCGGCGAGGCGGTCATGCACCACAACTTCTATGAATACGAGCATCTCCGCGGAGCCATCGCGGGACGTGCAACCGGCGTCATGGTCGCCACGGAAAACGGCCGCACCACGGCCTACGCGCTGCACTCCTTCTCCGATCGCGGAACGATGTTCATCAAGCCCGGCGACGAAGTCTATGCCGGACAAATCGTCGGCGAGCACTGCAAGGAAGATGACATCGAGGTCAATGTCTGCCGTACGAAGAAAATGACCAATGTCCGGGCCGCCTCGGCCGACAAGACGGTCGTGCTCAAACCCGCCCGCGAACTCTCTCTGGAAGCCATGCTCGAGTACATCGAGGAGGACGAACTGGTGGAGGTGACGCCGGGCCGCTGCCGGATGCGCAAGCGATTGATGGACCCCAATGCCAGGAAAAAGGCGTTCCGTGCGGCGCGAAAAAAAGCCTGACAGCCCTCTCCCCGCGGCGCCCTTCGTCCGAAGGAAGCGGTCCCCACAAGGCGGTTAACCCATCGAATGACACCTGTCGATATACCAGCAGCGGTTCGGCGGTCGGATCAGGTGTTGTGTGAGCAACTCGCCACGTGGGAGTCGCTGGAGTTCGGCGTCGCCTTCCGCTCGCCCGAACATCCGACCCTGGCTGCCGCCAATCAACTGCGGGATGTGTGGTTGGAGACCGTCTCGGGTGACACGGCTTACGAACGGACCGAGGCCCACTTCGCCGCGCACGGGCGGATCTGCCGGCGTTGGGTCCCGTCGTCCGGACAGCCGACCGAACCCGTCGCGTCCGTGTTGAAGAACAAGGGCTGGACACGGGTCGAGACGCTGGCGATGGGCCTGGCGGACTGGGCGATGGCAAGCATGGCTTCCCCCGCGGCCATTCGAGTCCTGCCCGCAAGAGCGATGAAAAAGGCCTATCGAAAAACGTTTGACGGTGCAACTCCGGCCGAAATGCAAGCCGGCATCGAGCGTCTGAACGATCCCAATTACGAGGCGTTCGTGGCCGTCATGGACGGCGAGCCGGCTGGACGCAGCGCCTATCTCGAGGTCGGCGATATTGCCCGACTCGCGGACGTGTTTGTTCGGCCGTCGTTCCGTCGACGTGACATCGGCCGCGTCATGGTGGCGCACTTCCTGCGGATCGGCAGGCGACTTTCGCCGAGGGTCGTGGTGGCCTCCTGCGATGCCACGGACCCGGCGAGCCGTTCATTCCTCGAACGGTGCGGCTTTATGGCCTCTGGATCACTGACGGCGTTCGACCGCTCTTCCGATTGAGCGACCGCGTCACCTGCGGCCCGCCGATTTGCCGATTCATGGCGCATGACACTCCGCGCCCGTTTTCGACATTCGTACCGCTGGCTCGCGTGCGCTCTGGCGCTCGTCGGAACAGAGGCGGCACGGCCCACGCCGGCCCCGGCCGCCGTCATCGGTGTCCTGTCCGACGGCCGCCAAGCCGCATTTCTGAGCCTCCTCGGCGACAGCTCGGTGGAAGCCCGGACGCTGTTGACCACAGACGGACACTCGCTCGTCGCCTTGGCGTCTCTGTCGCCCTCCGTCATGCAGACCGTTGACGTCGTCTGGATGCCCGTGATGGATCCCTTCTCCAGCTATACGGCCCAGGAGCGAACCGACGTCGTACAGTTCGTGACCAACGGCGGAGCGATCGTCTTCATCGGCGGCGCAGACGTGTTCAACGCACCCGACGACAGCTTTCTGCCGGCCTTTGGACTGACCAAGCTCGAAGGCAATCTGACGACGGCGCTGACGACGGCGCTGCCGGACCATCCGTCGGTGACCGGACCATTCGGTACGATTGGAGCGATTGGAAGCGGCGGCGGTTATGGGCTGTTTGCCTCTAGCAGCCAGGTTGCCGACGTCTTCACCGGCACAAACACCGCCAATCCTCCCGAGACCGGCACGCTGGCGGGTTTTCTCGATGCAACCACCGGCTTTGCCGGAACGGGCCGTGCGGTCTTTATCTGTGATGCGTCGATGTTCGGACAATGGTTGAATCAGGACGCACACGACCATGCCGCCTACCTGCGGAACGTCGTCGCCTGGGCCGCGCGCGATCCCGGATACACCCCCAACGGCACCGCCGTGAGCACCGGCGTGATGACCGCCGCCTGCGCGGCCTGCATTGGGGTCGAGGCGGTGTTCGAGACCGTGACCGCCACCGGCGTCACGACGGCCAGCGCGCTCGGAAGCGGTCGCTGTGGATTCGGCGGAGGCATTCCCGAGCCTTTGCCGGCCAGCTTGCAAGGCTTTATCGGCTATGCGTTCGCCCTGGATACGACCGCGGCGTTTTCCGGCAACGTCGACGTCACCGTGACCTATGACCCCGCGATGATCGCCTCGCTGGGCGTCGTCGACGAATCGACCCTGATCCTATCTCGCCTGAATCCCGACTTGCTCGTCCTCGAAAACATTCCCGTGACCGTCGACACAACCGCGAAAACAATCACAGGGCAGGTCGCCGGTGTCGGCACGTTCCTCTTCGGCGCCGTGGTCAATTCGTTCACGGACTGCGACGGCAACGGCACACCGGACGAATGTCAGGCCCCGGTCAACACCTCGATCGTCGCGGCTCCCGTGGAAGGCGGCGCCGTGTCTCCCGGCGGCACGACCACTCACGCGGTCTGTGACGTTGTGTCCATCGACGCCACGGTCGCCGACGGCTATTGCTTCAGTGGCTGGACAGTCAGTCCGGCCAGCGCCGCCCCGCCGGCCGATCCTGCAGCGCCGCAGACAACCGTCGACGCCGATGTGGACAAGACGCTGGCCGCCGGCTTCACGAAAGTCATCCAGCAGGATCCCGCGAGTGTGACGGTTTGCGAGGGCGCCCCCGTCGATCTGGCCGTTCAGGTCCACGCCGACTTTGCACCAACGGCAAGCTACCAGTGGCGCAAGGATGCCGTAGACCTTCCCGGTGCGACGAGTTCAACCTATACCCTGGCATCGACAGCCGCTGCCGACGCGGGCGACTACGACGTCGTCGTCACCGCGGCCTGCGGGTCGTTCACCAGCGCCGTCGCCGCGGTGACGGTCGATGCGAGTCCGGCGATCACGACCCATCCGGCCGGCACAGACGCCTGCATCGGAGATGCCGTCACGCTCAGTGTCGTGACGACCGGCGCCGTTCCGCTCACCTACCAGTGGCGCAAGGATGGCGTCGACATTGTCGGCGCCACCGACGCCGTTTACACGATCGACCTCGCCGGCGCCATGGATGCCGCCGTCTACAACGTGGTTGTCACCAACACCTGTGGCTCCGCAACCAGCGATCCTGCAGCCCTGACCGTCGGCGATCAGCCCGTCATCACGACCCAGCCCGCCGGCAGCGACCTGTGTGCCGGAGATCCCCTGACGCTGAGCGTCTCGACGGGCGGATCGTCCCCTCTGACCTACCAATGGCGGCGCGATGGTACCGACATCAATGGAGCGACCGCGTCGACCCTGACGATCGATCAGGCCACGGCCGACGATGCGGGAACCTATGTGGTAGTCGTGACCAATCTCTGCGGGTCTGTTGTCAGCGAGTCCGCCATCGTCACCGTCACCGTTCAGCCCTCCATTTCCACACAGCCGGCGGCGATCCTTGCCTGCGCAGGCGACGCGGCCGTCACGCTGGACGTCAGCGCATCGGGCACGCCGCCGTTGAGCTATCAGTGGCGTCTGGGCGGGATCGACATCGCCGGTGCCGTCGATGCCGCCTACACGATCAGCGGAGTCGCTCTCGCGGACGCCGGCGATTACGACGTCGTCATCACCAATTCGTGCGGATCGGTCACCAGTGACCCAGCGACGCTGACCGTCAACCCGCTTCCGCAAATCACCGGCCAGCCGGCGGATGCGGCCATCTGCCCCGGTGCGACGACCCTCTTCACCGTCCAGGCCATCGGCGCCGGTCTCGTCTACCAGTGGTCGTTTCAGGCCAACGGCCAGGGGACCTTTTCCGATCTCGTGGACGGCCCGGAGCTTGACGGTGCGAATCAGGCAACCCTGAACCTGACGAATGTCGGGTCCGACCGGGCCGGCGACTATCGCTGCACCGTGTTCAGCGACTGCGGCCTGCCCCTCGAAAGCGCGATCGCGGTCCTGGGCGTGACTGTCGGCGGCTGCGACTGCAACAACAACGGAACACCCGACGCACAGGACATCGCTGCACAGACCAGCACCGATTGCAACGGTGACGGCATTCCGGACGACTGCCAGTTGGCCGGTGCGGACTGCAACGCCGACGGCATCCCCGACGCCTGTCAACTCGATGCAAACGACTGTAACGCTGACGGCATCCCCGATGACTGTCAACTCGCCGGCGCCGATTGCAACGCCGACGGCATCCCCGACACCTGTCAACTCGATGGAAATGACTGCAACGCCAACGGCGTGCCGGACGACTGCGAGCCGCCGTTCATCGCCAACGCCGGGCCGGATCAGGCGGTCTGCGTGGGCGTATCCCGGACCCTCGACGCTCCAGTCGTCGGGGGGCTTGCTGCGCCACCGTTTTCGTTTTTTTGGCAGTTACTGTCGGGACCGACCGGCGGGCTGGACATCGCCGCCCCTTCTACCGAACGTCCCGTGCTGACAGCATCGGCCCCCGGCATCTACGAAGTCGAACTCCGCGTGTCAAACGCCGGCGCGGCGCCCTGCCTCGTCACGGACGTCATCACCGTGACCGCGCGTCAACTTACGGTCGAGGCCGGCACGGCGTTCAGCCTGTGCGCCACCACCGCCAGCGAACCTCTCGCGCCCGTCGTCATCGGCGGAGAGGCACCGTTCACCTACGCGTGGACCATCGACGCCGGCAGCCCGAGCACCGCGCCCGAACAGTTCACAGGCACCGGACCGCAGAGCGCCAGCCCGACGTTTACGCCGGACGCACCCGGGGTCTACACCGTTCGTGTGACCGTCACGGACCGGGCCGGCGCAGGCTGCACCGCCACGGATTCGCTCACCCTCACCGCAAACCTCTTGTTCGTCGATCCGCCGTCGGACTTCACAATGTGCATCGGCGGCGAATCGGCCCCGTTGGCGCCCACCGTGTCGGCGCCGGGCGGAGCAGCGCTGACGTACGCCTGGACGATCGAAGACGGCAGCTCGGATACGGACACCACCCAGTTTCGCGGATCGGGCATGGCCACAGCCTCGCCCACCTTTCAGCCGACCTCTGTCGGGCAATACACGCTCCGGGTGACTGTGACCGGTGATGGTACGCCGCCGTGTGAAACGTCGGCCACGGTCCACGTCTCGGTCGGTTCGCTCACCGTCGATGCGGGGAACGATGCGGCCACATGCGTCGGCGGAGGTTCGGTCCTCTTGACCCCGACGGTCACCGGCGGGTTTGGTGAGCTGCGCTATGCGTGGACCATCGAGGAAGGCAGCCCGAGCCTCGACCCCACCCAGTTCACCGAACCGCACGCATTCGCCGCAACGCCGCGCTTCGTCCCCGCCTCGCGTGGAAGTTACACGCTTCGGGTGACCGTGACCGATTCCGCGACGCCTTCCTGCGCCGCAAGCGATACCCTCGTCGTGCGTGTGACCGAGCTGACCGTCGACGCCGGGGAGGACTTTGTCACGCGGGCCTTTCGAGCGTCGCGTGGGCTTGGCGCCCTCCCGCTCGTCGCCGGCGGGCGGTTGCCCTATGCCTACGAATGGACCATTCTCGGCGGCCCCTCGACCGACCCTGCACAACTGAGCGACCCCACTGCCGCCCACCCGTTGTTCACCCCGGCGGCCGTCGGCACCTATCTCCTCGAAGTGGCGGCTTCCGAGATCGACGGTCCCTGCGGCGGCGCCGACACCGTGGCAATCGACGTCATCGTCTCGAAGAATACGCTCATAGTGAATGACGAAGGACGCGTCTTCATGCCTCTCCGGATCGACGAACCCCACACCGGCGCCACGCTGCGAATCTCAGAGGCTCAACCCGGGGCGGAGTTCACCGGCGAAATCCGGGACGAAGGCGCCGCCGCCAGCGCCACCGACATGGCCGACACGCCTCGCCTGACCCGCCGCTTGACCGCCGGCTCAACCCTGCCGGCCGGATCGTTCGTCGCCGTGATCGCCATGTATTATGGGTCGGACGAGGTCACGGCGTCTGACGCCGCTGATCTGCGTCTACACTGGTTGGACGGCAGCGATCGTTGGCGCGTTGTCGGAACGACCGTTGACGGCGACGCGCCCTTTCCCCTTCAAGCCACACACGCCGACTTGGGCCGACACGGCGTGGACACCGCGAACCGCTGCGCGTGGGCCGTTCTCGACCACGTTGGCCGGTTCGCCGTCGGTATTCCTCAGCCGGCGACGACACCTGCGTCCCAGACGCCTCCTCCGAACCCTGAGCCGACCCCGGGCACCGACCCATCGACGACCGACAGCACACCGCCTCTCCCGCCGCCGTCGTTGTGTGGCGCCGTCGGCACGATGGGCACATCGGTCGCGCCGGCGGCGCTCCTCGCGTTCGCCGTGGCTCGATCCCGACGTCGGCGAAGAACCGCTCGGCCGCGGTGATCACGGACAGGTCGGTGGGCCGTTGAGCAGCCTTTGCGTGAAGAGTGTGAGGTCGGAGGGAGTGCCGATGCTGATGGCACCGTCACCATCCATGTCGGCGCACGCGCCGCCGGGCGGAATCTGGCCGTTCGTCGCGAAAGCGAGCGCCGCGTCGAGCCAGGGTTGGAGGTCCAGCGCATCGACAAGCCCGTCACCGCTGACGTCTCCGGGACACGTCGCGCACATGATCGGCGCGGCGCCTCCGACGGCGATCGCTCCGGGCGCCCACCAGGTCGTGGGATTGGCCGTGCCCACACGGCCGATCAGCGCGGCCTGCCCCAGCGTCGGGCCGGTCTGCAGGCTGATGTCAAACAGCGTCCCCGGACTCGCCACACCAATCAAACAAGCGTAGAGGACACCCGCCGCGTTGAAATCCAGCCCCTGATCGCTGAACGCGACGACGCCAAAGGCCGGATCAACGACGTCGACCACGGTCAGGGTCGTCACCTCGGCGATGCCCCCGACGATCGTGAACGTGACGATCTCCGGCAGCCGCAGCGGAAGCGGAAACGTCGGATACACCGCCAATCCGATCAGCGTGTGCTGCGGGACCGCCGGAACCCCCGCCGGGGCGATCGCCAGTCCGGCAAGCTGAAACGTCGGCGCCTGGCCGCCGACCTGAAGCTGACTGCCGGTCAGTTTGACGCCGCTGAACGTGTCGACGGCGAACAGATCGACCGAGTCCGTGCCGTACAAAACCGTCCCGCTCAAGTTGAACGTGAGGCCGCCCAGGTTGCCCGGCGCCAGGTCCACCGTGTTGGGTGTGCCGACCAGGCTCGCGACGCCGGTGTTGCCGTCGATGACAAACAGCGAACCGGTCGTCACGCCGGGCAGTCGACCGATGCCGTACAGAACGCCCGTCTGAGGATCGGCATCCATTCCGTAGAAGACCGGCGGCGGACTGCTGCCGCCCAGAACCGCGACCGAGGCGGGTCCGTTGCTGGGAAAACTGCCGACCTGAGCCGGGGCGCCGTTGAAGATGCCGCTGCGCTCCACGATGAAAACCGTGTCCACCGGTCCGCCGTCGGCGTCGTGTCCCGCGAATAGAGACAGGAGGCCGATTGTCGCGAGAACGGCCGATCGCCGGGGCAGGAGTGTCGGACAAGAATTGTGTCGATTCGGCATCAGCGATCCACCTCAGGCACCGTCGAGATCCTCCGCGAGGCCTGTTGTGGATGATTCCTCCCCGATTCGGCGCCGGAGGCATATACTGCTCCGACGCTACTCCATGGATGGGGAGCATCGGCGTCTCGCCGGTGCGCTTCCTGCGAGCGGGTGCGGGCGGGATCTCCACATCACACATCAAATCACGTGCGTCGGAGCGCTACTATATCACGACGCCCCCCATAGTTCAAGCTGCCGCGAATCCGGGTTCGCCGGAGGGTCCGATCAATGCATCCATGTCCGATTATCGCCTCCCGGGACGCGTCCCGGACCGAAGCAGCGACAGGAGTTCCGACAGGTCCGGTGGCAGCGGGGCCTCCAGTTCGAGCGGCGTGCCGCGAATCGGATGTTGAACGACCAGCCGGCGAGCGTGCAGCATCTGCCGTGTGAACGCCGGCTCGTCCGACTCGTCCGGTCGGCCCGTGACCTGTCGCCGTGACACGTGTCGCCCTCCGTAAAACGGGTCGCCGACGATCGGATGCCCGATGTGCGACATGTGTATACGAATCTGATGGGTTCGCCCCGTCTTGGGAAACAATCGCACGAGGCTGAACCCGCCGAATCGCTCTTCCACCCGATAACGCGTAATCGCCGACTTGCCGAGCTTGCGCGCAAAGCGTCCGCCCATCCGCTCCGCGAACCCCGTCGCGATGTAGCGGTCATGCACCGTCGGATGCTGGCCGATGGCGGCATCGATCACGTCTTCGTCGAACTCCGGCTCGCCGTGAACCACCGCCAGATACGTTTTCTGGGTCGTCCGCTGTTCAAACTGCAAGGACAGCCGCCAGTGGGCCTCGTCCGTCTTCGCCACAATCAGCACACCCGTCGTGTTCTTGTCCAGCCGATGAACGATGCCCGGACGAAACGGGTCCTCGCCGTGAGACAGGCTCTTCGCGTAGTGCGCCAAGGCGTTGGCGATCGTTCCCCCCTGCGAACGCCGCGCCGGATGGATGATGATCCCCATCCGCTTGTTCAGGGCCAGGACGAAATCATCTTCGTAAAGAATGTCGAGTGGGATATCCTCCGGTGTGACCTCATACGGCTCGGGCGGCGGAAAGACGATGTCCACCACATCCCCCACGTCCATCTCGTAGCTGTTCTTGGTCGGTCGGCCGTTGACCGTGATCTCACCCTGCTTGATGAGGCGTTGAATCGTCGTCCGCGACACGCGCTTGCGAAACCGCCCGTGCAGATACTTGTCCAGCCGCCGGCCCGGCAGCTTTCGACGGATCACGATCCGCGCGCGCCGAACGTCCCCCTCGCCCAGCGGAACCGGCCGCTCGAGAATGCCCTCCCCGTCGTCGACCTCGAATCCGCCGAACCACCCCGCGTTGGCGGTAAGATCGGCGTCGACGTCCTCAAGACGCTCCGCTCCGGGTTGTCGTTCCGGGTCGTCCGACATGGCCCCCGTCGAATCATCATCCACCATTCAATCATGTTAACGCCACCTCGCTCTCTCCACCAAACGCCGGCCCGTGCTGGACCGAGAATCCTTTCTCGGCCCTAACCGAATGGGAATCCTCCCATGTCACAGTCCAATGGGGACTGCGATCGAAGGACAAGTAAGCGCTTCCTGTGAGAGACGGGAACGAGAAGGGAATCTCGTTCCAGCGGGAGAAGGGAATCTCGTTCCAGCAGGTACCCCCTATGGCACTCGTCCACGGAGCCCATTGACGCACCCCCAGCCGCGTCTGTATCATGGCCCGCCAGACAGAGAGTGGGCCGGTTCCGTCTTGCTGGAAAGCTGTTTCGGAGAACTGTCATGGGTCGATTGTATCGCAACATCGTCGAGGTCGTCGGCAACACGCCCTTGGTCCGGATCAACCGGATCATCGACTCCAAGGCGGAGGTCTATGCCAAGCTCGAGTACCTGAACCCTCTCGCGAGCGTGAAAGACCGCATCGGCATGGCGATGATCGAGGCCGCCGAACGCGACGGCAAGATCAACAAGGACACCCGGCTCATCGAGCCGACGAGCGGCAACACCGGCATCGCGCTCGCCTTCGTCTGTGCCGCCAGGGGCTATAAGCTCACGCTGACCATGCCCGAGTCCATGAGCATGGAGCGGCGTATGCTCCTCAAGGCCCTCGGAGCCGACGTCGTCCTCACCCCGGCCGCGGAGGGAATGCCCGGCGCCATCCGCCGCGCGAAGGAACTCGCCGACGAAACGCCCGGCAGCTTCATGCCCCAGCAATTCGACAATCCCGCCAACCCGGAAGTCCACCGCCGCACGACCGCCGAGGAGATTTGGAACGACACCGACGGCAAGGCCGACGTCTTCGTATCCGGCATCGGCACCGGCGGCACCATCACCGGCGTGGGCGAAGCGATCAAGAAAAAGAAGCCGGGTTTCCGCTGCGTGGCCGTCGAACCGGAGGAGTCTCCCGTCCTCACACAAATGCGCGAAGGCCGACCGCCCAAGCCCGGCCCCCACAAGATCCAGGGAATCGGCGCCGGCTTCGCCCCGGCGGTGTTGAATCAGGACGTCTATGACGAGATCATCCAAGTCAACTCGGCCAACGCCATGGCCATGGCGCGCCGCGCCGCCAAAGAAGAGGGAATCCTCTGTGGAATCTCTTCCGGCGCCGCACTCTACGCCGCCGGCGAAGTGGCGGCGCGACCCGACAGCGCCGGCAAGCTGATCGTCGCCGTCCTCCCGTCGTCGGGCGAGCGGTACTTGAGCACACCCCTGTTTCAGGAAACATAGGAAACTGCGAATCAAGACACTAGAGGCTATCCGAGCGCGAGTCTCGGACCGCCGGACATCGTCCGAAACAGGCAATGAAGCCTCCCTGTCGAGATTCGCGATTGGGAATCTGAGAGAGCCATGACCGAAATCAAAGCAACCAACGTCGTCTGGCACGAAGGCCATGTAGACCGCGCCGCCCGCACCGCCCTCCTCAAGCAATCCGGCTGCACCATCTGGCTGACCGGCCTGCCATCGAGTGGCAAGAGCACCATCGGCTTCTCGCTCGAGCACGCCCTGGTGCAGCGCGGCCGCCTCGCCTACGTCCTCGACGGCGACAATGTCCGGCACGGTCTCAACAAGAACCTTGGGTTCTCCGCCGAAGACCGCGCCGAGAATATCCGCCGCATCGGCGAGGTCGCCAAGCTCTTCGCCGATGCCGGCCTCATCACGATCACCTCCTTCGTCAGCCCCTATCGAGCCGACCGCGACGTCGTGCGCAAGCTGCACGAAGACGCGGGAGTACAGTTCGTGGAGGTCTTCGTCGATACGCCCGTCGAGGAATGCGAAAAACGCGACCCGAAGGGACTCTACAAGAAGGCCCGCTCTGGCGAGATTCCAAACTTCACCGGCATCAGCGACCCCTACGAAGCCCCCGAAAAACCGGAGGTCGTCCTCAAGACACTCGACGCCAAGCTCGAGGACTGCGTCGCCACGCTCGCAGCGTCTCTCGAGCAGCGCGGACTCCTGACAGCCCCCTGACCGGACTGCCCCGCC
>JBHHVX010000081.1:0-17445 GCA_046754505.1 Phycisphaerae bacterium | reverse complement strand
CGTTCCAGCGGGAGAAGGGATTCCCGTTCCAGTGGGCGCCACCTCGTCAGCGACCTCGGCAAGGTTGACCCGGGGCGGCGCTCCGGGCTGGTATGTTGCGGTCCCTTCGGGACGAGAACCTGGTCTGCTCGCGTCCTTTCGGGGCGAGAGCGCGGTTTGTTCAGGCCCCCTTCGGGGCGAAGACCTGTCTTGTTCGTGTCCTTTTGAGGCGAGGATCGTTCGTGGGCCGTATTTGCCCCGAAGGGGCGCGAACAGGTCAGCCCAGGGCCAAGCGCAGCGCCGCCCTGGGTCGCGTTGGCCACCGCGGGACGAAGCCCTGAAAGGGCGAAACAACGCATGCGATTGATGCCCCGGGGCCGTTGTTTCGCCCTTTCAGGGCTGGGAGTTTGGGGGCATGGGCGACCCGGGGCGACGCTGCGCGGCTGGCGCCGCTTCGCTCTGCTCCGGGCTGGTATGTTGCGGCCCCATCGGGGCGAGAACCTGGTTTCTTCGTGTCCTTTCGGGCTGAGAACATAGGCAGAACAGAGTCCCACGGGCAAGACCACCGACTCCACGGTGGACTTGGGCATGATCGTGCGCGACATCGACGAGTTGGTCGTGCTGAATGACGACGCGCACCACATCCACGGCTCGAAGCTGGCGTAGTTCAAGTCAAGCGAGGATATGCATGATCGGCTGCTCCAGAAGGGGGCAGGGCTGTCCTTGCAGACGAAGACCATCGTCAGCCTGCGTGCCTGGGCGCGTTCGGCCTTGAGCTGTCGGCTTTCAGCGTCGGGCGCAGAGCGCCTCCGCGGGGTTCAGGGGCAGGCGCCGCTGAGGACGGTGGCGACGAAGCCGGCGACGTCGCTGGCGTCGACGGTGGCATCCGGGGCGCACGGGTCGGCGGAGGAGCCGATGTCGGCGGCGCACTCGGCGGGGGTGTCGATCGTTCCGTCGAAGGCGATCAGCATGGAGACAAACGGCTGGATGTCGGCGCCGTTGACCAGGCCGTCGTTGTTGACGTCGGCGGGCGTGGCCGCGGCGCAGTTGGGCACGGCGGGGGTCAGGTCGCCGGTGATGACGAGGGCGAACCCCTGGGTACCGACGGCGACGGCCGTGCCGATGACCTCGATTGTATACATTCCGGCGACGGGGCTGAGCCGATGGACCTGCTCGGTGTTGTTCAGGGCGTCGGCCGTTCCGCCGGTCGCCGACTGGCCGCCGGTGAAGACGTTGCCGAGGAAGACCGAGGCGTCGGGTGCAGTCACGCGGAGGTCGAGATTGTTCGTCGGGGTGAGGGCGACGCCGGGGCTGCCGGCGACGTCGGTCCAGACGAGCGTAATCTTGAGCGGCATGGAGCCGGCCGCGACGTCGACCGGGAAGGCCATCGTCTGGCCGGTGCTCAGGCCGGAGGCGTTCCAGACGTCCTGCACCGAGAGCTTTCGGGCATCGCCGGCGAAGAAGAGGGCATCGTCGGCCAGGACGCGGCCCCATCCCTCGAAGCCGGACGGGTAACCTGCCACGCCCGTCATATCGACGGCCGAATTGATCAGAGTCGCCTTCAGCAGGGCGCCGGACGGGAGAAAGGCGTCCGGCGGATTCGCGGCGCCGCCGGGGTAGAAACCGTCCATGTAGTATTGCCGCACGAGCATGGCCATGCCGGCGACGGCGGGGGCGGCGAAGGAGGTTCCGACGGCGGTGTTGGTGAGGCAGGGGAGCGGGGTGAAGAGATCAGCGGAGACCGAGCCACATCCGGGGGCGAGGAGCTCGGGCTTGCGCCGGCCGTCGGCGGTCGGTCCGAAACCGCCGACACAGCGGGAGTCCTGAAACGGCGCGTCCTGCGAGGCCGAGACGGCGAGGCAGTTCTTGGCGTTTTCGGGGAGCTGCACCGGCTCGGTAAAGTCGGTGATCGCGACGAGGACGAGGTCCTCTTCGTGAGCGGGGGTGACGCCGTCGCCGCCGGTGAAGACGTCCATGTCGCGTGCCCAGAGGTTGTAGCTGGTTCCGGCGGCGCCCCAACTGTTGTTGTGCACGCGGGCGCCGTTGTTGTGGGCGTTGGTCAGGAGTTGTGCGACGTTGTTGTTGAACTCGGAGTTCATGTTCTGAAAGACGACCCGGCCCTTGAAGGCGATCCCCTTGAGGTTGGGGTCGGTGCCGGCCAGTTCGTCGCCGACGCAGACGCCGGCGACGTGTGTACCGTGCTGGCCGAAGGTCGTGCTTCCGCCAATGCCGAAATAGGCCTGAATCTTGCGGTGTGCCGGGCAGACCGGGTTCGCCACCGACGGGCACCCGGGGCTGGCGGGATCATCGAAGGCACAGTGGTCGGGCTGCATGAACCAATCGATGATTCCGGCGATCTGGTTTTCGCCATGCAGGCCGGCATCCCACAGGGGCGTCATGTTGGAGACGTTGCTCTGCATGATCCAGTTCGTGGTCGCGTTGCGGGGTTCGGGTTCGAGGGCCTCCTCGATGAACATGACGTCGCCGACCTGACATAGCTTCGAGCATTGATCGCGGGCAATGTCAAGCAGGACGCGCCGATCGGCTCCGTTCGCCATGATCTTGCGCAGCGTCGCGCCGCTTTGCTTGAGCGAACGGGCACAGGAGTCTGCATTGGCACGCTTGAAGGCGTAGGCCACGAGGCGCACCTGACCGCGGGTCGCCAGGGCCTGTCGTTCAGGCGAGACCGGCACGAGGCGGCCGATGTTCGGGCAGCGCTTCCACGCGCGATCGTATTCGCCGACCCACGCCACGTAGCCCAGCGCGAGGAGGCCGGCGGCGTCGGCCCGGCTCAGCTCCGCCACATAGGCGTTCATGGGGATGTAGTCGTCGAGGACGACGCCGTGGGCGGCCAACGCGTCGCGTCGTGCGGGCGTGATCGGTCCGTCGAGTTGAAGGACGTAGCGGGTCCCCGGTTGAAAGGTCGCGCCGGGTTTCAGCAGCGAGGGCTTGTTGCGAAGGTCGACAGTTGCGGCGCGGAGGTAGAGCGTTCGGGCGTCATGGGCTGCGGCCGGGCCCGTTTGCGCCGCAGTTCTCGGCGTCGCGGCATTCGCTGCCGGGATCGCCGCCATCGCCGCGAGAACCACGCCCACCACCCAACGGAATCGAAACATGTGCTTATCTCCCTGCCCCAATGTCGAACCGACCCGGCCCGCCCGCCAGTTAATCCGAAGCGTGAGGTGGTTGGCCCTCATATGGATTATACCCGCGATCGTCCGGGTTTTGGCGGCCGACGGGCGCGAAATGCCCGGTAATGGCGGCGCCGGCCGTAGAATCGGCGGCTATCCGCCCACGGGCAGGGTCAGGACCGGGGCAACGCCGGCGGAGCCGCCGGCCCGGAGGGTGAAGAGCTGGTCGAGCAGGGAGAAGGTGGATTTCGAGTTCAGGTCGTCGTCGCGGATGTAGAACCAGTAGCCGCGGTGCCGGACGGCGACGGCGGGGTCTTTGGGCCGGATTCGCTGGGCATGGACGCGAATCACGTCACCCAGGAGGCGTGTCCAGTCGAACGGCGTCCCGTTTGCCTCGGTCGTCTGCGTGATCAGGCGAGCCGCGAGATGACGCCCGGGCGCGGTGATGCCCTGTGAGAGGAAGAACATGGTCCCGATTAGCGAGCGCGTGTCGAGTGCGATATCGGTCCGCAAGCCGTGATCGTCAAGGGCTCCGCCACGGCTGCGACGGGCCGGGACGAGGTCGTACTCGGACTGTTCGGCCAAATGCAACAGCTCGCGCAGTTCTCGGGCCTCGGGCGATTCTTCGCCGCCATTGGCGAGTCGGAGGATCAGCCGCGGCGTGTCGCGCGTCAGGACGTAGGTCCCGTCCGGCGTCTGTCGGAATCGTGTGCCCGTGTCGGCCGCCCGGACCATGGCCTCGGACGTCATCGCGGCGGCCGCGATCGGACCGGACACGTCGATCGACCGGCTGTCGTATTCCAGATATATCTGTCTGTTGGCTTGCAGGCGGCGGAGCAGGTCGGCCGCGTGGTTGAAGGCTTCAAAGGTCGGGGCGCTGTCGGGGGTCGGGCCGGAGGCCCTGCGGGCGTTGTCCAGGCCGTTGGCCTCCTGCACGGTCAGCCGCAGGACGCGGTCGATCCGCCATCCGGAGTTGGTCAACAGCACGATCGTCTCAACGCTGATGGGCGACAGCAACCGCTGCACAAAGTCCTTCCCGCTGAGCGGGACGTAGGTGATCGTGGGCCGCTCGGTATAGCCGATGCGGCCACCGAGGCGAAGGACGTTGGGATTTCCCCGCTGGGCACCGACGTCCTCGTTCAGCGTGGCCGCAAAATCACCCGACTGGTCGAACACGAACTGCGCAGAGACACTGCCCACGTCGAGGAACACGGGCTGCTCACGATACTTGAGGCGGACCAGGTTGAGCAGGAGCTGCTCGCCGGTCGTCCGCTGAATGGCCTCGTTGTAGGCGGCATGACTGATCTGGAGCGCGGCCGGACCCACCTGGCAGCCCGCCGCCAGGAGGCAGAGGCCCCCGAAAACCAGCCGGATGGCACTGCGAAGTTTCTGTTCGATCACGGGCTCTCCATGCCGGGTCCGTTCCGCGTTGCTGCATGCACCGACGGGATGGGCCGGTCGGGTGGCATTCAACCGGCAGAGGGCTTGGAGATCAACCAGAGGGAGTTGTCAGTTATCAATTTCCAGCTTTCCAGTTATCAGTTGTCAGTCATCAGTTTTTCAACCGTCGGCGGTTGACCCTTGGGGAGCGGGGCTGGGGCGGTGTGGGGAGCATCGTTGCGTGGATGCGTTGGCGTCGGGTGACGAGCGGAAAATGCCGAAGATGGGGGTTGAGAGATGCCGCGTTGACTCCGTTGGTTCGCAGACCAGGATGCGGCTATCGAGGAATACGCTTTGAGGTATGATGCCCCTCGCACCGGCGGTGGGGGCGCTGGATGGAGGATGCTGGCCATGATCGGTCGCCGGGGATGGCGGTTGCGGCATTGTGCGGTCGGTCCTGCCCGAACGAGGTGGGGCGGGTGCTCGAAGGGTGTGGTCGATCGGCGGAGGGTGCCGGGCACGCTGCGGGCGGTGCGACTGGCATCCTGCGCGGTCCTCGTGGCGCTGGCCTGTGCGCCGGCGCGGGGTCAGACACCGAAGGTCGAGCGGCCCACCAACGTCCCGGCGAGCTGCACGACGAACGGCTGCCACACCGCCGTGACCCGGCATGCCGTGATGCACGGCCCGGCGGGGACCGGCAAGTGCCAGGTGTGCCATCGGCTGACCGACCCGAAGCGGCACATGTTTGCTCTGGTACGCGAGGGCCAGGCGCTGTGCACATCGTGCCACGCGATGAAGACGAAGGCGGTCGTTCACCATCCGTTTCGCGAGGCCGCCTGCACCGATTGTCACGACCCGCACGGGGCCAAGACCCCGGCGTTTCTGGTGGCCGATTCGGTCGGGGCGCTCTGCCTGGACTGCCACGACGACCTGACAGGTGACAACAAAGTCGTTCACCCACCGGTCGCCGAGGGGGCGTGTACGGGCTGCCACAATCCGCACAGTTCGGACAATGCAAAGCTCCTGACACTGCCAGGTAATGACCTTTGTCTGGATTGTCATTCGGACATGGAGGACCGCCTGGACTCAGCGGCGTCGGTTCACGAGGCGGTCAAGCAGGCCTGCACCGCCTGCCATCAGCCTCATGCCGCCGAGCACGCCAAGCTGCTCAACACGGTGCCGCCAGAGTTGTGCCTCGACTGCCACGATGCGATCGAAGACCTGATTGATGACGCCGATGTGTCGCATCCGCCGGTGACGAAGGACCGCGCCTGCCTGAATTGTCACGACCCCCATGCCAGCGATCACGCCTCGCTTCAGCGGGCGGACGGGGTGGCGGTGTGTCTATCGTGTCATGGCCGGCGAATCCGGCGATCGAACGGGTCTTTTCTGCGGAACCTGACGGCGGAACTGGCACCGGGTGGGACGCTTCACGGGCCGATCAACCAGAGCCATTGTGCGGCGTGCCATCAGGTCCACGGAGGGGTAAACGCGATGTTGTTGATGGAGCCCTATCCGACGACTCAGCCGTACGTGCCGTATGTGGAGGAAGAGAGCTATCCGCTGTGCTTCTCCTGCCACGACGAGGAGATGGTGCTGGAGGATCGCGTGACGGACGAGACGGAGTTCCGCAACGGCGACCGCAACCTGCACTTCCTGCACGTGAACCGGGCCGACAAGGGCCGAAGCTGCCTGATCTGCCACCAGCCGCACGGGAGCCGGAACCCGCGGCTGATTCGCACGGTCATCCCCTTCGGGCGGTGGCAGATGCCGACGTTCTACCGCAAGACGCCGACCGGCGGTTCGTGCGCCCCAGGCTGTCACATGCCGTATGCCTACGATCGCGAGCAGGCCGTGCAGCAGCACGGTCCGTCCGCCATCTGGCGGGCGGGGGCGGCGGGCGGTGCCGCGCCCTGAGGCGGCCGGCTTCCGTTCTGCCGCAGGGTGATCGCTGGAACGAGAATCCTCTCTCGTTCCCGTCTCCTACGGGAATCCTCCTGTCTGCCCCGATCGCGATCCCCATTGGATTGTGACGGCGATCCGATGCCCATTTCAGGAGCGTCAAAGGTGTCGGGAAGATTTCCTTGACATCCTGAGCGGTCGGGCTAGGGTGCGGGCATGGGACGACCGGAAAGGGTGACGCAGGCGGGGCTTGTCTATCACGTTCTGAATCGGCGGGTGATGCGGCTTCCGCTGTTCGAGAAGGCGGAGGATTATCTGGCCTTCGAGCGGGTCCTGTCGGAGTCGCTGGCGCGGCCGGATGCGCCGGGTTTGCTGGCGTGGTGCCTGATGCCGAACCACTGGCATCTTGTGGTGCTCGCGGGAAGGCGGACGAACCTGTCCACATGGATGCAGTGGACGACCGTGACCCACACGCATCGCTGGCACGCCCACACCCACACGACGGGCGAGGGACCGCTGTATCAGGGCCGGTTCAAGAGCTTTCCGGTGCAGGCCGATGCGCACTTCCTGACGGTGTGCCGGTATGTGGAGGCCAACGCCCGGCGGGCGCGGTTGGTGCGGCAGGCGGAGAACTGGCGGTGGGGCAGCCTGTGGGTCCGGCGCAACCGGAAGTCGGCGCTGCGCGAGGTGGCGCGGCCGTGGCCGGTGGCTCGGCCGCGTAACTGGCTGGCGTGTGCGAATGAGCACATCGACGAGGATGGGTTGGCAGGCGTTCGACAGTCCGTCGCGCGGGGGATTCCGTTGGGTGACGACATGTGGAAGCCGCGGATCGCGCGGCGCCTGGGGCTGGACATCACGTTGCGCCCGCGGGGACGTCCCCGGAAGCGGGCACAAAAATCTTCCTGACACCTTTTTCTATTGGATCTGGACGGAGGTGCCGGGGCCGGTGGTCGTGGAGTTGGGGATGGTGCTGAGGCCGGTCGTGCCGCCGGTCGTGCCGAACAGGCTCCCGAGATTGCCGAGGCTGCTGGCGAGATTGAGGTTGCTCATGAACCGCAGGATGGAGTCGAGGATGTTCTGGAACACGAGCACCGCCGTGTCGTGGAAGAAACGGTTCTGATCGGGAATATCTCCGGTCAGAAACGTGCTTTGTCCCTGGACCTCCGCGATGCCCTGCTGCACGAAGAGGCCGGGCCGCCGGGCTTGGAGCGCCCCGCCCGTCGTCGTCGTGAACTGGTTGGTGATCGTCGGCTGCCGGCCGGAGACCTGGGCCGTGGCGCCCGCGTTGGACAGGCAGAAGACGGCTCCCGCGATCATCGCGACAAGCATCCCATTCGCACGATTTCGTTTGTTCGACATTGCATCGCTCCCAAAGAGGCCGGCCCAGCTCGCCGCTCAGGCCGGCCGTTCGTTTCATTATACGCATTCGGCGGGCGACGGTCGCGGTCGTATTGCGAGGGCACCCGACCGCTTGGGTCGCGCGGCCGGCTCCACGTCATCACTATCGGCGAAACAAGGGGGTGCGTGACACTTCCGGGCGAGGTGGACCTCGTACCCTGTCACACTTGGACTGGCGGCCGGTCTGGACACGCCGCCCACGCGTTTTCAAAGGGAATACACCGCCGGGACGCCGATGCTACCCACCCAGAGGAGGCGTCGCAGAGCACTGGGGCACTGAGGTGGGCTATTTGCCGGCATCAGCGAGGCTGCCGGCGCCGGCTTCGGCAGAGTTGACCCGCTGGATGGCCGCCCGTGAGAAGGTGATCTTTGTGTTGGTGGACTCGTCGACCTTCAGGGTGATTTCGTCGTCTTTCACGGCCGTTACGGTGCCCAGAATGCCGCCAATCGTCACGACGCGGTCGTTTCTCTTGACCTGGGACAGCATCTCCGCTCGCCGCTTTTTGTCGCGGCCCTGTGGGCGGATGACCAGGAAATAGAAAATCAGCCCCATGGCGAGCAGTGGAAAGAGCCACATGTCCATGCCGCCGGGCTGCCGCGGCGAGGCGGAGTTTTGAGCAAGAATCATGAGTAGTGGTGTTGTCATTGGGTGTCCTCGGCGTCCTTCGTCGCAGCACTCTCGGCCCGGGCCAGCAGTTGGTCGAGTGTCTCGGCGGCGATAGCCTCTCGAATCCGCCGCATCCAGCGGTGATAGTACGCGATGTTGTGGAGTGAAACCAGTATCGGCCCGAGCATCTCGCCCGCCAGGAAGAGATGGCGTAAGTACGCTCGGGAGAAGTGGTTACACGTGTAACAGGAGCAGTCTTGCTGGATAGGTCGGCCGTCTGTTCGGAGGGCGGCGTTGCGCATCCGCAGGAAGCCGGTTGGAAGGAAGGCATAGGCGTTGCGGCCGTTGCGGGTGGGCATGACGCAGTCGAAGAGATCGACGCCTGCGGCGACGGCGCGGATGAGGTCGATCGGTCGGCCGACGCCCATCAGGTAACGCGGGCGGTCTTCGGGCATCTCGGGGACGAAGGCCCGGAGCAGGGCGGCCATCTCGGCCGGGGTGTCGCCGACGGCCAGTCCGCCGATGGCATAGCCGGCGAAGTTGAGTTTGACGAGGCCGTCGAGACAGCGCCGCCGCAGGTCGAGGTCCAGTCCGCCCTGGACGATTCCGAAGAGGGCCTGATCGGCGCGGGTCGCCGCGCGGCGACAGACCGCCGCCCAGCGGAGGGTGCGTGCGACGGCCTTCTCGATGGCGGCGGGTGCGGCCGGCAACCGGATGCACTCGTCGAGGACCATGATGATGTCGGCGCCGAGTTGCTCCTGGAGGGCGATGGCGCCGGCGGGGTCGAGGCGGAGGATGGCGCCGTCGATGTGCGACTGAAAGGTCACCCCGTCGTCATCGAGCGACCGCAGGGTTGCGAGGCTGAAGACCTGGAATCCTCCGCTGTCGCTGAGGATTGGGCCGTCCCAGGCCATGAAGCGATGCAACCCGCCCAGTTCGGCGACCACCTCGGCGCCCGGCCGAAGCGCGAGGTGATAGGTGTTAGCCAGGAGTATCTGCGTGCCGACGGCGCGGAGACGGTCCGGGGCAAGGCCCTTGACGGCGGCGCGTGTCCCGACCGGCATAAATACGGGCGTCTCTATATGGCCGTGGGGTGTTTCCAGCCGACCCCGCCGCGCCGCGGTCTGGGTGTCGCGCCCGGTGATCTGGAATCCTGCGGCCAAAGCGAATCGTCTCCTGTCGGCGTGCCGGACCACTTGATCGGCTGTCGATCCGCCGCCGGGGGGGCCATGATAGGCGATGGGACATCCGTCCGCACGCTGGTGTCGGGGCCCGCCGGGCGAACCATCGCGACGTGGGTCTATGTTTTGGACGGCGGAATCGCGTCTGAGGCCCTGATCCGGCCCCTTGACAGCCTGTCGCGGGCTCCATATACTCACGGGGCTAGCCACAAGGCGCGTTCGGGGCCGGAGCCCGACGCCGCGGGAGGCTCGCCGGGGAATCGGAGGCACAGGTTTTGTCAGGATCCGCCACGCCGCCGAATGGACGGTCGTCACGGTCGGCGCTCCGACCGAACGCGGAGCGCAAGATTCGGGCGCGGGTGATCGCCCCATTGCGGTCGGGCACCGCATCGGTCGTGCCAACGAACGGGTCGCCCGGGAGAGCGGCGTCCAAGAGCCGGTTTTCGCCGGAGGACTTGGAGTTGTATCGACAGTTGCTCTTGAAGAAACGGGCAGAGTTGCTGGGTGATGTCGATCACATGCAACGGGAGACCCTCAAGAAGAACCGAACCGACGCTGCCGGCGATCTCTCAATGATGCCCATCCATATGGCCGATATTGGGACAGACAACTATGAACAGGAGTTCACCCTCGACCTGATCGCGAACGAGCGGGAGGTGGTGAAGGAGATCGACGCGGCCCTCGAGCGCATCCGAAACGGCACCTATGGCGTCTGCGAAGGGACACAGCGACCGATTCCGAAGGCCCGCCTCAAGGTCAAGCCGTGGGCCCGCTTCCGGATCGAGCACAAGCGGACGCTCGAAGACCACGATCGAGGCTGATCCCGCCGAGAGCGAACAAATTGTCTGATTCAACGGCCGCACCCGTCATTGAGAAACGTGTTGAGCAGGCGGCACCGTCGGCGGTGTGGGCCCTGTGGCATGTGTCGAGCCATGCGCGTTTGTGGGTCGCGGCGATCGGCGGGCTGGCGCTCGATCTGTGGTCCAAGAACGAGGCGTTCAGCAACCTGCCCTGGGGAGCGTCGAAGCCGATCGTGAAGAAGGTTCTCGCCTTTCAATTGTCGCTGAATCCCGGGGCGCTGTTCGGGGTTGGCGACGGCTTTGCGCCGATCTTTGTTGGGGCCTCTGTGCTCGCGCTGATGTTCGTGCTCTATCTGTTCGCGAACGCCGACGCGTCCCAGCGGTTCCTCCACGTTGCCCTCGGGCTTGTGCTCGCCGGTGCGATCGGCAATCTCTACGATCGTGCCACGCAGGAGGCCTGCGTCGTCCGACTCGAGGGGCCGGGCGGGCTTTATCGCGTCATCGGCACGCTGGTGAATGAGAGCGAACGCGGCATCACGGTTTCGGAATTCGGCGCCCCAGATCGCAATCGCCGGACATGGCCGCTAGCGACACACGTCGATCCGACTCGTCAGATTGCGGTGGTTGAGTACGGACCGCAGCCGGTCGTGCGCGATTTCATCAAGTTTGAGCTTCAGATCGCGGGCCGGTCGGTCTATCCTTGGATCTTCAACATCGCCGACGCGCTTCTCGTGGCCGGCGTCGCGATTCTGCTGATGAGCTTCTGGTCGGAAAGGCGCCACCAGCACGCGCAGCAAGGCCGTCAACCGTAACCCGATGTCAGGCGACGTCGGGTTCTGGCTCGAGAGCCGCTCTCTCACGGTCGCGGTTCTGTCCCGACGCGATTCTGAGAGGGGAGCGCGTTGTCGCATCCGCCTGCAGCCGCGACAGGTGCCGGGCCACCTCTGTGACCTTGGACTCCCAGGTTTCGGATCGCATCGCCGCGCGTCGCGCCGCCGCCTTGCGCGGGTTTGCCTGACGCACGGCGGTATCGCATGCCGCGACAAACTGGTCCGGATTCTCCGCGACGTGGACCCAGTCTGCGTAGCGCCGAACCTCGGGCAGGGCGGTCGAGACGACCGGAAGCCCGGCGGCGAGATACTCACGCAACTTGATCGGGTTGACCGCCCGCGTCAGGTCGTTCAGGCGAAACGGAATCAGACCTACGTCAAATCCATGTGCATAGGCTGGAAGGTCGGCGTAGGCGCGGCGGCCGAGACAGTGGACATTCGGCAATCTCGACAGAGTGCCCCGGTCGACGGCGACGGCGCCGATCAGGACGATGGACCAAGCGGGCCGGGCGCGTGCGAGCGTTGCCAGGAGTTCAAAATCCACCCAGTCGTGGATCAGTCCCCAGAATCCGAGGATCGGCTTTGGCAGGCCGGCGAGGTCGTCCGGCATGCTCACATCGTCTGACAGGGCGCCGGCGAAGTGATCGTAATCGACACCGTGCGTGACCAACTCGACATGGCGGTTGAGCGAGCGTTTGGACTCGTATAACGCCTGCGACGTGGTGATGATCAGATCGGTCCGGTCGGCGAGGCGCTGCTCCGCCGCGAGGATGGCGTTACGGTCGTAGCCCGAGAACTCGCTGAACTCATCAACGCAGTAGTAGACGACGCACTCCTCGTCGAACTGGCCGCAGAGATAATCCACATCCGGGGCAAAGGACCAGAGTTGCACGGGACGGCGCGGCAGGTCGCGGAGGACGTTCCGAATCTGTCGCGTGAGCAGCCGTCGATTCAGCACGGCCGCGGCCGCGTTGCCCGGCAGGGGGATGACGAGGGGCGTGACGACCGTGATGGCGTCGGTAACGTGCCGGGGGCCTTCGATGACCTGCCGGAGCCGGACGGCGATCGCTCCGGCGTCGGCGCTGCTCAGCCGCGGCCGGCGGGATCCGTGGTGGTTGACCCAGACGATGTGGTTTCGCCGGGACAGGATGCGCATGACATGGTGCTTGCTGGTCGGGTCCTGAAACCAGTTGCTGGCGATGCAGATGATGTTGCGTTGTTCGATCACGCCTGGATTCGATCGTTCGGCGTACGGCTTCGGTTCATCGCTCCGTTCGACGGAGGACGTTTTCCATTACATCGACGCATTCGGCGGCGACCTCTTGCCAGGTGCGCCGTCCTCCGATGGTGGCGATGTGGTCGCGGTCCCAAGAACGGTCCAATGCTGCGCAGACGGCATCTGTCAAAGCGGTCGTGTCGCCGCAGGGTACGAGCGCTCCGAGCGCGTCGTCCGTGACGATCTCACGGTTTCCGCCGACGTCTGTCGCCACGACGGGGCATCCACACGCCAGCGATTCGGCGATGGCGTTGCACCATCCTTCGGAGCGGCTCGCGAGGACGAACAGGTCGGCCGCGTTGAGCATGGTGGCGACGCGGTCAGGCGCGATGGGTCCGACGAGCGTGACGGCCTCTGGACCGAGGCTCGCCGCCTGGTTTCGGATCCGTGCGGCATAGGCCCGTTCTCCGGTGGCTCCGCCGACGAGGACCAGCCGTGCGTCGCCGGCGCGGCGGCGCACGTCGGGCCAGATGTTGAGCAGGTGGTGAAAGCCCTTGAGGGCCTGAAGGTGGCCGACGGAGACGACGTAGCGCGCGGCGTCCGACCAGCCGCAGGCCGCTCGGGCGGTGGCCGACCACGCTTGGGTGTCGCCGCCAGCGCGTCCGAAGAGCGAGGGATCGATCCCGTTGGGGATGACGCGGATGGCCAGATCGCGGCCCGCGACGTCGTTTGCAAGATTCGCCAAGGCTCGTGATACGGCGATCAGGCCGTCTGCGTCACGCAACATGGCGGTGATCTGCCGACGCTGGGACGGTTCGGCGATCCGGCTGACCAGTTTTCCGCGGATTGTGCAAAGGAGCGGGATCCGACGCCGCCGGGCGACCCGCCATGCGCCGACTCCGTCGGGCCAGACGAAGTGTACGTCGATCAGTCGAACCGGTTTGCGGTGCTGGAGCGGCTCGATGGCGCGGTCGAGCGCCCGCGCGAAGAAGCGGGCATCAAGGGATTTCGCCACCCCCGGAAGATAGAACATCCGAGGTCGTACCGCGGGCGGCGGTCCGCCTCTGTCCTCGGAGTGGGGCGGGCGGCGCGCTCCCGGGAACCAGGGGACCGGGGCGATAACGGTCAGCGGTTTGAGACGGTGGATTTCGCGCAGCCGCCGCTGTACGAAGAGGCCCTGGATCGGAGCGTCCGATCGAGGATAGCACAACGTCGTCGACATGATGGACACGGGGGGCACGATACGGCGAACCTTCCTTGGCGAGAAGGCGGGCGCGGGTGGCTGCAAGGAAAACCGAAATGCCGAGATCCGAAAGCAGAAAGCAGACAGCAGAAATGCTGGTGATCGAGTGAGGGATGGTGGTTGAGGACGCTGCGGGTGGGATGCACGGCCACGCGAGCGTGGCCGTGGCACCCGCGCATCAGCGCTGTGATGCTGGGGCGCTGTATTCGGCATAGGTCTTGGCCGTTTCCCAGACGCGGACGCGGCCGAGGCGGGCCGGCGCGAGCTTCGATTCGAGCAGGCCCCAGATTGTGTGGGCGATGTTTTCGACGGTGGGATTGACGTGAGCGAATTCGGGCACGTCGTCGTTGAGGTGCGTGTGGTCGAGGCGGTCGATCACCTCGCGTTTCACGGTCGCCTCGAAGGCCGGCAGGGGCAGGAGGCGGCCGGAATCGGGCGGAACGTCGCCGACGACGGTGATTTCCACCTGATAGTTGTGCCCGTGTCCGCGGGGGTTGTTGCATTTTCCAAACACCCGACGATTGTCTTCGTCTGACATCGCGTCGACGTGGAGACGGTGCGACGCGGAAAACTCGAAACACTGGGTCATCTCCACCATGGCAGGCTCCCGGGAGGATATACGATACGATAAGTGCGGTGTTGTCCAGAGGGTCAGGGCCTCGAAGCGGCAGCGCTCGGGGATGCCTTGGCGGACGGCCTCGGCGATTGAGCGAAGGAGGTGTTCGCCGGTGAGTCGGACGCCGCTGGCACTGAGGCGTCCGGCTGCCAGCGGAATCGCCTTGAGCCGGAGCAAGTTGTCCAGTTCCTGGATGTTGACGAGAAAGCCGGTGAGCGGATCCGGCACGCCCGAGACGATGATCCGCAGGACGAGATACGGCGCGATGCCGACGGCCGACGGCCAGCCGCCCCATGAATTGGTCACGGGCAGAGCGCCCTCAAACCCACCGGCTCCGTGCGCGGCCCGCGCCCAATCGCGATCGATCGAAAAGCGGACTTCACGCATCAGTCGGATCGGTGGGGCCTTGC
The DNA here is from genome assembly GCA_046754505.1 of Phycisphaerae bacterium. Taxonomy (GTDB): domain Bacteria; phylum Planctomycetota; class Phycisphaerae; order UBA1845; family UTPLA1; genus JAPULF01. The sequence continues at coordinate 2,755 of JBHHVX010000081.1, read as the reverse complement.
CGAGTGTCATGGGGAAGTTCCCGGGGTGCGCCGTTGAACGGCGCGGCGCAGGGGGACGGGGACGCACGACCGTCATAGCGGCACGATGCCGCTTGCCGGCACGAGCCGCCCCGCCGGCTCAGCCTGCGGCTAGTGCCGTGTCCATTGAGCGAGTTTCGTGTTCATAAGTGTTTGCAAATGCTCCACTTGTCGCGATCACGGCGTTTGGTGCTGCTATCCACGCTCGAAACGGCGGCGGGCGTTCACCAGCCCGGTTCCATGGATGCCGGCGGGACGAAACTGGCCGAATGGAAACGGCACTCGTGTACCGTCAACCTTGATTCTGTGGGTTGGGCGAGGTCTGCGGGAGGGCGAGCCTCCTGGCGAGCCGTCCGTTCGGATCACCATCAAGCCGCATGTGAGGCTCGGCAGGAGCCTCGCCCTCCCACTGGGCACCCGCAAAGTCAAGGTTGACGGTACACTAGCCATGGGACGAGGGCTTGTCGGGCTTGGCGGTATCGCGCTGAGCCGCCGTAAGCAGGCCGTCGAGCCGCTTTTGAAGTTCCTCGAAGAGCTGGTCGAGCGGCTTGTTCAGATCGCCCAGACGCTCTTGGCGGACCTTGGCGTCGGCGATGCGCCGTGCCTTTGCGATCCTGTCGGCGTTGGCCTGTCTGAACTGCGCGGCCCGGGTTTGTAGCTCCTTGAGGATGGCTAGTGCCGCTGCTTTTTGAGCGGGCGTCAGTCCGTGACGCGGAATGAAGTCGTGAACGTACTTTTCCCAAGGTCCCAAGGCCGCGGGTCTGGCTGCAGGTGCGTTCTCCTTTATTTTGCTTGGATGGTCGGGGCTGGGTTTCGCAGCGCCCGATTTTGCAAGCGGCTTTTGCGCGGGCAGGTTGCCCCCTGGCGCGCCTCGTGCCTCGTCTGGCGAGCGATTGCCGGCCGGGCCGCGCGATCGATTCCTCTCGTTTCGCCGCTGCCGCCATTGCTGTCGTCGCTTCTCCCATCGTTCGCGGCCTTTTTTTGCCTGTTCCTCAGGCAGGAGGCGTTCGATTCGTTGGATCGACGCCTCCCAGTCGAAGGGGTATTTCTCGTCCAGTTTGCGCATTTGATCGCGCAGTTCGCGGAGTTTCGGGTCGCGACGGACCTCCCGCCAGTGCTGCCGCGGGTTTTCGTCGCCGTTGGCCCGGGAGCGGTCGGACCAGAACTTCGTCATTTCATCGCGCAGGCGATCGTACTCGAGGGCATCCGGCCCCATGGCGGCCCGGCGCTCGACCTGGATCGACTCGATCTCGTTGCGCACCATCGGCGTCTGCACGTCGCTAAGTTTATAGGTACGACTTGCCATGCGGGTGAAGCGGTCGATCCTCATCTGGGCGCGGTCCTCAGGTGAGGCGTTTCGATAGCGCTGCATCCGCTCGCGCCATCGTTGACGGCGTTGTCGGCGGTCGGCGTCACGGGGGGGGCGTTCGTCGGGAGTCCGCCGTTCGGCGTGCTGGGCGCCGTCGCCGTTGTCGTCGGCCTGGGAGATGGGGCCGGTGAATAGACATGTTGAAGCGATCAGGATGGCGTGGGTGAACATGTGTGTCCCTTTCCGATTCGTACTGGGTGACGAGTGCCACGCGGTCACGATTCCGAACACAGCGGATTGACCGGCTCGGGCCGGTTGCCTTAATCATCCGTCGCCGGCGACGTTCGTGCAATGCGCCAGCGCACAGTCCCGATGGGGTTTCACCTGTATCGTCAGGCGAGCATCGGCATCGTGAACCGTTCGACTGCTGCCTTACCCAGGACAGACCCCGAGCGCAGACCCTTCGTATTGCGCATAACGCAGACAGGGCCGGTTCATTGCGGACTTTCGGGCGGCTCAGAAGTTTTTTTCGCGCCGCGAGTGGCATGCCGAGGCGGCTCCCACGCGTCGGGCCGGCGGTGGCGCGGAGCATTGCTCACCTGCCCGTGGCGGGGCTAGAATCCGGTCGAGGCTGGGTATGGGGATTCCAAAGGCAGGCTTGCTGGACGCTGCGGCAGGGGCACGCCACCCTATCCGGCTGCGTTGCGGAGTGGCTTGCGGGCATGATGATCCGGATTGGACGGGCCATGAGTGATGACAAGCACGAGCGGGAGGGAGGAATCGTCAGTCCGGACACACGGCGATCCGAGCGGATTCCGCCGGGCCAGGTCGAGACCCGCCAGTGGCCGGTCCTGCACTGGGGTGGCGTCCCGCAGATCGCACCCGACCAGTGGCGGCTTCGTATCGACGGTCTCGTCGAGCAACCGTGGGAGTGTGACTGGCCGACGTTTCAGACGCTGCCTCGGGTGCGGGTTTTTTGCGACATCCATTGTGTCACGACGTGGTCGCGGCTGGACAATCTGTTCGAGGGACCGTCGACGCGCGAGGTCCTCTCGCACGTGAAGGTCCGGCCCGAGGCGCGATTCGTCGTGCTTCATGCCTACGAGGGCTCCGGGGGGCCGTGGTCCACCAACCTGCCGCTCGACGCGTTCTTTGACGACGACTGCCTGTTCGCCGTTACGCACAATGGCGAGCCGCTCACGCCGCACCACGGCGGACCGTGTCGGGTTGTGGTCCCCAAGCTGTACTTCTGGAAGAGCGCGAAGTGGATTCAGCGGGTCGAACTGACCGACGAAGACCGCCCCGGCTTCTGGGAGCGCAATGGCTACCACATGCACGGCGATCCCTGGACAGAGGAGCGGTACGGGTAGGCGGAGGAAACGTCAAAACGTCAAAACGTCAAAACGTCAAAACGTCAAAACGTCAAAA
>JBHHVX010000080.1:0-17527 GCA_046754505.1 Phycisphaerae bacterium | reverse complement strand
CGAGACTGGTGCGGACGGGCATGATCCGGACGCCTCGGAATCGGGCGAGGCCGGACGGGGCGGCGCCGGTGACGGCCTTCGCTCGGGCTTCGGCGCCTTTGAGTTCGGTCCAGGTGCGTTTGAGGGCGGTGCCGCAGCCGGCCTGCGTCATGAGCAGGGCGGAGAGGATCAGGAGCGAGGTCTTTCGCATGGCCGGGTCTCCATCAGATCGGGACGATTGGCGCGGTGTTGTGGCCGCGCGTTGCCGGCGGCATTCTATGGAAAGACTAGGTCCACGACGGCAGTCAGGCAGTTTGCGCACTCCACCCGGCACGCGACCTCGCTATTGAAGTCGCAGTCAGGATCGGCCGCACAAGCCTCCGCACATCCCGTGCTACAGCCAGTGATTGCACTCAAGATGGCCTCGCTCTTGGTGAACCCGGCGTCGCGGTCGGCTCGTGCCGTGACGATGAGCGTTACGATGAAGTCATCATCAATTGACGGACAGGCTCGCCGCAGGTCGTCGGTGATAAGGGACTGGGCGCTGGGCGGCTCCAGTAGCGAGGCCGTGCCACACTGGCCTACGAGGCAGGCAGCCGCAACCAGTTCGGTAAGGACCACTCTTTTCATGTCATGGCTCCTTCGACGTGCATGCCGCCGAATCGCGGCCGTGCGAGCATGATCGTAGGCCATCAGCAGGGGAATAGCAATCGCTAGCCCGCCGCGATGGGCGGAATGCCGACCAAGGCCAAGTCGCCGAGCAGGCCTGTTTGCCGTCCTCACACGGGTGTGTCTGGCCGCGCGTTGCCGTTGTCCAACAGACGCTCGCCCAGATAGAAACGGTAGCCACGGCCTGAGAATGGAGCTTTCCGGTTGCACAATTGAGGCGGGTTCGGGCGGAGCTGCAGACTGTACGACCGAACCATTCGGTCGCATACAGTCCATTGTGCGGACCGGAGTTGGGGCAGAAATCGACGAACGTCGCCGTACGCAGGGCGGACGCAACCCCGGGGGGAGGGGGGGCAGGCAGTCGGACGGTCGAATCCGCGCCCCACCCCTGGACGGGGCGGGGCACCCAGACGCAGCGGACGCGACGTGGCTACGGCGTGACGCTGCGAAGCGATCTCGGGCTCGCACGGTGACCGGTCGCGGCGGGATCAGTTCGCGAGCAAGTCAGCGATAAAGGCTGCCATGTCTTGCTGGAGCGTGCCGCCGTAGTTGGCGCACGCGGGTTGCTCGCCCGGCTCTGGAGGCTGACCGAGTTTTGCCCGGATGAACCCGGCGATATCGCGTCCATCAAGCTGACCGTCTTGATTGATGTCTCCCAGCAAACTGCATGGCGCGGGGACAGTGATCAGGAAGCTTCTGGCGCGGAAGGGGGCCACCAAGTCCTGGCCGCTGCCGACAAGGACCGTGCCGTCATCGGACACCGCCGAGATCGTGCGAATGTCGAAGTTGGGGTCCGGTGTGACGCCGTTGTTCAACAGGAAGTCTTCGACATCCATGATGCCGGTGGCGGCCGTCCAGATGAACCCGGTGGCGTCGGTGGGACCGCTGAATCGGTTGAAGCCGACGACCATGCTCCCGTCAGCCGTGACATCACTGCCCACCGCCAAGCCGAAGGGCGCGGCTGTTCCGGGCAGAAAACCGAGAATCTCTTCGACCCAGGAGGCCCCGTTCCAGCGCCACGCCGCCGCCATGGTCGGATGCCAGGGTTGGTGGGGAATCCGCCACGACGACCCGACGATCATCGTCCCATCGGGCGTAACCGCGTCGGCCTCGGCGAATCCGACCGTCTGGGTCAGTGTCGTCCGGACGCCGTTGACCCAGACCGTCGGCCACCAAGTGCCAAACGACGGATCTTCATCCCAGCCGACGATCACGGTCCCGTCTGCGTTGGCATCATTGGCTCGGCTGTTGCCGCCGCCACTGCCAAGATCGACCACACCGGTTGCCGGAGTCCACCTGCTGGCGTGCGCGAGGCCGTCGAGTTGTCCGGGCCGCCAGTACAATCCGAGGAGTGTATTGCCGTCGTCCGACAGCCCCCATGCCGAGCCGTAGGCGCTGTCTATGAGGCCGCCGTCCGGCGGTGTTGGCGGCATCATCTCCTGCCAACCGGAGCCCCGGGTCCATCGTCCCTGCGTTGCGTAGGTTCCGTTTGCGCCGAGGATCGTGGCCGAGATCATCGTGCCGTCGGCTGAGACGTCCGGGGCGCCGGCGCCGATACCGAGGACCGGCACGGTCGCCCGACCCAGCGGGACGATGCCATCGAGCACCGTCCAGCGAAACGTCTCGAAGTCGCCTTCGGTGTTGCCGACCACGACGGAGCCGTCGGCGGAAACGTCCGTGGCAAACCCGAGGCCGATGAAGTGAAACGTGACCTGAGCCGTAGCCGCATTCGTCAGGGCGACCAGAGTTGATGTGGTGAGGAGAAATCTGTTCATTACACCTTTCCTTGTGGGCGATAGAGGTTGCCTATATCCCGATCGACGACAAACGACGGCGGGGAGGCGCCCGCGCGCCTCCCCCTCCCTCGGCAAGAAAATACTCCGCAGGCCTCAGCGTCAGCGGCGGCGTCTGAGGAGTGTGAATCCAATCACGCCGCTGAATAGCAACAAGCTGCCCGGCTCGGGCACGACATTCCACGAGAGATCGTCCACGAAGGTGGTCGGATCGAAGCCGAACCCGAGAAGCCTCACCTCGTTGAACGTACTGCCGGTGTTCGTGGTGACATCGAACCACGAGTTGCCAATACCGCCCCAGGCCGGCTCGAACGAGCCGGAGGCCACCTGCGTACCGTTGTTGAAAACGAAGACGCTGAGGCCGCCACCGAACGGGCCGGGCGGTCCGGAGGGATCCCACAGTTGAGTCGAGAACTCCGTCAGATCGTTTGCCCAGGTGATGAACACGCCAAAGTTACCGAAGAAGGAGTTTCCGGTTCCGACCCAGGGTCCGAAGTTCGTCGTGAAGTCGCCGACCTGAGGAGAGAGATCTCCTGCCTGCAGTTCGGTGATGCCGTGACTGATCGACCACGCGTCCGGCGCCACGAAACCGGTGGGACCGCCCGGCTCGTCAAAGTTGAGCGTCGTGGCGTAGGTTGGGGCGCTCGTGCCCTGTGTGATGATGATGCCGCCCAAAGTGGGGGCCGTGAGGATCGCGGCAACCGCTGCCGCTACTGCTGCCGTTCGCATACGATTCATTCTATCTCTCCTCCCAAGTCAACCGGGATGGAACAACCTCCGCTCGGCCGCCATTCGACCAAGTCAAGCCGTACTGTAACTCCCCAGATATGTTTCTGCAAGTGTTTTCGGAAAGAAATCTGCAAATATTTTGAAAGGGGCTTGCAAAGCTCGCCGGCGTGTGCTACAAAGGGTAGATGGAGAGCAAGGACCGTAACATCTAATTGCCCTGAGGACAGCGAGTTATGGCAGAAATCCCGACATCATCAAGCACGGACTGCGTGCCGCCGTTTGAGGAGCATGTAAAGACCGTGCTGGGCAGGATTCGCTCGACACTGGCGGAGCTTCTGGCCTGTGTCGGAGCTGACCCCACGCGCCCGCAGGAAGTAGCACGGCAGCTCAACGTGAACAAGAACCTGACTTGGAAAGTGTCGAGGGTCATCCGTGCAGCGGATCCTGCTGCTGCTGTGCCGCACATTCCGGGCAAGGCTGGTATGACGATTCTGCTGGATTCGTTCAAGCGTGCCGGCGCGTCGATAGAGGCGATCAAGGCCGTGCGGCTGGCCATGGCAGAATTCGAGGAGATGAGAGCCATACACGCCGGCGACCGCGAATCGCTCGATATGATGCTCGGCAACCTCGCCCGCAATTCCAACACTCAGCAACAGAACGAGGCATTGCGCAAACTCGCCTTCCGAGGGAACAGTGCGATATGGGGTGTTCAGGCGCGCGTGCAACTCTGCGTCAATGTGATCGCCCCCAACCCTGAGACGCAGGACTGGGTGGACCTGACCTGGCTCAGCGGCCTTGTGGACTATCGGCGACTCCGCCGTGACGTCGTCTGGGCGATGGCCTCTTCCCGAAAGGTGCAGGACGACGGGACACCGCTGGAGCTGGGCCGTATTGAGGCCGTCGACCCCGAGTTCGAGGGCGACGGCAAGGTTCCTCTTGTGGGTGAGCTCTGCTCGAGGCCGCTCCCGGAGCTTCGGACCGTAACTGGTTCCGATGGCATGATTCGCTACGAACTGCTCGAGGGGCCGGTCGGCAATACGGCGGCGGCTTCGTGCGTGATTGGAATATTCGGCAGGGCATTCGTGCGGCGCACGCGTGCGACGAACGATACGATCGGCGAGCACGCCGCGCGTATTTATACGCCAGTAGAATGTCTGATCCACGACTTTTTTGTGCACAAGGATTTGCGCTATGCACTATCGCCGGAGGCGTTTCTGTACAGCCAGTTGCCGGGTGGCCCCGTGTTTCCGGCGTCGGGACGCGACCAGGGTATGTTGCCGATGCATGAGCGCCTGCAACGGCTTGGGGGGTGTCCACCGGACTTCGTGACGCCCGAGTTGCCGCAGTATTCGCAGCAACTGGAAGCCGTGTTCCGCCGACTGAAGTGGGATCCAGACGATTTCCATGGTTTTCGCTTCAAGATGCAGTACCCGCCGATTCCGGCGATCGCAGTCCTGCGCTACGACCTTCCCGACCGCGCGTGACCAGCAGAGTCGGGTGGGCACTGCCCACCAAGAGGATTGGTACCGTGACCGAAAGCGTGGTGGGCAGTGCCCACCCTGCGGTGGCTACTTGGCTTTGGCTTTGGCTTTGGCTTTGGCTTTTGTCTTTGCCGCGAGCGCCTTCGCAACCGCCGGCTCGAGGTTCGGGCCGCGGACCGCCTGGCCCGCGGCGAGGATCTTGCCTGAGTCGCCGTCGACGATGAACATCGACGGGATGCCTCGGATGTGCCACTGGGTCCCGACGGCGGTCTGCCACATCTTGCCTTCGTAGAGTTGTCGCCAGGGCATCTTGTGGCTCTTGGTGAAGGCTTTGAGACGCGCCGCCTGGTTTCCGCGATCGAAACTGATGCCGAGGACCTCGAATCCCTTGCTGTGGTACTTGTCATACACGCCGACGACGTTGGGAATCTCCGCGACGCACGGGCCGCACCAGGTGGCCCAGAAATCCAGCAGCACGATCTTGCCGCGATACGCCTCCGGGAAGCGGACCGGACTGCCGTCCAGCCCCGGTCCTTTGATCGGCGGTGCGGTGTCTCCGACCTGTGGCGTGCCGACGCGCCGGGGCTTGACCGGCGGATCGGATCTGGCGAAGGTGACTTCGGCGCCGTCGGGAGAAATGTGCTCGACCTTGACGTATGCGTCGCCGACCTTGAGGGGGAAACCCGCTCGCGTCGTTTCGCCTCGGTCGAATGTTCCGTTGGCATCTGCGTCCACGGAAATCATCAGGGCATTGCTTCGGCCCTCCGGGAACGTGAAGTCGCCGGTCGAGCGGACGTCCACCAGCCGCACCCGGGTCGTTTTGCCGTTGATGACGGCATCTCCCTCCATGCGGCACTCGGTATGATAGAGCAACATCCTCGGATCGATGTGTCGAGCCTTCGCTTCCTCGGGATCGAAGCGATAGAGCGTCAACATGCGTTTTTCGTCGGACGCCCCGCTGCCCGCGACCACTTCGACGGGCGCGAAACGCCCCTTGATGCGCCGGGCGATCTCGGTTCCATCGATGGGTTGCCAGGCGACCTGGGCGTCGTTGGTCATGTCTCCGTCCGCGTTGGCGTCGACATAGAGTCGCGGCTCGGTCGGGTCGGCTTCGTCCAGTGCGACCGTGATCCTGACGGACGCATCCGTCGGCCCGAGGACGATCACCGCCCACTGGAGGGTTTGGCCTTTGGGCATCTTGCGCAGGCCGGCCGGCGGCGTGTCGACGAACAGGGTCGTCGCGGGCTTGATCTTCAGGCTCGTTCCGGGCGCATGGGATGACACGGCGGACAGACGTGCCATGTTGTCACGACCGGCCCCGAGCGCAGGGGACGATACTATGCAGACCAGAGTCAAGACGCGGATCATTAAGCTTCTCCTGTCAGCGGGTAAGCCCGACGGCCCGCCGACGGTCAAACACGCGTTGGGTTCTTTCATTCTAGCCTGACGAGGTCGCAGGCTCCAACGTCTTTCCGGCGGCCGTCAATACTCGGACTCGGGTCGTCGACGTTGTCGCCGAAAGATCAGATTCTCCGTGACACGGGGGCGTTCGACTTCGAAAGTTGCCCCGATGGCCTTGCTCTGGCAGAGGCGGAACAGGATATCGACGATTTTGGAGTACGGCACGCCCATCCCCATCAATTCGCCGTCCGGCCCCGGCCGAGGCGTATCACCGAGATAACGGATCAGGGCGACCACGTTGAGCGGGCAGGGCAGCGGGGCTGAGATCTTCCTGTTGCTCCGGTTCCACCGCTGGAGGGTCAGTTCGGTCGCGTCGGGGTCGGCGTGGAGGGTCACGAGCGCGTCCCAGGGGGCCTCGGTTTCGGTCGTGTCGGGGTATAGCAGGGGCGGGCGGCAGGCCATGTGCTTTCCAAAAAGGGCAATCCGAGGCGCCGTCGAACGCTGGACATAGATGAGAAACGGCCCGGAGCTGTCGACCACGTCGAGAATCATATTGTCCTGGTCCAGGACCGTGGACTGAATCGTGTGGTGGTCATGGTCGCGCAAGGCCCGATAGGCGCCGATCCGGGCGCGGACGTCCGGGTCGTCGACAAGTTTGCTCAGGTGTTCGCCGGCGCCGAACATTTTGTAGGCGGCCCATCCGAGTTCTTCGATGGCCTGGAGTCGGAAGACGCTGGCAGAATCGCGGGCATGTCGTGCGACGACCTCCATGCCGGGCACGTCGCCGAGGTGCATGCCGGTCCGTCCGGCGTAATAGCTGACGGCCGGTGCTGGGTGGGTGTAAAACGACCGCACGACCGGCAAGGTCACCTGCTCGTCCAGCGCTTCCCAGGCAAGGGCGATGGCATCGTAGGCGGCGTCCGGATGGGTGATTTCCTTGGCCAGTGCCCTGGCTCGGGCCTCGAGAAAGGTTCGATCCGACCTCAGCGTCGTGTGCAGGATCAGATCGAGGAACCCCTCCTTGTGTCGCTTGTATTTAGGCGGGACGTGAATATCGATCAGGCTGCCGCTGATCGCATCGGCGACCGGTGTTAACGTCCCATAGCGGTCATTGAGGCGTCGCTGGATCTGCCGGGCGATGCCATAGCTGGGGGTGTTCAATATCAGACGCAGCTTGCGCGGCTCCTTGACGGTGCCCCCGCCCAGGACGACTCCGACGCGCGGGTCCATCTTGGTGGCTGCTTTTCGGTCGTGGCCGAACGGACTGATGAAGACCGGGCCCATTGCGGTGGCCATCGTCTTTCCGCTGATGATCCCGCGTGGCGTTTCCGAAAATCGGACCAGATCGCACAGAAACAGATGTCCACCGGCGAGCGATCGCGTCTGCTCTCCCATCGCTCGGATGGCCAGGTCAAACCGGGTGCCGCGTTCCGCGATCGCGGGAATCAGCCCCGTGACCTCGACGATCGACGTGTCCCGATCTTCGAGGATCTCGTCTGCCGGGATCGCCGCAGCGCCCAAGGGCTGACGTCGTCGCATCTCTTTGGCAAGGTGCTTCCGGACGATTTCCGGACCGTCGCTGCCGCCGGTGTCGACCAGATTAGCGACCAGACCGTATCCGCGCACGCGGTTCAGGCGCAGCCCTGAGACGGTGACGAGCGGGGAGATTGTGCCACGGAGGGCCGCACTCTTCGGCTCAGGCCGCGGGTCGGCTGTCGGTTGGCTCCCCCGATCTCCGAGCTGCGACCACCATCGGTGCCATTCCTCGGGCTCGAAACAGCCCGTGCCGGCTACGATGCCCAGCAGGAGCATCCACCGGCTGGCGCGAGTGATCGAATGGGACATGGTTTCAATGGTCCGTGTGCTGTGTGACATTCCGTTGCGCGAGGGGGCGGGAGCCTCTGCGCCGCGTGTGTCTCCGATTTCCGGCGGGGCCGCGAATGGCCTTACCCCCGTCAGCGGGGTGAGGCAGGGGATTATACGCCGACGGCGCAGGCCCGCGATGGGAATCGGCTCGATTCGGCCGCGGGTCCACCTTGGCCCTGTTTCGGCCTCGGCAGCGGACCCTACTTGGAGGCGTTATGGACTCGGCCGCCTGTCCGATAGCGGTGGAGGCGACGCCGACGGCGGGTCCTGGGTCCGATTTCGGCAGCGTGCCGGCGAAGAGAGCCGTCCGATGCGTTGAGGAAAAGGGGGCTTGCAATGGGCGTGAGATCGGCGTAAAGTAAGTAGAGCGAGGGGGGAGCATAGCCACGAGTGGACACCAAGGCTCATATGCCGGGGTCCGCAGGCGGCTTCCGCATCGGTATCGAAGGGTGCCGGCGGAAGGGATCGCCAGAAAATCCCACCGAACCCGTGCTGGCGCAATGCCAGGATGCACACCGACTTGTTCCGGGGTGGATCATAAGAACGATTGGAGGAGTTCACCCATGTTGCGACTCCGGTTTGCGATCGCCACGTTGATCGTATCCATGGCGTTGGGCGCCGGCTTGGCGCGGGCGGATGAAAAGGCGGACGGCGCGGTTGAGAAACTTGCGTCGGCCATCATCCACTTCGAGAACGGCGATTACGCCGCGGCACAAGATTTGCTGCGCGCGATCGACGTCGACGATCTTCAAAACGAGGATCATCAGCTCCAGTATCAGCGATATAAGACCAACGTCGATGTCGCCCTTCGCGCCGTGGCCGATGCCCGTGACCACTTCGACTCGGGTGAGGCGCGGTTTGACGCGGACGATCGAGACGCCGCGGCCGGTTTTTTCCGGCGCGTGCTGGAGAACAAGTACGCTCCGCGCGACCTGAAGGATCGTTCGCGGGCGAATCTGGCGATGATCGATGCCATGAACGGCGACGCGAAGCACGCCGAACCGGAGCCTGCGGAGCGGGAAGAGTCCTCCCAGTCGTCGCTCGTCGGTCGGCTTGCCGAGGAACATGATTTGCTCTGGCAGCACGCGGTTTCGACATACCGCGACCTGGAGACCTCGATCCGCAAGGCGGTCCTTCGTAACGACTTCGCCGAAGCCCAGCGATTGATGGATCGCGCCAAGGACACGATTCGAGCCAATCGGCGTTACGCCTCGCCGGCGGAACAATATGACGACTACCAGGCTCAGGCCCTCGATCTCGACCGGTTCATCAATGACCAGCAGCGGGAATGGGACGAGCACCTCGTTCATGTCAAGCAGCAGGAGATCGAGGAGCGCGAGCGCGCACGCATCGAGCAGACGCGCGATGCCAAGCGCCGCCAGGTGTCCCAGTTGATGGACCAGGCTGCGGAACTGCGCAAGGAACAACGCTACGAAGACGCGATCGAGGTTCTCAAGCAGGTTCTCGGCAGTGATCCGACGAACGAGCGGGCGCTCTGGATGAAGGAGACGCTCGAAGACATTGCGGTCCACATGCGGAATCGGAGCGCGGTCACCGATCGTCACACACAGTCTCAGGACCTGCTGGTGGAAACCGAGGAAGCCCTGATCCCCTGGCACAAGGATCTGCTCTATCCGAAGAACTGGCCGGAGATTTCGGCCAAGCGGACCGGGGCGGCGGACGTGACCGAGACCGAGTCGAACCGAACGGTCCGGCGCAAGCTGCGGGAGACGACGCCCGAGTTGAAGTTTGACGGCATCGCCTTCGAACAGGTGGTCGACTACCTGCGTGACCTGACGGGTCTGAACATCGTGGTGAACTGGACGGCGATGGAATTCGCGGCCATCGAGCGCGATGCGGAGGTGAACCTGAAGCTCCAGAACGTGCGGCTGGAGAAGGCTCTGGACCTGATCCTCGACGGTGTCGGGGGCGGCGAGGTGGAGCTGGCCTATGAAATCGACGAGGGCGTGGTCACGATCTCGACGAAAGAGGACCTGAGCCGTCGCACGAAGACCTTGGTATACAGCGTGGAAGATCTTCTGCACCGCCGCCCGAACTTCCGAGGCCGTGATATCAACCTGGATCAGATCGGCCAGAACCAGGGCGGTGGCGGTGGTGGCGGTGGCGGCGGCGGCGATTTCGGCGGTCTCGGCGGCAGCAGCGGCGGTGGCGGCGGCCTGTTTGAGGGCGGCGGCGGCGAGAACCTCGAGGATGAGGGCGACGCCGACCCTCTGCAGGGTCTGATCGATCTGATCCAGGCAACGATCGACCCGGAGAGCTGGCGGGCCACCGGCGGCAACGTGGGTTCGCTCCAGACCTTGAACAACCAGATCATCGTCACCCAGACCTCGACGGCCCACGATCAAATGCGCGACCTGCTCAAGCAGCTTCGCCGCGCCCGGGCCCTGCAGATCGCCATCGAGGTCCGTTACATCACCGTCACGCGAAACTACCTCGAGCAGATCGGCGTCGATCTCGACATCGTCTTGAACAACGGCAACGCCGGCTTCGATCGAGTTGGATTCCCGGACTCGGCGCTGCGTGATCCCGCGACCGGCGCCCTCGTCCTCGTGCCACGGCAATTCAGTCGTCTGGGGTTCACGCCCGGTGCGCCGGGTGGTGTCGGCCTCGGGATGCCGACGCAGGGGTTCCCGCAGCCGTTCGGACAGCCGGGGCTTGTGCCTCTGCCGGGTGGCATTGGCCCGAGTGGCAGCCGCCTGACGCCGATTCCGATGACGAACAACACCCTCGATTTGGCCAGGCCGATCGCCACCAACGTCGCGGGCACACTGGGCGGTGTCGTCAACCCCGCATTCCAGGTCTTCGGGAGTTTTCTTGACAATATCCAGGTGGACTTTCTGCTTCGCGCGACCCAGGTGGATCGGCGGGCGAACGACGTCGACGCCCCGCGGATCGTCCTGCACAACGGTCAACGGGCGACCTTCGAGGCGTTCATCGAACAGGACTATGTGTCCTCGCTGATACCGGTGCTGGGGGATAATGTCGGTCTGTTCCAGCCGGTCATCAACACGGCACTCACCGGTCGCTCGATCGACGTCCAGGCGACCGTCGGGCCCGATCGGAAGTATGTAACCATGACCGTACGAAGCTTCACGCAAGTCTCGGGCGAGCCGCAGCCGTTCTCCTTTAACGTGAATGCGCAGTCGAGCGGCACCGCCTTCGTCCAGCTCATCCGGCGGACGACGCAGCAGATTCGCACGACCGTGTCCGTTCCGGACGGCGGCACGCTGTTGATCGGCGGTCTGAAGCAGGCGGCCGAGCGCGAGTCCGATGCCGGGGTTCCGATTCTGTCGCGCATCCCGATCCTCAAGCGGGCCTTTTCCAACACGTCGCTGGTCAAGGACGACTCGGTGCTCCTGATTCTGATCAAACCCAAGATCATCATTCAGGAGGAGGCCGAGGCGGAGGCGTTCCCGACGCTCGCATCCGGTTCGTAGGTTCCGACCGGCGGCCCCGGCCGCAGCGTCTCATCAAGCATTCTGAGCCGATCGTCTTCCCTGCCGGGGGCGATCGGCTTTTTCTTTGTTTTGCAAGTCAGATGGCGACACAATCGTGCCGCGTCCGGCTGCATCCGACCGATATGAGGGTGCGGCGGTCGAGTGGTGGCGTGTGCGACGAAAGAGCGTGGTGTGTGGCTCGATGACGCAATCCGATCGCGACATGATGCAACACGGCGCGTCTTCGACCCTCCATCGAGCGGCCGGCTTGCGGAATCGCGACCGGTTGGGGGCCATCGCCTGCGTGGCGGCGGCGGCGTTCGCGATGACCGTGGGCTGGGTGCGGCTCGGCAGTCTGGACACGGGATATCACGTCGCGTATGGCCGACAGTTCCTCGATCACGGCCGGATCGTCGACCAAGACCCGTTCCTGATGCCCGAGGTCGCGCGGCCGTTCGTCAATGCCAACTGGGGCAGCCAGGTCGTCATGGCCGCCGCCGAGCGATGGGGCGGGGCGTGGGGGCTGATCGCGCTGCGGACGATCCTGCTGGGCGTGATTTTCGGGGCCGTGGGGCTGATCGTGATCCGCGCCACGCACAGTCGACACTGGCTGGCATGGACGTGGCTGGCGGTGGCGGCGGGGGCCTACGAACGATTCAGCCTTCGGCCGGAGTTGTTCAGCTACGCCCTCATGGCCGTGCTGCTGGCCGTCCTTGTCCGTGGTATGCGATCATGGCGAGGCGTCGCCCTCGTGGCCGTTCTTCAGTTGGCGTGGGTCAATCTGCACAGCTACTTCCTGATCGGACTGATATTCACGGGTGCGTGGCTGGCTGGCGACGGCGTCACATGGTTTCGCCGCCGGCGGGACACGGCGGATGCGGCGGCGCTTCGACGGCGCGTTCAGCTTGCCGCGATTGCGCTCGGGGCACAGGTCGCCGTCTGTTTCATCAATCCGTGGCATTACCATGGTTTCGTGTTCCCGTTTGAGACGCTGCGATTTCTGGCGGAGCGGCACATCCTCGGCGGCGGTCCGGATGCGGTTGCGGGCAGCCCCTGGTCGGCGATCACGGAGTTCCACTCGCCGTTTGCGCACGTTGATTTGCACATCAATGCGCGAACGATCCGCGTCTATCTCGTGCTGCTCGTGGTGTCCTCGGCCGCGGTCGTGGCGGCGGCCGTTCGCGGAAGGCTCGCATCGCTGCTCGTCATTGTGGCGATGGCGGTCATGTCGACGCGGATGCGCCGAAACATTGCGCAGTTTGCGATTGCCGGTGTGCCGCTCGCGTCCGTCGCGCTGGCGGCGGTGCTTGCTCCGCTCACCCGTCGCCGAATGGCGAGACAGGTGGCGCGCTGGGCCTCTTGCGCAGCGATGGTCGCGCTGTCCGTCTGGTGGACGGCGGGGATCGTCAACGGTCGTTTCTATTACGTGGAGGAACGGATCAACCGTGAATTCGGCGTTGGATACAACGAGCGGATGGTTCCTCGGGCCGCGACACAGTGGTTGGCGCGACAGCCGGAGCTTCGGCCCACGCTGTTTGTGGATTACTTTGCGTCCAGCAACACGTTGCTCTGGATTCCGGAGCGTTTCAAGCTGTTTGTCGACACCAACACGTTTGCCTATGAGGAATCGACGCTGAGCGAGGCGGAGCGGGTCGGGCGTGGCCAGTCGGATCATCGTGCCTTCTTCAGCCGATGGGACGTGAACGTCGTGCTGCTGAGCGCCCAGCCCAATACCGAAGCGCTGATTCGAGCCTTGGCCGGCGACATCGATTGGGCGCTGGTCTATTTCGATCGGCACACCGTCCTCTTCATCCGTCGCCGGGTTGAACACGTCCCGGTCATCGCCCGGAACCGGCTTCACTCGAGAGATCTTGATCCGGCCGCATGGATCAACGAGGTGAATGGCCCCGATGCGTACCGGGCGTTAGGATTGGGCACGGCGGCGAACGTCCCTCTGTCGCTGGGATGGTATGGAGCAGCGAGAGACCTGCTGCGCGAGGTCGTTCGGATCGCGCCCGACCATGCCCGCTCGTGGAACAACCTGGGCAAGTGCCACGCCGAACTGGCCAAGGCCGCCCTGCGGGATGGGCGATTCTCAGACGCGCTGTCGGCGCAGGAGTCGGCGCTGACGGCCTTCGCGTCCGCTCTGGCACTGACGCCCGATGACGACGTGGTACGGCACAATCACGCGGCGGCGCGACAGAATCTCGACCGATTGAAGCGTCTTCGCAGTCCGAGCAGGTGATTCATGACCATGACGCGATGGTTGAGAGGGTCGGCCGCGTGGGCGGCCCTGTTCGCTGCGGGGATTCCCGCCTGTACGACTCCGCCTTCGGGCGACCGCGGTCCGGGGATTACCGCCGCTAGCGGGCCTGAGGCGCGGCCGGTGACGCGGCCGACACGACCGCGCATCGTCGATTTCTCGCCCGGCATCCGGATCGACTATCGCATTCCGCAGGTGGAGATTGCGGGCGAGATCATCCTTCGCGAAGGCCCGCTCGAGTTGTTCGCCTACGCGTTGGCCCCGGTTCCGAAACAGCACGAGTCGATCGTTTTGCTTCGCAGCAAGCCGCAGCGGATTTATCAGGCGCTGGGGCTGACTGGGTTGACCCCGGGGAAGACGGCCCGGTATTTTCCCGAAACGCGTGAGACCCGTCCGTCTTCGGGAGATCCGGTGGACGTATTCGTTCGATACGCTGTCGGCGAGCGCGAGCGGACGGTGTCGGCCGGTGACTGGATGCGATCTCCGGGCAGTGGGCAGGCCATGCCTCCGCGACACTGGGTGTTTACGGGTTCGGACCGGCTGAACGACGGGACCTTCTATGCCGACGTCGAGGGAACCGTGGTGACCGTTGTCGATTTTCCCAGCTCGCTGGTCAGTCTGCCGGAACGCCACAGCGACTCCAACGACGAGCTGTGGCTTGAGGCCAACACGCCGGCGATCCCGCCGGTTGGCACCAAGGTCACGCTGGTGCTGCGGTCCGTGCCGCGCGTGCTGACGATCGAGCTGTCGCGCGACGGCCGGGTGCTGCTCGACGGTGTGCCGACCCCCGCCGCCGATCTGACGGATGTATTAAAGCGTCGGACCGCCGGCTGGACGGACCGGGCGAAAGTGCAACTCGACGTGGCGCCGGGGCTCGGACGGCAGCGTGCGGAGGACGCGGTTCGGGCGATCGAAGCGGCCGGCATCCGCCGAGACGACATCAAAGGCGCGGCCCACGGGCCATAGCGACCGCCGGCCGTCCGCGTCGGATCACGTCAGGCGAATCCGCGCGACCCGGCGTTTTCCGACTTGAACGACCATGTCGTCGGACGGCGTCACCCTCGTCGTCGGGTCGTCCACGCGTTGACGCTTGACGGCGACGCCGCCACCGGCGATCAGACGACGGCCCTCGCTGGTGGACTTGCACAACGCCATGAGCTTGAGCAGCTTTGGCAGCCAGATTTGCCCGGCCTCGTCACATTGGCTCCGGGGTACGTCCACGGTCGGCACGTCGTCGCGGAGGCCGCCCTCGACGATGACCTTTTGCCAGAGGGCGCGTTCCTGTTCGGCCGTGTCGCCGCCGTGGAACTGGGTGACGATGTCCATGGCCAGGCGGATCTTGGCGTCGCGGGGATGGGTCCGCGCCGGATCGGTCAGGACGGCGATCTCTTCGCGTGGCACGGCCGTCAGGAGTGTGTACCACTCCGTCATCAGGCCGTCGGCGATTCGCATGGTCTTGCCGAACATGTCGCGAGGTGAATCCATCACGGCGATGGTGTTGCCGAGCGATTTGCTCATCTTGTCCACGCCGTCGATGCCGCGGAGGATGGGCATGATGACGACGATTTGCTTGCGGCCGAGATGGCGGCCGGTCATGTCGCGGCCGAGCAGGTTGTTAAACGTCTGGTCGGTTCCCCCCAACTCGACATCCGCCTCGATCGCGACGGAGTCATGGGCTTGCATCAGCGGGTACATCAGTTCGGACATTGCTATATCGACGCCCGCATTCAATCGCTTCTTGAAGCTCTCGCGCTGGATCATCTGGGCGACGGTCATGCCGCCCATCCATTTCAGGGTGTCTGTCAGATGGATCCGGGTGAGCCATTCGCTGTTGTAGCGGATTTCGAGTCTGTCCTCGGCCGTATCGAGGATCCGGCCCGCTTGTTGGAAATAGGTCTTCGCGTTGGATCGGATCGTCGCCTCGTCGAGGACGGGGCGGGTCTTTGTCTTCCCGGTGGGATCGCCGATCCGGGCGGTGAAGTCGCCGATGATCAGCACGGCCCGGTGGCCGAAGTCCTGAAATTGCCGCATCTTGCGGAGGACGACGGTGTGGCCGAGGTGAATGTCCGGCGCGGTCGGGTCCATGCCGAGCTTGACGCGGAGGGGACGGCCCTCACGCCGGGCGGCCTGGAGGCGCTCGCGGAGGTCGTCGGTGGTGTAGAGGGCGTCGCAGCCCCGTTGCAGCACGGCCATCTGTTCGTCGATATCGGGAGCGTGTGCGGTCATCTTTCGGTCAGTGTCGTGGTGGTTGTCGCCGTTTCATCCGGTGTCATCCGCGGTGTCGCCGTTTGCCTTTGGCCTTGGAAGGATAACCGAACTTCACCTTTCCTCCCAACGGGATGACGACGCGCGCGGCGTACAGCCGGTTGAAATCCCAATCGCGGGCTGCTTCCTCGAGCATGACCCGCATGTCGCGGCGAATTCGACCCTCATAGCGTTTCTTTCGGTTTCGGAGGATCGTCACGGGGCGATCCAGGTCGATCATCGCGTCGCTCAGGAGCAGGATGACGCGGGCCGTGCGACGCGTGGTCAGGGTGATCGTCTGTCCGTCGCGCCGGCCCTCGACGAGGCCGAGCCGGCCGATGATGTAGGCTCTCTGGGTGGCGTGCGGATCCTGTCCGCGCTTGACCGGAATCTTCAGTTCGCCGTCGGGCAGCGGCTTTCCCTGCAACTGATCGGCGGCCAGCCAATAGGCCCGGCTCTGATCGGCGAGTCGGTAGGTCTGCCGGACGTGCTTCGGGAACGTCTCGCGCTTGTGCAGGAGGAGTTTGGCGAGCAACTCGGCCGGCGGGACGACGCCGACATGACCGATGTTGGGCAGTTCGACCGCGTCGAAGTGATCGAACCCGAGGCCGCGGATCGAGGCGGACAACTGGCGATTGGCCTCGGCGTTGCCGCCTTGGGGGTGAGGCTTGCCGTCGCGTCCGAGCGTGTCCTGGCGGCCCCAGCAGAACAGAATCGCCGTGTTGCGACAGTTCGGCAGGAGTTCCGGGAAGATCAGGCCGCCGCCCACGACCTGGAGCGGGCTGGCCAACGGCACGACGCCGGAGAAACAGCCCGCGTGCATGACCGTCGCCATCCAGGCGTTGTGGCTGCCGAGCGAGTAGCCCAGCAGAATCACGTGATCGCTGTTGATGTGGAACAGACGCCGAAGGCCGATCAGCAGGTTGCGCGGCTCCGCCACGACGTGGGAGGGTTCGGTGAACCCCAACGGGCCGAGGTCCTGCGGGGCGGCGAAGATGAACGCATCGGCCGCACCGCCGAGCATCTGCCGCGTGAGTCGGAGCATCGGCTGCGCCCGGCCGCCCTGACCGTGCAAGGTGATGACGAGCGGCCAGGCCCGCTCGGGATCGTACCCCTCCGGCACCTGCACCCAGACCGTTTTCTCAGACGCCTTGCCGCGGCGAAGCCGGACCTGCAACTCGTGCTCACCGGCCGACTGAGGCTCCCAGAGCTTGAGCGTGCGGATGGCGATTGCGAGCTTCTCCGGCGTGAGCCCGTCCGTCGCAAGGATTTTTCGTTGGAGGCCGTGGCGTTTTGCGGACGAGCGTGTCTGAAAGTGTTGTTGCAGAAGTTGATCGAGACGATCGTCGCCGCCGATCGCCGGAGTGAGCAACAGGATGAAAAGGGCGACCGCGCTCATGCGAACACGCTACCTGAAACGGGCCGAACGAGCCAGGACTCTCTTCGACCGCTGGAACGAGAATCCTTTCTCGTTCTTACATCCCACAGGAATCCCTTCCTGTGTGTCCGATAGCGCTCCCTGTTGGATCTCGACATGGGACAGGATTCCCCTTGGGTCAGGACCGAGAAGGGATTCTCGGTCCAGCCGGCATGGGACAGGATTCCCCTTGGGTCAGGACCGAGAAGGGATTCTCGGTCCAGCCG
>JBHHVX010000079.1:0-17611 GCA_046754505.1 Phycisphaerae bacterium | reverse complement strand
GGGGGAAGGTCAAGCCGAGGCAATGCAACAATCAGTGATGTCCCCTTTTCTCCTCGCCGAGGTGGGCTGCGCCCAGTAGTTCCAGCGGTGCGTCGACAAGCTGGCCGAACTCGGTCTGCCGTTGGCGAATCCGTGGCGCTGAGTGTGCGAGCGGGTCTTGGTTGAAGCACGAGTTCCGGCAGGGCCGCTTTCTGACGGGCGTGGTTCTGTTCGGGCCGCGTGGCGGGCCGGCGAATGCCGCAGCGGTGCAACGTCATCCTTGGATGGACGGGAGGTGTGGGCAAGATCGCCCACGCGATCTCGCAGGGGCTGCACCGGCGGGGTGCCGATGCTCCCCAGCCAATGGAACGTGGCAGAGCATTGGAGCACTGGCGGACAAGCCGCCAGTGGCACCCGCAACGCGTCCGCTCGCTCACGGTTCGGATCGGGCAGGTACGGTTCGCCGCAGGTGTCACGCACACTGAAAGACCGGGCGAGGCGACGTCACTCCACCGGCGGCGCCGCGGACAGGGCCGTGGAGGGAGCAGCCGGCTCGTCGGGAGGAACCTGTAGATACGCGAGCGTGTCCGCCAGGATGTCGCGAACCGCCGGAGCCGCGACCGTTCCACCATAGTATCCCAGCGAGCGCTGGGGCCGCCGGATGGCGACGAGTGCGACGACCTGTGGGTTCCGTGCCGGCGCGCCGCCGACAAACGATCCCACGTATGCGTCGCGCGCATAGCCGCGGCCTCGGTGTCTGGCGATTTGGGCGGTGCCGGTCTTCCCGAAGACCTGGTATCGGGTGAGGGCCGCCCGCCGGCCGGTGCCTCGATTGACCACGGCCAGCAGAATCCTGTTCTTGAGGGTGGTGGCGATCTCCTCGCTAACCACACGACCGACCGGTGGCGGGTTTGAGAAATCGTTGACAAGGCGTCCGTCGGCATCGAGCACCGCTCGGATCACGTGCGGTTGCACGAGCAGGCCTCCGTTGGCGAAGACGGCGAACGCCCGAACGAGTTGGACGGCCGTCACGGAAATCTCTTGGCCCATCGGCACGCTCGTGACCGAAAAGTCGTCCCAGCGTTCGAGCGGACGCACCAGCCCGGGGTCCTCAGCCTGAAGATCGATCCCGGTCCTCTCGCCGAACCCGAAACGCGTGACCCAGTCGTGCAACTTCCGATCGCCCAATCGCTGGCCGATCTTGGCCATGCCGATGTTGCTGGACTTCACCACGATATCGACGAACGAAAGCAATCCGTAGGGCTGGTGATCGTGCAGCAGGCGCTTTCCGATTTGCCAGAGGCCCATCTCGCAGTCGATCATGTCGTCCAAGCCGGCCATTCCCTCGGCCAGCGCCCCCGTCGCCACAAATGGCTTGAAGGTGCTGCCCGGTTCGAACGGATCGGTAATTGCTCGGTTGCGATAACGGTCCGGGCTGTAGTCGCGGTAATGGTTCGGATCAAACCCCGGCACGTTCGCGAGGGCGAGGATGGCGCCGGTTCGCGGCTGCATCACGACGGCCACGGCGCTCTCGGCGCCAAACTCTTCGACGGCCGACACCACGGCGCGCTCGGCGATCGCCTGTATCTCCGCATCGATCGTCAGCACCACGTGCAGGCCGTCTCGCGCGGGACGATAGCCCCCTTCCGCGAGCCAGAACGCCTTCCGGCGGGCGTCGCGAATGATCGTCTTGACACCGTTCTCACCTCGGAGCCAGGCGTCGCACTGCCGCTCGAGGCCGGTCACGCCGGTTCCGTCGGGCGACACAAACCCGATCAGCGGCGCGGCGAGATCGTTCATGGGGTAGGTCCGACATGGCTCATCGAAGACCCCGAGGCCGTAGATGCCGGCTGCCTTGATCCGGTCGGCCTGGTCCTCGGTCACACCTCGCTGGATCACAAAAAAACGGCGATCTCCGGCGGCGATCAGATCGGAGCCCACCTCGACCGCATCAAGATCGAGAATCGACGACACCTGGCGGGCGGTCTCGTCCTTGTCCGGCAGTATCTTCGGATCGGCAAACACGCTGCGGCGGAGCATCGTACCCGTCAGGATGCGCCCTCGGGCATCGACGATGAAGCCGCGCCGCGCCTTGATGGGGATCACGGATCGCTGCTGACGCCGGGCGCGAGACAACAGGCTCGGTCCGTCGTGGGCGTTGATGAGAATGAGCCGGCCGATCAACCCGACGAACGCGATCATTACCGCAGCAATGATCGCTCGGGCGACAAGGTGTGAATAACGCGACCGCAAGGCATCCATTCCTTCGCCAGTCGGCGTGGGCGTCTTTTCGAGGCGGCGTCGCCTTCTGACTCAATCCCGCCAGGACTCGCCGCCGCGGGTCTCCACTGTCGTCGCGGGCGGCACCACCCGCAGTCCCAGGGAGCGTGCGCGACGTCGAATCTCATCCGGACCGCGCAGCCGCGCCAAGTCCATCTCCACCTTCCACAACCGCTGCTCAAACGCGGCTTGTTCCCGGTACAGCGACTGCGTTCGGTTGGCGACCTTCGCCGATTCCTGACGTAGCGCCACGATTGCGACTCCAACCACAATCAACATCGTTAACGCCAGCAACCCGCGCGCCACGGTCACGATGTCCTCCTCCGCTACTCGCGGCCGCTGAACATGTCCGCCGCACTCGCAGACAGCGCCGTCGAATCGGCGACGATGGGCAGACGCAGGCGGATGCCCGGTTTCAGTCTGTGCTTGTCGTCGAGCCGATCGCGATTCAGCCGGTACAACTCGTTAAACCGCTTTTCGTTGCCCAGTTCACGGCGGGCGATCGCCGACAGGCTGTCGCCGGATCGTACCTCGTACCATCGAAATCGTCTCGCCCGGCTCGATGGAGACATGGCTGCCCGGGTGGCCTTCTTCCGAGCCGCGGCATTCATGGCGTGGCGCGAGCCCGTGCGGCCCGAGCGGCGTCGAATCTCCTGCCCGATCGAACGCGGAATCCGCACCTCACCGTCTTTCTCGCTCGTTCGTGACGGCGTGATCGTTGCCGCGGCGAACTGCGGAGCCGGCTCGAAGGCCGACCCGGTGTCATCGAGTTCGGGTATCTTCAGGGCATCATTGGCTCGGACGGAGTTGATGTCCGTCAGGATGTCGCGGTTCGCTTCGAAGATCGCCCGGGCGCGTGCCGCCGTCGACCGTCCGTAGTAGAGGGCGGCGACCTTCCCGAGACATTCGCCCGGTTTAACAACATGGATCGTCTTGATGGTCCGCGGCTTTCGCGGAGCGGATCGGGCGATGGCGGGAGTGTTGCCGAGCGCCTTGTCCGGAATCGGGTCCTTTACGGTGGATGTCGTCGCGTTCGCGACCGAGATCGTCGTTGCCTCGGTGGGCGTATGCTCGCTCACTTTGTCGGGTGCGGCGTCGACCAGGATGGGCGCCGGATTGATCGGGGTTCCTGCGGTAGCGGCATCCGCGACGGGGACCTTCTCGTCGCCCTCGCCCGCCTGCGCGGCCGAGTAGTTCAGTTTGTCCAACAGCCACGCGGGCAGGGGCGGCAGTGCCGTGCCATCCGATGGGACTGCCTGCGTCAGCTTGTCGTCCTTGATCGGCGATTCGTGGATCGGCGCGGTGGCCCCCCCGGGCGCCTCGATGATCGGCGCCAGTTGCTCCTCCACCGCAACGCGGCCGTCATGTCTTAGTGGCGTCGCGTCCGGTCCGGCGGGCTGCCTGGCATGGCCGGCGTCCGCGATCATGGTCGAATCGACGCCGCGGCGGGCGCCTTTCTCTGACAGGATGACGGCGAAGAGGATGATGAACGCAAGGCCGACCAACAGACCGATCTTGGTTTCCTTGGTCATTGGGGGGCACCTCCATGTGCTTGGCGAAGAACGATTTTACCCAACTCATGCGAACTCACGCCGTCGCCCCCACGCGTTCCGCCACGCGGAGCTTCGCCGATCGGCTGCGGGGGTTGCGACGACGCTCATCCAGTCCGGCGACGATCGGTTTCCGGGTCAGCAGCCGATACGCGCCTTGGCGGAAGCGGCCGCGAAAGTCCTGCTTTACGATCCGATCTTCCCCGCTGTGGAAGGAGATCATCGCTATCCGGCCGCCCGACACCAAGTGGTCCGCCGCCTGCGTCAGCAGATGCTGGAGGACCTCTGTTTCCCGGTTCACGGCCATGCGCAGCGCCATAAACGTGCGCGTCGCCGGATGAATCCGCCGCGAACGCGAAGCGGCACGCTGCCCGACGGCCGATTCCACCAGCCGTGCCAGTTCTACGGTGCTGTTCAGGCGGCCTCTTCGTCGGGCTTCACAAATCCGCCTTGAGATTCTTCGGCTGTGGCGCTCCTGGCTCTGTATGTAAAGTAGATCCGCCAGTGGCTGTTCCGGTAGCCCATTGACGAGGTCGGCGGCGGTCGTCGACTGGGACGGGTCCAGTCGCATGTCCAACGGCCCATCCACGTCGAAACTGAAGCCGCGTGAGGCATCCGCGATCTGATTGCTGCTCAGCCCGAGGTCTGCCAGGATTCGATCCACGCCGATCACTCCCATGTCGTCCAGGACCGATCCAAGGTCGGAGAAGCTCGCATGCACGAGCCGGACGCGTTCGCCGAAGGTCGCCAGTCGGTGCCGTGCGATCGCGAGATTGCTTGAATCGCGATCCAGCCCGATCAACTGTGCATCGGGCATGGCCTCAAGCAGCAGACCCGCGTGCCCCGCGAGCCCCACGGTGCAGTCCACCAACAGCCGGCACGACGCATCGCTCAGCCAATCGACGACCGGCTCGGCGAGGACGGGGACGTGCGTCACCGCAGGCTCGGCCACGGGTGGACCCTCAGATCGGACGTCGGGATCACGCGATGGCCGACTTGGGCGGGCGGTGACCGGAGTAGCAGACGCCCTGATGACAACAGGGGGCCCGTTCGTCGTCCGTGACGAACAGGCTCAGCCCAAACGCGTTGGCCCAAGGAGTCGCCCTCCAACCCCTCGCCAGCCGGTCTGTGCTGACATGACCGGCTGTTGAAGAAACTCGCACCTCGTCCCTCGGCGCCGATCACCGCAGGACAACCATCCGTGGTTCGCGGCATCGATCTCTGGGTCGGTTTGGCGAGCGGACGGGACCCACAAAAGTGGTGCCCGTCCGCGCCGCCGCACCCGAACCTACCTCACCCGGCCGACCACGCGTCGGCCGCTGGTCAGGGTTTTCCGGCCGACTGGCCGGATTGCCGCTCGATCTGTTGGTAAGCGGCTCGCGCCCGCAACTGAAACTCTCGAAACTGCTCCCAGTTTCCGTCGGCGTCTTTCTCAAACTGCTCTTTCGGCCTGATCTCGAGGTGATCTCGGACGCCGCAGATGACGACCTCGCGTTCGAGACCTGCCTTGCGGCGCATCTTTTCGGGGACGATAATCCGGCCCTGACTGTCGGGCTCCACGAGTTCGGCCCACGGAAAGAATGCCTGCTCGAATCGAAGCTGGTCGTCATCGGGAATGAGGACGGAATCGGCCCGTGCGACCAGCCGCTCAAAGTGGCGTTCGGTGTAGAGCCAGAGCGTGGTAGGCGGCTGACCGGGAACAACGTAGAAACCCACCCCGTCACGATCGGGATCCAGCTTGGTCCGGAATTTCGCGGGGATGGCGAGGCGGTTCTTCGGATCAATGGAGTGCTCATAATGACCGGCAAAAACCATCGCCCTCACGCCTGATTCCATGGTGGCCCACTTCCACACACTTCATGGGCTTACTCTACACTCTTCTCCACCCACTTCAAGCAAAAAAGTTCCTCGATTTCATCGGCTATCGGCCCCCAATCTTGGAAGGATCGAGTTGACATAAGGTTGCGTGGAAAAATATTTTTTTGCCGGGGTTCCGGACGTGTCCGGCGCCGCCGGGGCCAGCGGAGGTCTTTATCGGACCTATTGTGTGCGCGACAGAGCCCGCTCGTACGCCGCGTGGAGCATCCGCACGACCGAGCGGATGTCGTGTCGGCGCCGGACCCGCCGCCGGGCCCGGCCGCTCCGGTCTGTGCGACGTTCCTGATCGGATAGGGCGTCTTCGACCGCTCTCGCGAAGGCCGCGCGGTCGCCCGGCGGGCACAACCAGCCGTCGATCCCGTCGGCGATGAGGTCACGACAGGCGGGCAGGTCGCTCGCGACCACCGGACATCCGCAGGCCATCGCTTCGATGACCGTATTGGGCGACCCCTCGGTCCGCGAAGGAAAGAGCAACACGTCAGATGTCTTTAACCAGGCCGTGACGTCGTTCCGCCAGCCGGTCATGTGAATCACGCCGCCGAGATTCGCACGCGCGATCCATGTCGAGATGTGACGATGTTCCGGTCCTTCGCCGATCAGCAGGGCTCTCACGTCGCGCGTCTTGCGTACCTCGCCGACGATATCGACGAACGTAGCAATATTCTTGATTGGATCCAGCCGGCCGGCCCAGACGATCAGGGGGACCTCCGCCGGAATGTCGAACTCTGTCCGATCGGCGGGTTGCACTGCGTCGAGCCGCCGGAGATCGATGCCGTTCGGCACGCACACCACACGGTCGCGACGGAAACACAGGTCGTTGCAGACGTGCTCTCGGACAGGCGGCGCGTTCACGATGTGCAGGTCCGACAGACCCGACGTTAGCGCCTCACCCCACAAGTGCCAGCGACGTTCGATCTCTATGGTGGCGGTCGACGTGATCACCGGTCGGGACCGGTCGGGGCGGCCTGCCAGTCGGACGG
The DNA here is from genome assembly GCA_046754505.1 of Phycisphaerae bacterium. Taxonomy (GTDB): domain Bacteria; phylum Planctomycetota; class Phycisphaerae; order UBA1845; family UTPLA1; genus JAPULF01. Next base: position 10,944 of record JBHHVX010000079.1, on the reverse strand, counting down.
CGACGTTCGCATGAAACAGACCGCTGTGAATAATAGCGGGATCGAGCCGCCGCACCTGCCGCGCCAGTCGTCGCAGGCACAGCGCGTCCAACCGGCCCCGGGCGTCGCACGCAAAAGTCTCGATGCCCGCCGAGGCCAGCACGGCGCTCAGCGGTCCCGGGGGCGCCAGACACCCCACGATCGGCTCGACCCCCACGTCCGGCAGGAACCGGGCCATTCGCGCGAGCCGTAGCGGGTAGCCCCCGGGCTCAAGGTCCGTCGAGAGCATCATCACCCGCAACATGGCGTCGGATCATTCCCTCGATTGATGCGAGCCGTGCGGCTCGCGGCTCGAAGATGCGGCGTGGTATTCAGGCCGACTCCGGTCGGCGGACGCGGCCGGGAAGTCGTACGCCGAACCAGACGGCCCCGATCAGGAGCAGGGCGCAGCAGCAGGCCGAGAATGTCAGGACGCCGGCGACGCGCAATCGCTGCGGATCGAAGAGTGCTGCGCGTCCCGCTGCGACGGGGCGGTACGAAGCCGCTCCGGCCGTGCTGACCGTGTGCTTTGCCCGCACACGAACCATCTCGGCGTCAATCCGGTCGATCCGGCTCTCCAGCGCGCCGGATCGTTGCGTCCGGTCGGCGATGTCTTGCCGCCGTTTCCGCAACTCTGCCGCCAGTTCCTGGTCCTTGGTCATGGCCTCATCGACTGCAAGGAACCTGGCGTTTGCCTGTTTCCAGCGGCTTGTCGCCACCTCCAATGCCTGTTTGGCGGCTGCCAGGTCCGCCTGATACTCATTCGCCCGTTGCTTCGCCATGTGTTCGGCCAAGGCCCGATCGTGTTGGTCTTGTCGCTGCTTGATTCGCCGCGTCAGATCTCGAATGGTCCTTCGCAGCGTCCTCAGTTCCGCGTTGTTCGCCGGCACGACACCGATGGCCTGCTCCAGCAACACGCGCCGAGCTTCCGAGCACCCGTGAGCGAGCGTCCTCAGTCGGCTCTCGATGATTCGTCGCTGGGTCATCTCCGTCCCGTGACTGCCGAGGTCCTCGTACGCCTTGACCACACTCCCGAGAGACGCCTTCGTGGCCTTGTCGAACTTCCGCACCAGGTCCTCGGCCTGACGCTGGTACTCCAGCAGCGCTTCCGGGTCGCCGCTGCGCGGCCATCCCGCGACCTTGGGCGCCAAGTCGTCCCAGCCGGACGCGAAGCGACGACTTTCGTCACGGTAGTCCTGAAGATGAACGGCGATCTGCTCCAGCTCCTTCGAGATGTCCGGGTCCGCCTGGCTCTTGAGTTGTTCGTCCACGTGCGAGATGAAGGCCTCGATGGTGGTTTGGTGTCCGGCGAGCGGTCCCTGGGTGCTCGACATCGCGCCGGTGAGCGTGTCGTGGAACTCCACCGCGCGCGCCGCCCGCTGGTCCATGTCCTGGATAAGATCGGGATCGGTCTGGTATGCGGCCTTGCGCTGAGCCTCTGTCGGTGTGATGGGGCCGGCCGTGGGTGGGTTCTGCTGCAGCGTTGCCAGTGCGGCCCGCGCCGCGGCTCGATCCGCCATGGCCCGCTCGAGAGCCGTCTTCGTTCGGGCCTTTTCTTTGCGCGTTTTCTCCGTATCGCCCAGGCGAGGATCACTGGCGAGTTCGGCCTGCATCACCTCGATCTCATGGCGAATGCCGTCCAGATTGCGGACCGCTCCGGCTCGGGCCGTCTGCAGCTCTGCCAGTCGCTCTTGCACGTCGGCCTCCGAATCCGGTTCGCGCCCGAGCGAGGCCACATAGGTCTTGCCGATTGCATCAATCCACTCGCGTGCGGCCGCACGCTCGGAGGGAGAGACGACCGCCACCAGTTCAAGGGCCGACTCGGACTGCCGAACGCTGATCTTGCCCTGCCGATGCAATTCGGCTAGGTCGGCGTCTAGCCCGGCTGACGCGGCGGGCAGAATCGCCAGGAGGCGGTCGAGGTGGGCGCCGGCGGACATCGCCGCGGCGGACTCGGCATCCTGCAGCGCCAGTTCACCGGCCACTTCCACGTCCTGCCGTGCCGACCACATCAGATACACCACGCCCACCGCGATTCCGAACATCACGGCCAACAGGAGCGTCCGCGCCAAGGGAAACCGGCGTGCCGATCCCCGCGCAAGCTGCTCGGGGCCGTCGTCGGCCGGGGCAGTGCTCCATACGCCGACCGCCGCCGGGACCGGTTCTCCCTGCGCGAAGTCATCCGGCAGCACGATCGGCCCATCGAGGTCTTCCGCGTCGAGTCCGATGGATTCACTCTCCATGTCGCGCAGACGATCGAGCGACTCGGTCCCCACTTCTCTGCCATCGAATGCTCCGGCGTCGCCGGTCGATACGCGAAGCCGGAACTGTTTCAGTTCGTCGTAGGCCTCGCGGATCACTCGGGCGCGGGCATCCAACCGTGTCTGACGTGCGTCTAGGTCGGCCGCCCGGCCGGCCAGAGCGGCCGAATCGATTCGGGCTTCTTCTCCGGAAGTCGGACCGTCGGCCGGTTCATCCTCCGTCACCAGCGCGAGTCGCTCCGACTGGAATGCGTCCCGCTCGCTCTCAAGCTGAGCGCGCGTTTCACGCAGGCGGGCCTGCTCTTCGGCCAGCGATGCCTGGCGACACTGAAGATCCTGCACCTCGGCGTCCAACCGCTCACGGGCGCCCTTCATATCCGAATCCAGCGTGGCTTCGCGCCCGGCCAGTTCGCGTTCCGTCTGCTCGCGGCGCTGCCGAATCTGATCCTCGAGCCCGGCCAGCCGCTGCTGGATGTCCTTTTCCACTTCATCGAGACGTTGTTTGCATTGCCGCTCGACCTCGTCCTCCTTCCCTCGCAACTCGGCGGAGCGCTTCGCGTAATCCTCCTCAATCTTCCGTCTGAGTTCGGAGATGTATTGCTTGTCTCGCGTGGCTCCCTGGGACTCCAGCTCGCGCAGACGGGCAGCATAATCTGCCTCAAGTTCACTCGATCGTCGATCGAGCGTCTCACGCTCGGCCGCCAGCTTCTCCTCGGCCTCGTGCCGGAGCGATTCAACATGCTCGCGCTCCGAGGCCATGATGCTTTCGAATTCGTCCCGTTCAGACGCCAGGACCTCCCAGGAGGTCTCGATTTCCCGAGTGCGCTCGTCCAGCGATTCGGTCCGCTGGCGCAACTCCTCCTCCGCCTTGGCGAGTTCTGCGGCGCGGGCCGCGAGAGCCTGCTGATGGGCGAAATCCTCTTCCTCTCGTGCCCGCAGTTCGCTTCGACTCGCTTCGGCCTGCTCCATCAGGATGGACAGTTTCTCCGAGGAAGCACCGTCCGACACCTGAGCCTTGGCCAGGTCCTGCCGCTGTCGATCGAGTTCGGCGTATTCCTCTTCCAGTCTTTCGCGGTATGCCTCGAGTTGCTTGACCCGCTCGGCCAATTCGGTCTCGCGCTCCGCGTGGTTCGCCTCCCGATGCTCCAGCTCGCGCATGCCCGCCTGAAAGGTCCGACGAGACTGGTCCAGCTCGCCCAGTTCCTCGCCGAATCGCCGGCGCTCGGTCTCGAGGGCGAGCCGCTCCTCTTCCAGACTCGCCCGGTCGTGGTCCAGTCCGCGCCGCGTGTGACGCACATCTTCCAGCTCGCGATCCAGCAGACGGCCGCGCTCGTCGAGGGCAGACGTCTCACGGGCCAGGCGCTCTTCACAGGCTCTCGCTCGGTCGGCTCTCTCCGTCAGTTCGCGCCGCAGGTCTTCATTCTCGGAAATCCGGTGTTCCAATTCGTCTTTGGCCTGATCGGCTTCCCGCGTGGCCGCTTTCAGCCGGGTTCGTTGTTCCGACAGCTCGCGTTCACGATCTCGGACAGCCAGTCGATCGCGCTCCAGTCGCGCCCGGTCCACCTCAATGGCAGCGCCCTTCGACGCGATCTCCTCCCGCGTACGCTCGATGATCCCGGATTCGTCGGCGAGCCGCTCCCGCGCCAGGTCCAGACCGGTGCGGTCAGAAGCCAGGCGCTCTTCGGCTCGCTGCAACTCGGTCTTTTCACGGGCGATCGTCTGTTCTTGTTCGGCCAGTCTCTCTCGATCGAGCTGGAGGGCGACCTCGGCCTCCTCCAGTTCGGCCACACGTCGCGAAAGGTCCTGATGACGCACCTCGAGCTGCGCGGCCCGTGCCTCATTCGACCCGCGGAGATCGTCGAGTTCCTCACGCTCCGCCTCCTGCGCGGCCTTCGCCTCGCGGGCGCGACGCTCCATGTCCTCCGCGCGTGCGAGCCGTTCGTCCAGGAGGGCCGCGCGCCCCTCCAACTCCCCGCGTTCGGCCGTCTGACGCGCGCGGAATTCGTCGATGTCGTCGCGAGATTGCTCCAGGCCGTCAACCTCATGCTCGTAGGCACTGACGCGTTCGTTCAGCGCGTCTTCTCGAGCAGCGAGTTCCATGTCCCGACGGTCGAGCTCCTGGTCCCGCTCTTCGAGACTGCGAAACTCCTCTCTGGCTTCGGCCAGGCGCGTTGCCTCAATGTCGAGTTCATGTTGGCGATGCCCGATGGCCCCTTCACGGCTCGCTAGGGCAGCTTCGCGACCGTCAAGCTCGGCTCGCTGTGACTCGATCGTCTCGCGCTCCTGCTCCAGGCCATCGCGCCTTCCCGTCAGCTCGGCGAAACGCGTTTCCAATTCCTCCGCGCGTTGATCCAAGTCGTCACGCCTTTGAGCAATCTTGTTGCGTTCGGCCTCTACCGACTCCCGATCCGCTTCGATCCGTCCGCGTTCCGCGTTGACCGACTCCTCTGATTGTCGAAGACGTTCTTCGCGGCGCTCCGCTTCGGCGATTCGCCCGGCGAGTTCGTCCTGCCGTTCGTCGATCTGCTCGGCCTGTTTCAGGAGCGCCTGTTCGCGATCGGTCAGTTCGACTTCTCGTTCCACGACGCTTGTGTCCCGGACGTCCAATTCGTCGCGAACACGGTCGAGATCGGCTTCGCGTTGACTCAGAGCCGTCAGTTTGGCTTGATATTCCGACTCGGCTGCCGCGGTTTCCAGATCGAGTTCGGCGTGCCGGGCGTTCAGTCGCTGCTCCAGCTCGGCCGTCTTTCGCTCCAGTTCCGCATGCCCCTGGTCTTCGAGTTCGGCCAGGCGTTTGGCGAGCGCGGCTTCCTGTCGGTCCATCGCGGCCTGCCCGGCCTCTTCCACCGCACGCTGCCGTTTCTGCCAATCCTGGCGCAGCGCTTCGAGTTCGGCCTCGCGCTCGGCCTCCTTCGTCCGAAAGGCGTCATTGCGTTCCTGCTCGCTCTGCTCCAGGGCCGCCTGCTGCGCCTCAAGGTGTTCCTCTCGGCGTTTCAGTGTCTCGCCGGCGGCCCGAATCTCCTCGCGCTCGGCCTCGATCGCTGCCGTCCGGACCGCCAGCGTTTTTTCAATCTCCTCTCGCCGCGAGCGGAGCGACTCTTCCAGCTTTAGGGCCTGTTCCCGAATCTCCGTCCGACGCGACCGCAGACGCTCGCGCTCTTGCTCCAGTCCCGCGCGAATCTTGCGGGCGCGCTCATCGAGTGCTTCCTGCGCTCCGGCGACGCGTTCGCGCAGCTCCGCGACGCGCTGATCGAGCTTGCGCGTCCGCGCCTCGACGGTACCGTGCAGTTCCAGATGGCGCGCCAGCTTTTGTGTGGTGACCTTGACTTCATCTCGCGCCTGGGCGAGTTCCATCTCGAGCTTCGCCGCCCGCCGCTGCCACATCTCCTCGCGCTCGGTCACTTCCCGCGTCAGGCGGTCGATCTTGGCCCGTTCCCGAGCCGCCTGCTCCCGCAGGTCGGCCAGCGCCTTCGCCGACGCATCGGCTGCCGGCATCGACGCTTCGGCGGGGCGCGCGGGCGGGGTGGCCACGTCGAGTCCGCGGGGGTGTGTGGGGATACCTCGGGTTGGTTCGTCTGCCGGACCCAACGAAGGCGGAGGCGCGACCGGTCCGCGACCTGTGGGCGGCATGAGCGTCCGCCCGCGATCAAGGTCCCGCCGCCGCTGGAGTTCTGCCGCCTGCTTTAGGATTCGCTCGCGGATTCGAGCCGCATCGGACTTGTCCGCGAGTGCCGTGCCGCCCGACCGCCCACGACTGACGCGGGCTCGACCCGAGCGTACGGCCTGCGCCACAACCGTCGTGACGCCTTCCACCGAGCCCCCAAACGCCTGCCTCTTCTCGTCTCGCGTCGCAAGCACGGAGGAATCCGTCTCTTGTCGGGCTTGTTGCTCGCGTCCGAGGGACCCCCGGCTGAGCGCCGCCAGGGCCGAGGCCTCGTCATCCGCATCCTCAATCGCAGCATCCGTTGCAGCGATGCGATCGGAGGCCTTTTCCAAGAGTCGCAGGTCCCGGGCGGTCTCGGTGTGCAACGACACGGCGGCATCCAGCCGCTCCGGTGACGGCCACAGTTCATCCAGCGCGGGGACACGCTCCCGATCGAGCCGTCCGGAAATGATCGCGGCGGAATTCCTGGGCGCGGACGGCGGCACCAAGCGGTCTCCACTTGAGGCGTCGGACGTCTCTTTTTTGTCTATTTGTGTCTTTATTTTGAATGTCAGCGTATGGGGTCCAACGTCGATCGCATCCCCGGCGAGCAACCGGCCGAGCGTGACGGCGCGGCTGTTGTGCCGTGTGCCTGTTTCGCTTCCGAGGTCGCGAACCACCGGTCCGTGCTGGGTCCAGACGACCATGCAATGGCGGGGCGACACATCCTGCGACGCAAGGCGGATATCGCAGCCCTCGGCGCTTCCGACGATCAGCACCGGCGCGCGACCGGTCGCAGTCGTGCCGGACGTGGCCGAAGTCAGGCTGAAAACAGGACATTCACCCGTCGGCTCAAGGGTGGATTCGCCCAGTTCGATTCGGAATCGGAACCGGCCGAGAATCAGATCATTCCCGTCTGACAACCTTGCCCAGCGGATCGCTCGCCCGTTGACGACCGTTCCAGTCGGCGCCCCGAGGTCGCAGACGTACGCCGCGTTACCGAGTCGCACGATCGCCGCGTGGGCCGTCCCGACGCTGTCCGAGGCGAGAACGATGTCGCAGTCCCGGCCACGTCCCATCAACGTCAACGATCGGGTCAGCTCTCGGACCGGCTGGCGCGCGTTTCGATACAGCGCCACCAACCGGATGTCCGCTCCCTGCCGTTCCGACGATTCCGGCTCAACACTCATCAACAAAAACCTCGAAGGTCAATGATCGCCGGTGCAACCGGCGCCTGCCTGACGCACTCCCAAATGGCGCGGATTCCTCCCGGCTCGCGAGGCGGCCGGTGCACGGAACCGATGTACTTGGACGGGCACGCGCTCACCGCTGCCGCGTCCCGCAGGCGGATGCCGCCGTACCAGCACGGAGATCAGCAAGAATCACCGGTCTGACCGATTACCGGACGGCATACCCCTCTTCAACGGCCGTTTCCGCCTGCCGACGCCACCGAATTGCCGATAATAATCGCCACGACACTATTCAGGCGTTGTTGAGTCGTGATTTGGGCGTCCTCAAGCTGCTGGCAACGCCAACTCACGGCAGGCCAACACGTCCCCGCCTCGCCGCGGTCGGCGGATCTGATGAAGGCCGTCCTGCTCGGACCCACCGGGCACGCCGCGACCCCATTGGCAGCGTTTCGATCCGTCCCGGCGCGGCCCAAGCCGATTCTAACTTTCGGAATGATAAGCATCAAGGATCGCCGACCGGCGGTGAAGGTCATGAGGTGCATCCCACGATCCGGGCAGATTATGCGGCTCGTTGCTGGGGGCGGGTCGCCGGGAAGCGATTCCAACTCGCGTTCAGCCGCTGGGCCATCATGGCCGTCATCGCCAACGCCCCGGACCGCGACCACTGTCGGCCCGAGCCCGCCAGACGGTGACACACCCCTTGCTGGCAGGTGGACTCCTGTATGCTCGACCCGCCGGGCCGTAGCGTACGCCCCCCGTGGCGGACGTCTTCTCGTCGTTCGCAATTCGCCACTATCTTTGCACCCGCTCCCCCGCCGTGGCCCAGTCTACCGGCCCGGAGGGTGGCAAGACCACACATTACGTGCTACGATGGCTCAGCACCCACGGCAAGAGCGGTACCCTTGGAGCGAGACGGCCAGCGCGACGATCGGGGCGTAATGATCGAGCCCGCAAGTCTGTAAACTTGCGTTACCCATCCTGTCCGACAGTGAGATTACCCATGGCCTATGAATCGGTGCGGATCAAGGAAATCGTGGACCGTGCGGTCGGTCACAACTGGAGTGTGCCAGAGTTCCAGCGGGGTTTCGTGTGGAAGCCCACACAAGTTCGAGACCTAGCCGAATCCATGTGGTACGACTTCCCCGTCGGCACCCTGCTCGTCTGGAATAGCGGGAGACCTACGGAGCCGCAGCTCGCGCGCGATGCCCAACCCCCGACCTTATGGGTTGTTGACGGCCAACAGAGGACGGCCACCTTTTGCATCCTGTTCGGTCGCAAGCCGTACTGGTGGTCCTCAGTAGATGAGTGGAACAAAACCCTTAAGCGCTACGATGTGCGCTTCGACGTGCATGCGAAAGAGCCTCCCTTCTTTGTGGTCGCCAATGCGGTCATCCGACAAACAAAGGGAAATCGCTACATCCCGCTGTCAAAGCTGCTCGTTCTCGACACGTCCAAGGAGGAAGACCAGAAGACGTTGCAGAAACTAGCCAGAGATGTGAAGGCTGACGACTTGTGTCCTGGAATGGATGCGATGGAGGTGTACACGCGCTTGGACCGCGTGCGCAAGATACGCGAGAAGGACATCGTTACGATCACCATCGACCACGACCTGGAAGATGTGGTCGAGATATTCTCACGCCTGAACAGCCGCGGGACGCGCGTGACCGAGGCGGATATCTACCTGGGTATTGTTGCTGCCAAGAACCCGGGCTGGGTGCGCGACAGTTTCATGCCGTACCTCAAGACGCTCGGCGAGGGCGGGTTCGAGTTAAACCCCAACCTGTTGTTCAGAACTCTAACGGGGATTGGATGCAGGCGCGTGCGTTTTCGTGAGGTTGACGAAGCTTTCTGGCAACGTGAGCAGATTGAACCAGCGTGGGGGCGCACGAAAAAAGCGTGGGGACGTTTGATTCGCCGCTTTCGTGAGTACGGCATCCTCAGCAATGACCCGATGCCGACCCAGGCGGCCTTGGTGGTCATGACCAGTTTGATCGAGCGATTTGACGACGATTCGAACTTCGCTATGGCGATGTATTGGTTTGTCCAGGCGTCTAGGTTCGCGCGATACAGTGGTTCGAGCGCCACGTCGCTCGAAGAGGACTTGCGCGACGTGAACGAAGCAGACGCGCTCACGGGCGCGGTGCAACGGCTGCTCCGACGCCTTCCGCAACACGAACAGCGGTTTGAGTCCGAGGACTTCCTGCGCAGTTACCGCGATGGGCGATTCGGGCGCTTCCTTCTCTATTTACTCGTCTATAGGAATGGTGCCCACGACTGGGATCAGCAAGGGCACCGCATTGGGTTTGAGGGCGCAGAGGTGCTCGCCGGTTTCCGCCCGCAATGGCATCATGTTTTTCCCAAAAAGCTGCTTCAGGGCTGGGATAACGGCGAGAGTATCGACGCCCTCGCGAACATAGCGGTGATCGGGCAAGGCATCAATATCCGCATCAGTGCCAAGAAGCCTTTAGACTACATCGAGCGATACAACATACAAAGCGACAAGCTGAGGCAGCAGTTCATCGACGAGGACATCACGTCCATGAGTGTGGACAACTACGAGAGCTGGCTCAAGCGGCGTGCCGAAGTCCTCGCTGGTGCCGCAAATCAGTTTGTCGCCGACCTGAAGGAAGTCGGCTAGGCAGGGTGGCCCAGGTTGTTCGAACTTGGGGGCTCGAGTCTGCGGCGAAGAAATCGCCCATCGAAACCGCCCCTTGCTCCTTGACCGGCCCAGGCGTATCATCCCGACCGGCTGGATTCGGCCGAAAGCGGGGGCGCGGCGCCGCCCCCTGTGATGCAAAGGAGCTTTTGTGATGGCCGACTACATCCCCGGCGGCGACGCCACGTACAACGCCTGGCGGAAGAGAATGATGAATCGCGAAGGAAGATAGGGCACGGGGCATGCCACAGTTTTGATTCCGCATGCCGACACCGGCGTTTGCTGGCCGCCCACGTCACTGCCCTTATCTGGTAAGGAGCAAGACCCGTGACCTACCGCTACACGATTATCCTGGAACGCGAGGCCGATGGGGGGTTTCACGCCTTCTGTCCCGCCTTGAAGGGCTGTCATTCTCAGGGCGACTCGCTGGATGAGGCGGTCGCCAACATTCGGGAAGCCATAGAAGCCTACCTGGAGAGCGTCGAAGCCCACGGCGAGCCGATCCCACGGGAAGACCTGGTGATCAAGCCGGTTGAGGTCGCCATATGAGCAAACTCCCGGTGCTGACGGCCCGCGAGGTCATCAGGATCGCCGAGAGGCTTGGATTCGAGTTCGATCGCCAGAGAGGCAGTCACGCCGTCTATATACGGGTGTCTGACAAACGGCGGATCGTCATCCCGGTCCACAAGGGGCGCGATCTCAAACCCGGGATGCTTCGCGGTCTTGTCGATGATATGGGTTTGTCGGTTGAGGAACTCGTCGCCATGCTCTGAAAGCCGGGGGGGAGGTATGGAAGCCGCCTTCGGCGGGCCGCCGGTCGGCCCCGACACCGACACCGACCTTCGCGCCCTCGGCGTCGACACCCACACGCCTTATCTGGCCAAGCTCTGCGGCGCCGACGGCGGCAACGTCGCCCACACCATGGCCCGCTGGGGCAACTCCCGAGGAGAAAAGGGGCCGTCCACTTCCACCCTGATCTTGACCTGGATGGCAACCTCCTGTCGCCGGGAAGGCCTCGCTCTCCCATTCACACCGGCCGGGACCCCATGCACCGGCACCTCGCAGACTCATCGAGGACTCTGGCCCTCAAACCCTAGCCCGGAGAATGGTGTGCACCCACTCTCACGCCGGGCCGGCGGTATCGGGGCCGGACATTGTGTGCATCGAGAGCGTGCG